>NZ_JAMYVM010000006.1:0-320510 GCF_040324035.1 Mesorhizobium sp. M0016 | reverse complement strand
AGCCGCCCTGAAAAATGCCGGCGAAGTGGCCGAGCTGGTCAAGAAATCCGGCACCGAATCGATCGAAATCCTGCGCAGCCGCATCAAGGAAGCGATGGAGGAAATCCGCTCGGGCTATGACAAGAAGTGACTCTCAACGCAACCATGAGAGGAGCGGGCCGGTTGCGGCGCATGAGCATGGACGAGGGACGCTGTTTGGCGGAAAATGGCGGAACGGAATCGCAACGGGCGAATTGACAGGAGCCGTCCGTTCGTGGTCCGAGGCACTGGGAGCCACCGGGAAAGCAGGAATGACGGAACTACGGCCGAAAACGCCGCCGACCTTCGAGCAGTTAAGGGCGATGGCCGGGCAGGAGCTCGGCGTGTCGGAATGGACGACCGTCGACCAGAACCGCATCAACCAGTTTGCCGAATGCACAGGCGACCATCAGTGGATCCACGTCGATCCGGAGCGGGCGAAGCGGCAGAGCCCATTTCGCACCACGATCGCGCATGGCTATCTGACGCTGTCGATCATCGGCGCGCTGGCGCTGGGCATGGGCATCGTCCCCGAAAACACGCAAGCCGCCTTCAATTACGGCTTCGACAAGGTGCGGTTCCTGGCGCCCGTCAGGGTCGGCGCACGCATCCGGCTGCGCACGACGCTGTTGTCGGTGGAGGACAAGGGGCCGGGCCAGTATCTGATGAAGGCCGCCAATACGGTCGAGATCGAGGGCGAACAGAGGCCGGCGCTGACCGCCGAAACGCTGGTCATGCTTTATGAGCGGCGCAAGCGGGCGGGAGCGTAAGCTCCCTATCTTCGGTCATGATGGCTGTTGCCGCACCGACAGCCTGCCGCCGGCGCGGGTCGAGAGCAGTGCCAGCAACAGCGCAGCCACCGCCAGGACCGTTGCCGTCTGAAAGGTAACCTGCATGCCGTGCGCGGCTGCCGCTGAGGTCAGCATGTCCTGGCTTTGCCGTTCTCCCGTCGAGGCAGCCGCAAAAATGGCGCCCATAAGCGATGCGCCGGTGATCAGGCCGAGATTGCGCGACAGATTGAGCAGGCCGGACACCACGCCGCGCTCGCCGGCAGCGACACCGCTCATGACGGCGGCATTGTTGGATGTCTGGAACAGGGCGTACCCGAAGCAGGTGACGGCGATCGGCACGATATAGCTGGCAATGCCGAGTTTTGTTGCGGCGAGCGACAAAAGCAAGGTGCCGTTGACCAGGCCGAATAGTCCGGCGATCATCATCCTGTTGGTACCGAAGCGATCGGTGAGGCGGCCGGCGATAAGTGCCGAGAGCGCGGAGACCAGCGGACCTGTCGACAGGACCATGCCGACCATCGCAGCATTGAGCCCCAGCCCTCGCGACAAATAGAACGGAGCGACCACCAGGGTCGCCATCATCACTGTGGCGACAACGAGGTTCGTGGCGAGGCTGGCGCTGAGCCGGATGTCGTACAACCGGGCAAGCCGGATCAAGGGATTCTTCGCCCTCTTCTGCGCGACGCCGAACAGAACGACGCCGATGCCGGCGGCAACCAGCAGGCCGGTGTTGAGGGCGCCGAAATGGCCGTGGCCGAGCGTCATGGCCAGTGCATAGGCGGCGAGCGTCAGGCCTAGCAAGACCGTCCCGATCGCGTCGAACCCGCCTTGAACGCCCGCAGCCTTGCCGCGGGCAGGCAGGCCAGCGAGGCGAGGGCAAAGGTCAGGAGGCCGAGCGGCACATTGACGAGGAAGATCGCCCGCCAGCCAAAGCCGGCGATCAGCAAGCCGCCGAGCGAGGGTCCGAGCGTCGTGCCGATCGCCGACATGGCGCCGAGCAGGCCCATGGCGCTGCCGGTTCTCTCCTTGGTCACGGTCTCCGCGACAAAGGCCAGCGTCAACGCCATCATCAGCGCGGCACCCAGTCCTTGTACGGCGCGCGCCGCAATCAGCAGCCAGAGCGTCGGCGCCAGGCCGCAGAGCACCGAGGCCAGTGTGAACAGCGCGATGCCGCCGAGCAGCAACGGCCGGCGGCCGAGCATATCGGCCAGCCGACCGGCGCTGACGATCAGGGCCGTGATGGCGAGCAGATAGGCGAGAACCACCCATTGCACGGACTGGAACGGCGCACCGAACGCCTGCATGAGGGAAGGCAGTCCGACGCTGGCAATGCTGGTTCCAAGCGACGACAGCAGCGTGGCGAGCGACAGGCTGGCCAATGCCAAGACAGGAGAGTGGGCCAGGCCTGCGGACCGGGTGTTCTGCGGCGCCGATGCGCACTCGTTCTGCTCAGCAATTGCCATGGCGATTTCCTCCTTGTCAGTCCCGCAACCGGACCTGTCGGAGATCTAGTCGTCAGGGTGGAATGGCGGAAGGCGCAGCATTTGCATCTTATTCGTGCGCCAAACGCCATGGCATGTGCTACAATCCGCCGATGGCATCGCCCGATCTCAATCTGCTGTTCGCGCTCGACGTTTTGCTCGCCGAAGGCAGCGTGGCGCGCGCGGCAACCCGGCTGCGGCTCAGCCCTTCGGCGATGAGCCGCACGCTGGCGCGGCTGCGGGAAGCGACCGGCGATCCGCTGCTGGTCCGCGCCGGCCGCGGCCTGGTCCCGACGCCGCGCGCGGAGGCATTGCGGCAGCAGGCCGGCCATGTCGTCCAGGAAGCAGAAACGTTGCTGCGCCCTGCCAGGCCTCTCGATCTCGCAAAGCTGGAACAGATTTTCACGCTGCGCACCAATGAAGGGTTCGTCGAGGAATTCGGGCCGCGTCTTGTCGCCCGCATCCAGGCCGAGGCGCCGGGCGTGCGGCTGCGCTTTGCGCCTAAAGCCGACAAGGATGTCGCCTCGTTGCGCGACGCCGACATCGACCTCGAAATCGGCGTTGCCGGCGAGGCCGGACCTGAAGTGCTGATACAGGCGCTGTTTCGCGACCGCTTCGTCGGTGCTGTGCGAGCCGGCCACCCTTTGAGTGAAGGCGCGGTAACGCCTGAACGCTACGCGGGCGGCCACCACATCAGCGTTTCACGGCGGGGTCGGGAAAGAGGGCCGATCGATCAGACTTTGGCGCTGCTCGGCCTGCAGCGAACCGTGGCGTGCATGGTCTCCGGCTTTTCGGCTGCACTCTCCATGGCGCGCGCTTCGGACCTTATTGCCAGCGTGCCCGAACGGCACACGCAAGGCGCACGCGCCGGCATGGTCAGCTTTCCGCTGCCGGTCGCCACGGTGGAGGTCACCATCTCGATGCTCTGGCATCCACGGCTCGATGCCGATCCGGCGCAACGCTGGCTGCGAGATTGCGTTCGGGAGGTCTGCGCGGCCTCCCGCTGAGCGCTCAGCGCGCCATTGCCGCCTTGAGCACCCTGAAAATCCGCTCGTCTTGGCATTGGGCAACGTTGAAGCGCAGGAACCGGCTGGCGGTTCCCGACAGGCTGAATGCGTTGCCGGGCGCCAGCACGATGTTGTCGGCCAGCGCGCGGCGTGCCATTTCAGCCGCGTCCACGCCATCCGGCAGGCTGCACCACAGGAACAAGCCGGCCGGTTGGTCGATCCAGGGCGTGATGCCGATGGCCTTCAGGCGCGCGCCCGTCTCGCCCATGGCGCGGGAAAGCCGCGCGCGCAGCAATTCCATGTGCTTGCGGTAGCTGCCGTCCCTAAGCAGCGTCAGCACCAGTTCGGCCGCCAGCCGGCCGCCGCCGAAGGTGGTGGCGATCTTGAGGTCGGTAAGTTGCTCGATCCAGTCGCGTGGTGCCGCGATGAAGCCGCAGCGAACCGATGCCGATAGCGTCTTGGAGAAGCTGCCGATATGGACGACGCGGTTGAGGCCGTCGAACGCCGCCAGCCGGGGCGCGGGGCTGTGCTCGAAATCGGCGAAGATATCGTCCTCGATGATGGTCAGGTCCGACTGGTCGGCGAGCTTCAGCAGCCGGTGCGCGGTGACCGGCGACAGGATCGCGCCGGTCGGGTTGTGGATGGCGGAATTGGTGATGTAGAGGCGCGGCCTGTGCTCGGCGAGCGCCTGCGCGAACAGCTCGATATCAGGCCCCGATGGCGTGTAGGGCACGCTGACGACCTTGGCGCGGTGGGCGCGCAGCAGCGCGTGAAAATTGAAATAGCAGGGGTCGTCGAGCAGCACGGTATCGCCCGGTTCGATCAGGAAGCGGCACAGAAGATCGATGGCCTGCGTGCCCGATTCGGTCAGCATGATCTGTTCGGGCGCGACCTCGATGCCGTGGCCGGCCATGCGCCGCGCGAGCAATTGCCTGAGCGGCGGCAGGCCGAGCGGCGTGCCGTAATCGGCTAGGTCGACATCGTCGGCGCGCGCCACGGTGCGCAGCGCCCGGCGCAAGGCCGACTGCGGCATCCACGAGGCCGGCATCCAGCCGCAGCCTGGTTTCAGCATCTCGTCGCCGGCTTCCAGCGACTGGCGCGAGACCCACAGCGGATCGATGGCGCGATCGAGCCGGGGTCCAATCTCGGCCAGCGACAGTGGCGCCAGCGATCCGGGGGCATAAAAACCCGAACCCGGCCGGGAGCGAATCGCGCCTTCGGCGGCAAGCCGTTCATAAGCTTCGACGACGGTGGATTTCGACACCTGCATGGCCTTGGCGAAGGCGCGGATCGAGGGCAGCCGCGCGCCCGGCGTCAGGCTGCGCGCCGATATCCGCTGGCGGATGGTCGCCATCACAGTTTCGACCAGAGTGATCGCGAGAACGGTGCGCGCGCCGTCCGCTTCCAAAGCGAGTTCCTTCATCCGTACTGCTCGACCTGCCATTACAGTTTTGCGGAATTGTACTGCATTGTCTCTGGCTGCACCATAGGCACTTGCCCGATAGAGGTCGAAAGCAATGGAGCCTGGAATGGACAAGACCGCGAGCGGCTGGCTGAACGGATTCGTCGGCGTGCTGATCTTCTCAGGCTCGCTGCCGGCGACGCGCGTCGCAGTGGCGGAGTTCGATCCGACATTCCTGACCTCGGCCCGCGCCGCGATTGCCGGGCTGCTTGGTCTCGCGATGCTCGTCCTGTTCCAGCAGAAGCGCCCGGCGCGCAGCGATTTTCTGTCGCTGGTGATCGTCGCCCTTGGGGTGGTTGTCGGCTTTCCCTTGCTCACCGCTCTGGCGCTCAAGCACGTCACCTCTGCCCACTCTATCATCTTCGTCGGCCTGCTGCCGCTGGCCACCGCGATCTTCGGCGTGCTGCGCGGTGGCGAGCGTCCGCGCCCGGCCTTCTGGCTGTTTTCCTGCATCGGCAGCGCGCTGGTCGCCGGTTTTGCCCTGATGCAAGGCGTGACGGCCTCACCTGTCGGCGACGGCCTGATGCTGGCCGCCATCATCGTCTGCGGCCTGGGCTATGCCGAGGGGGCGGCATTGTCGCGCAGGCTGGGCGGCTGGCAGGTGATCTGCTGGGCGCTGGCGATCTCGCTGCCGATCATGCTGGTTCTGACCTTTGCGACGCTGCCGTCGTCCTTCGCCGGCATCGGCTCTCACGCCTGGATGGGTCTCGCCTATGTCTCGCTGTTCAGCATGCTGATCGGCTTCGTGTTCTGGTACCGCGGCCTCGCCCAAGGCGGCATCGCTGCCGTCGGGCAGTTGCAGTTGCTGCAGCCCTTTTTCGGCCTGGCGCTGGCAGCGTCGCTGCTGCACGAGCAGGTCAGCCCGCTGATGGTGGTCGTGACGCTCGGCGTGGTGGCTTGCGTGTTCGGGGCGAAGAAATTTGCACGCTAGGAGTTTGGTGGTGGAGGGCGACTCCGCCCTAGAACTTCGTCACCACCCCAATGCCAATCCCCTCGAACCCGCCCATTGCCATCAGCGCCGCAGGCGCCTCATCAAGGCTGATCTTGTTGCCGACCAGCAGTTCGGGCTTGAGCTTGCCGGTACGGATCATCTCCATCATGGCGGGGTAGCGGTAGGCCTGCATGCCGTGGCTGCCGAGGATTTCGAGCTCGAAGGCGATCACCTTGTCCATCGGCACTTGCGGGCGCGCATGTTCGCCCAGCATCAGGCCGACCTGCACGTGGCGGCCGCGCCGGCGCAGATTGGCAATCGAGTTGAAGGATGTCGTGGGGTGGCCGAGCGCGTCCATCGACATATGCGCGCCGCCATTGGTGATTTGCTTGACCGCCTTGACCACGTTCGGCGTGGTCGCGGCGTTGATGGTCGCCACGGCGCCGATCTTTTTGGCGAAGTCCAGTTTCTCGTCGGTGAGGTCAATGGCGATGACATTGGCGCCCATGGAACTGGCGATCATGATCGCCGACAGGCCGACGCCGCCGCAGCCATGCACCGCCACCCATTCCCCCGGCGTCACCCGGCCCTGGTCGACAATGGCGCGAAACGAGGTGACGAAGCGGCAGCCGAGGCTGGCGGCGGTGGCGAACTCCATCTCCTCGGGCAGGCGTACGAGATTGGTGTCGGCATGCTCGATGGCGACATATTCGGCAAACGATCCCCAGGCGGTGAAACCCGGCTGCGTCTGGTGCTCGCAGACCTGATGATTGCCCGAATTGCATTCGAAACAGCGGCCGCAGCCGACGCAAAACGGCACGGTGACGCGTTCGCCGGCCTTCCAGCGGGTCACCTGCTTGCCGACGGCGACGACGATGCCGGCCAGTTCATGGCCCGGCACATGCGGCAGTGTGATGCCATCGTCATGGCCCATCCAGCCATGCCAGTCGCTGCGGCAGAGCCCGGTCGCCTCGACCTTGATGACGACGCCGTCGGCGGCCGGTTTAGGATCCGGCACGGTCTGGATTCTCGGCGCTTCGCCGAATTTTTCGAAGACGACGGCTTTCATCGGCAACTCTCCGTGCTCTGCTCCGGCATTGTGAGCCTATTCGGCATCTATCTGATTCTCCGGCGCTGCCTTCTGAAAGGCCGGCAGCGCCATGCAGGCGGCGTGGATGCGCGAGATCTCGGGGTAGGGTGTCAGGTCGACTCCGAAGCGGGCGTTGCTGGCGATCTGGGCGACCAGGCAGATGTCGGCGAGGCCCGGTGCGTCGCCATGGCAAAATGTGCCGGTCTCATCCGATGAAGCCAGAATCTTTTCAAGCGGCTGGAACCCTTCGTTCACCCAGTGGCGAAACCAGTGGATGACATCCTGGTCGCCGGCGCCGAACAAAGTGCGCAGCGAGGTCAGCACGCGCAGATTGTTCACCGGGTGGATGTCGCAGGCGATCATCTGCGCCAGCATTCGCACGCGCGCCCGGCCGAGCGCGTCCTTCGGCAGCAGCGGCGGTTCGGGGTGGGTCTCGTCGAGATATTCGATGATCGCCAGCGACTGCGTCAAAAGCGTGCCGTCGCCCAGGATCAGCGCCGGCACCAGCCCCTGCGGATTGACCGCCAGGTAAGCCGGCTCCAGATGGTCGCCATGACGCAGATGATGCGGCACGTAATCGTAGCCCAGCCCCTTCATCTCGAGCGCAATGCGGACGCGGTAGGAAGTGGAGGAGCGGTAGTAGTTGTGGAGGACGAGGTCGCTCATCGGATCACGGCTTGCCGGTGGAATTTTGGCCGATCGAATCTTGGCCGACAGTGATCTCGATGGTGCCGATGCCGTCGACACCGCCGGTCATCGTCTGTCCCGGCGCCACCGCGCCGACGCCGGCCGGCGTGCCGGTGAAGATCAGGTCGCCCGGTTGTAGTACAACCGCACTGCTGCAGATCGAAACGATATCGGCGATCGGCCAGATCAATTCGGCGAGGTCGCCCTCCTGTTTCACCGTGCCGTCGACGGCGAGCCAGATGCGGCCCTTTTGCGGGTGGCCGGATTTGGCGGCTGATACCAACGGGCCGCAGGGCGCCGAGCGGTCGAAGGCCTTCGACCAGTCCCAGGGCCGGGCTGCTTTCTTGGCCTCGTCCTGCAGGTCGCGGCGGGTGAGGTCGATACCGACGCCGTAGCCCCAGACATGGTCGAGCGCCTGCGCGCGAGGAATGCGGAAGCCGGCCTTGCCGATCGCCGCGACCAGCTCGATCTCGTGGTGCAGGTTCTTGGTCAAGGGCGGGTAGGGGATCGTGGTGCCGGAATCGACCACCGCATCGGCCGGCTTGGTGAAAAAGAACGGCGGGTCGCGCTCGTCATTGCCGAGTTCGCGGGCGTGGGCGGCGTAGTTGCGGCCGACGCAGAAGATGCGGCGCACCGCAAAACGCTCGGCCGAGCCGGCGACGGCGACCGATGGTGTTGCGGGCAGGGGAAGGACGAAGTCTGTCATGCGCGGGTCTCTGCTTGGGATCTTGACGGCACATTTGACCGATTTGAACCCCCGGGCAAGGCATCAGCGTCCGCAAAAGCACGAGCTGCGCCTTGATTGTCGGATAAAGTCGGCTTCGCCTCCGGGGGTTAAGATGGCGATAGACTATTTGCCAATAAGCTGGCCATACCAGCGGGAGTATCGTGCCCACGGAGAACTGAAACAAACACCATGACCGCAATCAACGATCGCGCCCGGTTTCTGATCATCGACGACCATCCGCTGTTTCGCGAGGCGCTGCACAGCGCCGTGCAGATGGCGTACCCGGAAGTCGACACGGTGGAGGCGCGCTCGATTGCCGAAGCGCTCGATCTCCTGGGTGGGATAAAACCGTTCGATCTGGCGCTGCTCGATCTCAACATGCCCGATGTGCATGGCTTTGACGGGTTGCTGCAGCTGAGGACCCGCCATCCGCGGCTGCCGGTGGTCGTCGTCTCGGGCTATGAGGAGCCGAAGATCATCTCCGAGGCGTTGTCCTATGGCGCTGCCGGCTTCATCCCGAAATCGGCGCGCAAGAGCGATCTTGCGGCCGCAATCCGCTCGGTGATGGAGGGCGCGATCTATGTGCCGGAGACCTATGAGGGACAGCCGCCCGACGCCGACAGCGCCGACCGCGCCGACATGGTGCAGCGGCTGGCCAAACTGACGCCGCAGCAGCTGCGCGTGCTGCAGATGCTGCGCCAAGGCCTGCTCAACAAGCAGATCGCCTACGAGCTGCAGGTCGGCGAGACCACGGTCAAGGCGCATGTCTCGGAGATCCTGCGCAAGCTCAACGTCTACAGCCGCACGCAAGCGGTGATCGAGGTGTCGAAGCTGGACAATGCGGAGCTGTTTCGCGATCAGGCCGGGTTTTGATCTTTACCCTCCCCCTTGTTGGGAGGGTCGATCCGCGAAGCGGAGCGGGGTGGGGGACCTTGGCGCTGCACCCCGCCCCGGCGTTGCGCGCCGACCCTCCCCATCAAGGGGAGGGTATGGGGCTCAAGCCAGCAGATGCGCCAGCAGCGCCCTTAGCTGCGCCGGTTTCAGCGGCTTGCGCATCAGTTCGATGCCGGCGGCGCGGGCGGCTTTGGCGACGGCCTCCGATCCGTCGGCGGTGACGATCAGCGCCGGCACGGCGCGGCCGAGATAATCGCGCACTTCGGCTATTGTTGCGGTGCCGAGGTCGCCGTCGTCGAGATGCTGGTCGGCAATGACGATGTCGGGCACCCAGTCGGTGTCGCCGAGCAGGCTGAGCGCATCCTCGGTCGAGGTCGCGGCACGCACCAGGCACTGCCAGCGCTCGAGCAGGAAGGTCATCGCCTGCAACACATCGGCGTCGTTTTCGACCAGCAGCACCTTGGTGCCGAACAGGCCGTAGCCGCGCGGCCGCTCCATCTCGGCAAGGCTGGCGATGGCGTCGGCGCTGGCGCCGATGCCGACCGGCACATCGATGTGGAAGATGGTGCCGCGCCCGACTTTCGACGAAAACGTCACGGGGTGGCCGAGCGCGGCGGCCATGCGCCGCACGATGGCAAGGCCCAGCCCCAGCCCGCCGCCGGAAATTCCGGTATCGGCCGGAATGGCGGAGCCGCGATGGAATTCCTCGAACACCGCCTCGCGCTGGTCGTCGGGAATGCCGCAGCCGGTGTCGGCGACATCGATGCGGATGGTGTCGCCGCGATGCCTGGTGCCGACCAGCACGCCGCCCGAGCGGGTATAGCGCAGCGCATTGGACAGGATGTTCTGCAGGATGCGGCGCAAAAGCGTGCGGTCCGAACGCACCACGGCGCTGACCGGGCGGAATTTCAGTGTCAGCCCGTTCAGCTTGGCAACCGGCTTGAAATCCGAGCGCAGCGACGAAAACAACGTCTCCAGATTGACGTCGCCAATGTCGGGCTGGACCACGCCGGCGTCGAGCTTGGAAATGTCGAGCAGCGTGCGCAACAGGTCTTCCATCGTCTCCAGCGAGCGCTCGACCTGACGGACGAGTTTCTTGCCCTCGTCGCTGGTCTGCACTTCGGCCAGTGCCGAGACCGAGAGGTGGGCGGCGTTCAGCGGCTGCAGCACGTCATGGCTGGCGGCGGCCAGGAACCTGGTCTTGGACAGGTTCGCCAGCTCGGCGTTTTCCTTGGCGGCGCTGAGGTCGATGTTCGACTGTTCCAGCCGGCGCAAGGTCGAGTGCAGTTCCTCGGTGCGCATGCGCACCCGGTTTTCCAGTGAAATTGCAGTCTGGAACAGCGAGAAGGCATTGCCCTGCTGGTCCATCGAGCGCTCGACGCGGCTGACCAGAGCGGCGTTGATCTTCTTCAGCCTGTCGACGTCGTCGATGTCCCTGAGCGGCATGGGCTATTCCGCCGCCTGGCGTTCGCCGAAGGCGATGCCGGTGAAAGTCTGGTTGAGGTGCATCGAACGATACTGTTCGCCATAGGTGCCGAAGCCGATGACATTGTTGACCCGGTAAAGCTCCGAAATGTCGCGGAACACCTGGCGGTTGCGGGCGTCGAGCCGGCGCAGCACGCAATCGAAGCCGAGGATCATGTCGATGCCGCCGAGCCGCTCCTCGACGTCGCGCAGTGCGGCGCGCGTCGATTCCACCATGTCCTTGGGCTGGGCGATGGACAGCACGACGCCGTCGTCGATGGCGCAGAAGAACGACAGCGAGCCGTCGGGATGCATCTTCTGGATCGAGCGGCAGTAGTATTCGCCGCCCACCTTCACCACAACGGGGTGAGAGGCGAAGCTCAGCGGCGTCAGGTTCTGCGCAACGATGCCGACCGAGGCTGCATATTCCTCGGCCGCATTGGTGGCGTTGAACTCGCGCACGGTGCGGTGGTCCGGGTCGGATGCCGTCACCACCAGCTTTTCGTCGGTGGGGATGAAATTGTCGGTCTTGAAGACGTGGAAGGGAATTTCGGTAGCAATCAACACGATGATGGCGCTGTCTGACGCCACCTTGCCGTTCGAAATCAGACTGGTGGTTTCGAATTTGAGGTCGTCGCCCGCCGAACCGCCGAGCAGCGGGATGTCGTCCAGCCCCCAATGGATGGCCGAGGTCACCGCTTCCTCGGCAAAGGACAGGCCGTCGATGAAGCAGAGCGCGAAGGTGCTTTTGGTATGGCAACAGCCGAGGCGCCCGCGCAGTAGGCGCCGCAGGGCCTCGACTTCATCAGTGATCCTGTCCATGCCCGACGAGGAGAGATTGTCGACCATGGTGCTGACCGCCGAAAACGACGCGGAGGGAAAGAGCAGCGCCAGCACATGGCCTTCCTCCAGGCCCTGGGGGGTAATCTCGCCGGCGGTCGAGCAGGCGGCGTAGGCCAGCGTCGGCGCGTGGGTCTTCAGCCCTTGCGAAAGGACGCTCGCGTCAAACAGGCTCTGGGAGAAGAACAGCAGGGCAAAGCCGGCATCGATGGCTGCGGCCTCGACGGCGACCGCCAGGGCGAATGCATCGGCGTCGGGCTCGTCGGTGGTGAGCGCCGACAGACCGGATGCATAGCTCGTCCGTGAACTGGCCAGAGGCTTCCTCCCGATATCCTCCGACGCTTCCTGCGCGCGCCCGTTTTATGTCTCTCGGCGCGCTGGCGTCGAGGGCATTGTTGCCCCCTATTCGCTCTTTGGCAATGGGGCGGACAGGCCCATGATTTTCGTTTTCTCCATGACCGAAAGTACAATGAGCGCCGTGTGTTTTTTGCGCTTTGTGCAGTGTACCAATAGCGCATGGCCGAGCGCCAAAGCCGCATCGGCAGCATGACTACCAAGGTCATACCCAGGGAGGATGCATGTCGGACGTTTCGTTTGTCGTGAACGGAAAACGGATCAGCGGCGCTGCCGAGGACCGAACGCTTCTGGTTCATTTCCTGCGCGAAAATCTTGGTCTCACCGGAACGCATGTCGGTTGTGACACCTCTCAATGCGGCGCCTGCGTCGTGCATGTCGACGGCAAGGCGGTGAAGTCCTGTTCGATGCTGGCCGTGCAGGCCTCCGGGTCGACCGTGGTGACGATCGAAGGGCTTGCCAATGGCGGCGACCTGCATCCGATGCAGGCCGCGTTCAAGGAACATCATGGGCTGCAATGTGGCTTCTGCACGCCGGGCATGATCATGACCGCGACCGACATGATCGCGCGCCATCCCGAAGGCCTCGATGAGGCGACGGTGCGCGCCGAGCTCGAAGGCAACATCTGCCGCTGCACCGGCTACCACAACATCGTCAAGGCGATCCTCGCCGCATCGCAGACTATGGCGAAGGTGCCGAAGGGCAGGGCGAAACAGGCAGCGTAAGAAAGAAGCGAGTAGCGAATAGGGAGTAGCGAGTAGTCGGTTTAGCCGAACCGCTCCGAGCACAATTCCCTACTCACTAATCACTATTCGCCACTCACTATTCGCTATTCCGGAGGAATTCCTATGGGCATTGAAGGCATCGGCGCTCGGGTCGTGCGCAAGGAAGACAAACGCTTCATCACCGGCGCCGGCCGCTATGTCGACGACATGGTGGTTTCCGGCATGAAGCATGCCGCTTTCGTGCGCAGCCCGCACGCGCATGCTCAGATCAAGAAGATCGACGTCAGACGAGCGCAGGCGATGCCCGGCGTCATCGGCGTCTTGACCGGCAAGGAGCTCAAGGCCGACGGCATCGGCAACCTGATCTGCGGCTGGATGATCCATTCCAAGGACGGCTCGCCGATGAAGATGGGCGCGTGGTCGCCGCTGGCCGTCGACAAGGTGCGCTATGTCGGCGACGCGGTCGTCATCGTGGTGGCGGAAACCAAGGGCCAGGCCCGCGACGCGGCCGAAGCGGTCGAGATCACCTACAAGGAATTGAAGGCGGTGGTCGATGCCACTAAGGCGCTGCAAAAAGGTGCGCCGCAGGTCCATGCCGAAGCCGAGGACAATCTTATCTTCGACTGGGAGATCGGCGATGCCAAGGCGACCGACGCGGCGATCCAGGCGGCGGCCCATGTCACCCGCATGAAGATCGTCAACAACCGGCTGGTTCCCAACGCCATGGAGCCGCGCGCTGCGCTTGGCCATTACGACAAGGCCGAGGACCATTTTACCTGCTGGACGACGTCGCAGAACCCGCATGTCGCGCGGCTAGTGATGAGCGCCTTCTACAATGTCGCGCCGGAAAACAAGCTGCGCGTCATTGCGCCCGATGTCGGCGGCGGCTTCGGCTCGAAGATCTACATCTATCCCGAAGAGATCGTCTGCCTGTGGGCGTCGAAGAAGACCGGCGTGCCGGTCAAATGGGTTGCCGACCGTACCGAAAGCTTTCTCACCGACGCACATGGCCGCGACCATGTCTCGACGGTCGAAATGGCGTTCGACAAGAACAACAAGATCACCGGCTTCAAAGTCGACACCATCGCCAATCTCGGCGCCTACATGTCGCTGTTCTCGTCTTGCGTGCCGACCTATCTCTACGCGACGCTGCTGTCGGGCCAGTACAACATCCCGACGATCCACGCCAATGTGCGCACCGTCTACACCAACACGGCACCCGTCGATGCCTATCGTGGGGCAGGGCGGCCGGAAGCGACCTATTTGCTCGAACGCACAATGGAGACCGCCGCACGCGAACTCGGCGTGTCTCCGGCGGAGCTTCGGCGCGCCAATTTCATCACCGAGTTTCCGCATCAGACGCCGGTCATCATGAACTATGACGCCGGCGACTATGGAGCTTCACTCGATGCGGCGACACAGGCGTCCGACTATGCCGGCTTTGCCAAGCGCAAAGCGGCGGCCGCCAGCCAGGGCAGGCTGCGCGGCATCGGCATGAGCTGCTATATCGAGGCCTGCGGCATCGCGCCGTCGGCGGCCGTCGGTTCGCTCGGCGCCGGCGTCGGTCTGTGGGAATCGGCCGAGGTGCGGGTCAATGCCGTCGGCACGATCGAGGTGCTGACCGGCTCGCACAGCCACGGCCAGGGCCATGAGACGACCTTCGCGCAACTGGTCACCCAGCGCTTCGGCGTGCCGCTCGACTCGGTGTCGATCGTCCATGGCGACACCGACAAGGTGCAGATGGGCATGGGCACCTACGGCTCGCGCTCGGGCGCGGTCGGCATGTCGGCAATTGCCAAGGCGCTCGACAAGGTCGAGGCCAAGGCCAAGAAAATCGCCGCCCATCTGCTCGAGGCCGACGAGGGCGACATCGTCATCGAGAATGGCGAGGTCAAGGTTGCCGGCACCGACAAGAGCCTGCCCTGGTTCCAGGTGGCGCTTGCCGCCTACACCGCTCACAATCTGCCGGCAGGCATGGAGCCGGGACTGAAGGAAACAGCCTTCTACGATCCGGCGAACTTCACTTTCCCGGCGGGCTGCTACATCTGCGAGGTCGAGATCGATCCGGAAACCGGCACGACCGAGATCGTCCAGTTCGTCGCGGCGGACGATTTCGGCAACATCATCAACCCGATGATCGTCGAGGGTCAGGTGCATGGCGGCATCGCCCAGGGCATCGGCCAGGCGCTGCTGGAAGGCGCGCACTATGACGATAGCGGGCAGCTGCTAACGGCGAGCTACATGGACTACACCATGCCGCGCGCGGACGACCTGCCGTCATTCAAGGTGTCGACCTCGAACACGCCGTGTCCGAGCAATCCGCTCGGCATCAAGGGCTGTGGCGAGGCCGGCGCCATCGGCTCGCCGCCGGCGGTCATCAACGCCATCACCGACGCTTTGGGGATTGTGGACATCGCCATGCCAGCCTCGCCGTCAACGGTGTGGGCGGCGATTAGGGCGAAGAAATGAGTGAGTAGGGAGTAGTGAGTAGGGAATGGGCATTACCGGAGATGACAGCGTCCCTATTCCCTACTCACTACTCACTACTGCCTAACCACTTCAGGGGAGGATCCCATGTACGCAGTCAACTACCACCGCGCCGCCTCGGTCGCCGACGCCGCCAAGCTGGTGAAGAGCGGCGACGCCAGGCTTTTGTCAGGCGGCATGACGCTGATCCCGGCGATGAAGACGCGGCTCGCCGCACCGTCCGACCTGATCGACCTGTCGCGGATCAAGGAGCTGCAAGGCGTCAAGGTGTCGGGCAAGACCGTCACCATCGGCGCCGCCACAACCCATTACGACGTCGCCAATGACGAGAAGCTGCGGAAGGCCTGTCCGGCGCTTGCCCACCTTGCGTCGCTGATTGGCGATCCGGCGGTGCGCCACAAGGGCACGATCGGCGGCTCGGTCGCCAACAACGACCCAGCCGCCGATTATCCGGCGGCGCTCTTGGCGCTGGGCGCCACCATCGTCACCAACAAGCGCGAGATTTCAGCCGCGAAATTCTTCACCGGCCTGTTCGAAACGGCGCTGAAAGAAGGCGAGATCATCACCGCGGTGAGTTTTACCGCGCCGGCCAAGGCTGCTTACGAAAAATTCCGCAACCCGGCCTCGCGCTATGCGATCGTCGGCGTGTTCGTGGCAAAGGGCAAGGACGGGGTCAGCGTTGCCGTTACCGGCGCCGGCGATGACGGTGTGTTCCGCTCGAAGGAGATCGAAGCAGCACTGGCGAAGAATTTTGCCGCATCGGCGCTCGACGGCGTGAAAGTGCCGGCGAAGAATTTGATGACCGACCTCCACGCTTCGGCCGAATACCGTGCCAATTTGATCGCCGTGATGGCCAAGCGCGCGGTGGCGGCAGCCAACGCCTGACATCATAAAGCTACTGACAAGGAAAGGGGCCATCGCGGCCCCTTTGTTCGTCTGTGGCGGGCTGTAACTGCCCAGTCCTTGCGGGTTCGCTGCCACGCGCAAATCCGTTGTTTCAGGTAATTCCCGTGCAAGAACAGGCGCATACTTCCCAAGGGACTGCCCAGCCCCATTCTCGCACTTGCACAATCTGATATTGCACTGCAATATGTATAGCTTGGCGGAACACGGGGTGGATTCTGCGCGCGGCGGTGTGAGCTGCGCCAAGATCTTGCGTCGTAGAGGATCGGCATGGCCGACATCTCCGCAGCGTCTGTTGCCCTGCCGCGGGCCACAGCCGACAAAGCAGCCAGAGCAAGACTGGCCTATCTCGATGGTTGGCGCGGGCTTTCGATCGCACTGGTGCTGATCGGCCATTTCTTCCCCGTTCCCGGGATCAATCTCGGCGTGCTCGGCGTCGAGTTCTTCTTCGTGCTCTCAGGCCGGCTGATGGGCGAGATCCTGTTCATCGAACGCTTTCCGCTGAAAAAATTCTTCAAGCGCCGCTTTTCGCGCATCTATCCCGCGCTGCTGGTGTTCGTGACATCAGCCATGATCGGGCTCTCCGGCACCTTTATCGGCTTCAAATGGAAGGCGGCGCTGACGGCGCTGACATTCACCTACAACTATGCCGGAATTCTCATCACCCGCGCCGGCGCGCTCGACCACATCTGGTCGCTATGCGTGGAAGAGCATGCCTACATCATCCTGGCGCTGATCAGCGTGGTGGTGACCGGGCGGGGTAATGTCGTTCGGCTGCTGGTGACGCTGTCGCTGCTGGCGATGGCCAATGGCGCCATTTCGTACTGGGCACTCGGCATGGATTACGAGCACAGCTATTGGCGCACCGATGTGCATATCGCCTCGATCCTGCTGTCGGCATCGATCTGCCTGCTCAAGCACGATGACCGGCTGCCGGCATTCCTGACGAGCCCCTATGTCAGCCTCGTGTCGGCGGCGGCGGCTATATTGCTGTTCCTCGATCCGGTGCCGACGCCGATCCATTACCTACTGGCGGTGCCGTTGCTGGCGCTTGCCGTCAATACGCTGGACACCAGCAACTGGCATCTTACCGGCCTGCTTTCATCCAGGCCGATGGTGATGATCGGGCTATGGTCGTACTCGCTCTATCTCTGGCAACAGCCCTTCTACAAATTCGTCGCCGAGCAGGGCAGTGCACCGATCCCGATGCTGGCGGCTGTCTTCGCCTGTGCATTATGCAGCTACTATCTGGTCGAGAAGCCCGCGCGGGCCTGGCTGAACCGGAATTGGTGAGGGCTACGGACTCCTAATCTTATGCTGCCGTGGCGATCTGCTTGCCGATCATCAGCCAGCGATGCGTCAGCCCGCAATCTGCCTGAGGTAGTAGCGCACGGTCTTCTTGCCGCCATGGATCACCGCGTCGCCGACCTCGGCGAAGCCAAGCGCGGCATGGAAGGCGTCCGAAGCCGGATTGGGCGGTTCGGCATTCACCTCGCACGTGACGATGCTGTGGCCCGCGCGTGCGACTTCCCCGAACAGATCCTCGTAGAGCCGGCGGGCATGGCCGCGGCCGCGCGCTTGCGCCGCGACGACGACGCGGTCGACATAGACGAAGCGTGGATAGTGCTCGCGGAACCAGAGGAAATTCGGGCTGTCGTAGCGCGCATCCTGGTCGAAGGTCATGATGAAGGCTTCGAGCGCGCCGATGCGCCTGACGTAAAACGCTTCGCCAAGCAGGAAGGACAGCCGTTCGGGCTCGAGCCATGACAGTTCGGCGGCGTGCTCGTTGTTGAGTGCGAGGATGGCCGCTTCGTCCTGAGGCGAGACACGGCTGATCGGCGACGGCCCACTCACGGCTTCGCTCATCATGCTCTGGCCGCCGCAATCGTCGCGGCAACCAGCGCCCCATCGGTGACTGTGGTGCGATACTCGCGGTCGAGATCGGTGCCGCCCATGCCGACTTGCGGGTTGCGGTAGGCCATGGCGCTCGGTACGTCCTTGAGCGCGGCGAAATGCAGTTCCGTCAGCCCGGTTGATGCCAGCACCCCGGCGATGTTTTCGGGGTCCAGCGCGCCGCAGCCGAGGATGATGATGCGGCCGTCGGCCTGGCGGACGAGATCCGCCAACAGGCCGGCGCCTTCCACCGCGGTGTCCCTCTGGCCGCTGGTCAGCACGCGGCCGACCTTGCAGCGGATTAGCGCTTCCAGCGCCTCGGCCGGGTCGCGCGTCATGTCGAAGGCGCGGTGGCAGGTAACGGCGAGCGGACCGGCGGCATCGACCAGCGCGCCCATGCGGGTTTCATCGATGGTGCCGTCGGCATCGAGGCAACCGACAACGACGCCGGCGACGCCGAGGTCACGAAGCGCTGCGACATCGGCGAGCATCGAGCTGTATTCGGCCTCGCTGTAGAGGAAATCGCCGCCGCGCGGCCGCACGATGACATGGAAGGGAATGGTCGCGCTCTCGAGTGCGGCGCGCACCGTGCCGAGGCTGGGCGTGATGCCGCCTTCGACCAGGCTGGCGCAGAGCTCGACCCGGTCGGCGCCGGCGGCCTGCGCAGCCAGCAGTCCATCGATGCCTTCGACGCAGATTTCGATCAGGGGGCGAGCATTTCCGGCCAAGGGGCGATCCTTCATGATTGCATGACGGCCAGCCCTAGCATCGGCTCGGTTGGCGGGGAAGCCGGAACAGCCAGTCGCTGCTTGGGCCAGCCCGGCAACCCTGCCTAGGTCCGTAGCGAGAGATCTATTGTTTCTGCAGCACCGTGTTCTTGGCGCCTTGTTCGACCTGGTCGATGACCAGCAGCTTGACCGGGCCGTCGCCGATGTTGGTGGCCTGGTGCCACTGGCCGATCATCTCGATGATGAAATCGCCCGTCTTGTAGGTGTTGCTGTTGCCGGTCTCGACATTCGTCACTTTGAGTGTCCCGGCCTCGACATAGGCGTAGCGGGCAAACGGGTGCTTGTGCACCGGCAGAGTGGCGCCGACCGCAATGTCATAGGCTGAAACCAGGACCTGGACGTTTTTCTGCGGCAGCACGATCGGCTGGCCGGACGCCGTCTGGCTGCGATCGGCAAGCGGTGTGACGACAACCGGCGGGATGGTACTGTCCAGCGCCCGAGCGGGGTTTGCAGATAGCGCTGCCGCGAACAGCAGCATCGATGCCAGAATCTTTCGCATGGTTCCTCCAGGTTCTACCGCCACCGCGCGGCGCGACGCCAAACTTCTATCTCTCGTCAGTTACTGGAGACACAACGTCATCCGCCGGTGCCGTCGTCCATCATCGTATTCGTGAGCGCTTCATAGATGTTGCTGCATACCTGGGACCGCGGACAGTGTTTTACGATGAATACCGGCACGACAGTCAGTGCGGCGGCGATCAGGATTTGCAGGAAGAGAGGAGCAGGCTCGAAGCGTTTGCCAAACAAGGCTCGGCAAGCGAAGTAGAGACTTTGAGCCAGGCATGCCCAGACAAGGACATGCAACAGCGTGCTCGTTGCTCGGGCATAGGGCGTTATGTATCCGTCGGGAAAGCCGACCATGCCAAGGTCGACGAGCCACTGCAGAGCCAGAACGCAGGACAGGCATGCCCACAGAAAGAGCGCCACGCGGGTAACCAAAACTCTGCTGCGATCCACGCTCATGTGCGATCGAAGCACAACTGCGCTCGGTCTTCCAGAGCGGCTGCTGCGTGGCTTGGAGTGTGGCCTATTTCAGAGTGCGCAGCGTGATCGAATAGCGGTGCCCGGCGACCGGCGGAATGCTGTGCTCCCACTCGTGGCGCGCCGGGCCGTCAATGAGATAGACAGATCTCGGCTGAACCTCGATCGTCTTGCGATCCCATTTCGAGCCGTTTTTTCGGCGCAGCCGAAAGCTGCAGGGCGCCAGCAGCGAGACGCCGGCGACGAGATCGAAATGCGGCTTGTCGCGATGCCAACCTATGCCCGCGCCCGGCCGATACTCGTTGATGAGCACTTGCGCGAATTCCGTGGCCTGCCTGCCGGCAAAATCCGCGACCTTGTCGCGAAGCGGCAGCAGGAATTTTGGGATGGGCGGCGCTTCGACGACCTGGCGCCGGTCGTAGTCGTAGCGCCAGCCGAAGCCGGCGACCTGCCGGTTGGCAAGGTGGCCGTGGAAATCGAACGGCTTGAAGGACAGTTCATTGAGGTGACGGACCAGTTCCGCCTCTTCGTCCGTTGTGATCAGGCTAGGCCGGTAAGAAAATCCTTCCGGCAGCGTGTCGGCCGCGCCGAAGAGATCGCCCTGGCTGGCATACGCTGTTGTACTGGATTTCGTCTGTGCCATCTGACGGAGAGATAGGAAGCCTCGCCACCCGGGCAAGATTCGGCGTTGTGGTGCGCCTCCCTGTCGGAACCTCCGCATCGTTGCGGCATTACGCATGTTCGAAGCAGGATTTGGGGCGAAAGATTTGGGGACGAAGCAGGATTTCGACATGCCGTCCACCGCCATCCGCAACACCCATTACGACCCGTCGACGAAAATCCTCTCGGTCTGGTTCGTCCCGAGCGGAGCCCGCTACGACTATGAAGAGGTCGAGCCCGAGACCTATGCGGCGTTCCGGGCCGCCTTCTCGAAAGGGCAATTTTTCAACGAGTTCGTGCGCGACCGCTACCGGTTTCACTTGGTTGAAGAAGGGCGTCCGCGAGCAACCGGGTTCTGAAGGTGCGGTGATCCGTATAAGGTCGCGAACCCCAATTGCTTTTCGAATTGACTTGTTTCAACCTGCTTTGTGGGGACGGACAATGCCGTGGTCGAGATGGCCATAACATTGGGGGAGGCAGCTTTTGAAATGCATATTGATTATACTCGGCGTGGTAGGTGTCCTGTCTTCCGCTGCGTCTGCAAAAGATAATCGACAACACATCGACCCTGCCTATCAAAAAAACATCAACTATCTGGCCGGGCTGTCCGACGCCCAGTTGAAATTGGTCGTAACATGGTCAGCTAACGTCATCGCCGTTACGACGCGATGCCCGGCGCTGCAGCTGACTCCAGACGGAAAATCCAAAATAACGGCGATATACATCTTGTACGATGTGCAAGATAAACACCTGATGCCCAATCCCCCCAAATTCAAGAGAGCCATCAGGTTTTATGAAGGCGCTTTCCGCACGGCGGCGCAACGCACGGACAGCTGTCGGGCGGAGAAAGCCAAGGACCCGGGAAGCTACCGGTAAATAATTGTCGGCATGATCGACTAGAAGTGATTTGGCTCGCCGGAACCCCCGCGAAGCGCTCTCTATAGCCCTTCGCCAAATCGCCGCGAGAACTCACGGCCCGAAAACGCGACCGGACCGCGCGGACGCGCTTCGCCTTGCTCCCACCGTCACCTCGCGACCGAGCCCCCGCGAAAATGGACCTGGAGGCTTCTAACGCGGGAATCGAACGTCTGGAAAGGCAACGGCGCTCTGGCTTGGTTGAATTCTCGGCCGCCACCGCGGAAATCGTGCGGACGGAATCCAAACGGGCGCCGTATAGCCGCTCATCAAAGCCCTGTTCAACTCCTCAATTCGTGGTAAGGTGATTATACCAGTTAATAACATGACGATCGGCGCGGCCGTCGTTTAAAGCGGGAGTAGGGATAGATGACGACGATTGCGCTGCTCGGTGCCGGCGGCAAAATGGGCTACCGACTGTCGACCAATTTTCGCGGATCGCCCTACACGGTACGCCATGTCGAGGTCAGCGAGGCCGGCCGAGAGCGGCTGAAGACCGGACTGGGCCTTGACGCGGTAAGTGCCGATGCGGCGCTCGACGGGGCGGATATCGTCATCCTGGCCGTTCCCGACACGCATATCGGCAAGGTGGCGGCTGATATCGAGAGCAAACTGGCGACAGGCACAATGGTGATAGTGCTCGATGCGGCCGCACCCTTCGCCGGCCATCTGCCCAACCGGCCGGACCTGACCTATTTCGTCACCCATCCCTGTCATCCGCCGATCTTCAACGACGAGACCGACATGGCGGCCAAGAAGGACTATTTTGGCGGCGTCAAGGCCAAGCAGCATATGGTCAGCGCGCTGATGCAGGGACCGGAAGCGGATTACGCCAAGGGCGAGGCGGTCGCGAAAATCATCTGGGCGCCGGTCATGCGCTCGCACCGTGTCACCGTCGAGCAGATGGCGCTGCTGGAGCCCGGTTTATCGGAGACGGTGTGCGCATCACTGCTTGTCGTCATGAAGGAAGCCGTCGACGAGGTCGTCGCGCGTGGCGTCGACCAACAGGCGGCGCTCGATTTCCTGCTCGGCCATATGAACGTGCTCGGCGCCGTCATTTTCGGCGAGACCAAGGGTGTGTTCTCCGACGCCTGCAACAAGGCGATCGAATTCGGTAAGCCGGTGCTGATGCGCGACGACTGGAAGCGGGTGTTCGAGCCGGAAGAGATCGCCGCGAGCATTCGGCGCATTACCTGAGAAAGGCCGAGTCGGGGGCTTGCCGGAGCGCCTCGGTGGCTCGACACACCCGCCATGACACACATTGTTTTTGCTCAGTGGGCACATGTCACCTCAATTAGTGATTGACTCATCATACCAGTTGGCTTAGCTGTTGATGGCTTGGGCAAGGGTTCGCGGGAAGTACGAAGCCTGGGCGAGTGGAGGGACGGCGAGGGAGCAGCGATCGTTTGGGAAGCCCGCACTGGCATTCAGCCTGAACCGATCGGCGGCCCGCTTTGCGCGACGAATTCGAATGCAGAGGCCTTGATTGATCAAGGCAATTTTTCAAACGGGAGGACATCATGAAACTCACACGCAGAATGACACTTGCGGCGTTCGCCGGCATGCTGGCGCTTGGCACGGCGGTGCCCGCCTATGCGGCCGACCTCATTGCCATCATCACGCCCTCGCATGACAATCCGTTCTTCAAGGCGGAAGCCGTCGGCGCCGAAGCCAAGGCCAAGGAACTCGGCTACGAAGCGCTGGTGCTCGTCCATGACGACGATGCCAACAAGCAGTCCGAATTGATCGACACGGCGATCGGTCGCGGCGCCAAGGCGATCATCCTCGACAATGCCGGCGCCGACGCCACCGTCGCTGCCGTGCAGAAGGCCAAGGACGCGGGCGTGCCGTCGTTCCTGATCGATCGCGAGATCAACGCCACCGGCGTCGCCGTGGCGCAGATCGTCTCCAACAACTACCAGGGCGCCCAGCTCGGTGCGCAGGAATTCGTCAAGCTGATGGGCGAGAAGGGCAATTTCGTCGAGCTGGTCGGCAAGGAATCCGACACAAATGCCGGCATCCGCTCGAAGGGCTATCATGACGTCATCGACGACTATCCGGACCTGAAGATGGTCGCCCAGCAATCGGCCAACTGGAGCCAGACCGAGGCTTACGCCAAGATGGAATCGATCCTGCAGGCCAACCCTGACATCAAGGGCGTCATCTCCGGCAATGACACGATGGCGATGGGCGCCTATGCGGCGCTGGTCGCGGCAAACCGCAAGGACGTCATCGTCGTCGGCTTCGACGGATCCAATGACGTGCGCGACTCCATCACCGCGGGCGGCATCAAGGCAACCGTCCTGCAGCCGGCCTATGCGCAGGCGCAGATGGCGGTCGAGCAGGCCAACGACTTCATCAAGAACAAGAAGTCGCCGGCCAAGGAAAAGCAGCTGATGGACTGCGTCCTGGTCAATGGTGACAATGCTGCCAAGTTGGAAACGTTTGCGCTGACCAACTGAGCCGGCGTGACATGAACAGCGAGGGGCGACCCAAGGGTCGTCCCTCGTCGGCATTTTCCGTGGGTATTGATCACATGCTCAACAAGCCATCATGCTGAACAACAAGCCGACCTGGCCGATCCTTGCCGTGATACTCGGCATCAGCTTGACCGCCTGCAAGATCCTCCCGACCCCTTCGGGGGGCAGCGGCAATGCCGCCGTCTTCAATCCGGACAAGATGGTCGAGGAGATCTGGGCGGCGAAGGTCGTGCCTTACCTCCAGCAGAAGGCCGGGCCGTTTGCCGAGGTCCACGCTCTGGCGAAAACCGATCCTGCTTCCGCTGGCGCCAAATATGGCAATCCGAAGAAGCAGGCGAATTCGCCATGGACCTTCGCGGTTCGCGTCGAGGGCAAGATCATCGCCGCCAACACGCAGTCGCGGGCAGCGACCATGGATGTCGATGTCGACGGCGACGGCAAGGCCGATGCGCGGGTACAGATCGGACCGGCGATGCGCGGAACCGCGCTGCGCGACAGTCTCGATTTCATCCAGTTCAACGATTTTACCAACCAGATCGACTTCGCCCAGTTCGGCAAGGCGTTCAACGCCTATGCCGTCAAGGCCGTGCTTGCCAAACTGCCGCGTGACGCGCTGGAAGGCCGGACCGCCAAGGTCCTCGGCGCCTATACGCTCGAAAACGGCCAGGACCTGCCGCTGGTGACGCCGGCGGAGGCAGAAATCGGGCCGAAGCCATGAGCGCTGCGGTTGCTCACGATGTCGTCTTGAAGCTGGAAGACGTCTCGAAGGTCTATTCCGGCACCGTCGCGGTCAAGCGCGCGAATTTCGAGGTACGCAAGGGGGCGGTCAATGTGCTGGTCGGCGAAAACGGCGCCGGCAAATCGACGCTGATGAAGATTATCGCCGGCGTCGAACAGCCGACGCTCGGCCGGATCCTCCTGGAAGGGGAGGAGGTCTCCTTCTCGTCCTCGGGCGACGCGGTGAACCGCGGCATCGGCATGGTGTTCCAGGAGCTGAACCTGTTTGGCAATATGACCGTCGCCGAGAACATCTTCGCCACGCGCGAGATCACCAACCGGTTCCGCAAGATCGACCGCAAGGAACAGGAGCGCCGTGCGGCGCAATTTCTCGAACGCCTGCAGGCCGGGATCCGACCGGACATGCTGGTCGAGGATCTGCGCATCGGCCAGCAGCAGCTGGTCGAGATCGCCAAGGCGGTTTCGCTCGATGCGCGCATCCTGATCATGGACGAGCCGACCTCGGCGCTCAGTGCGGCGGAAGTCGAGATCCTGTTCAAGGTGATCGCCGACCTCAAGGCGCGCGGCGTGGCGATCGTCTACATCTCGCACCGGCTGGAAGAGCTGATCCGCATCGGCGACTACATCACGGTGCTGCGCGATGGACACATCACCGGCCAGGAAGAGATGAAAAACGTCGACACGCGGTGGATCGTGCGGCAGATGATCGGCTCCGACGCCAAGGATTTCGCCAAGGCCGACGGCCATGTTCCCGGCGAAGAAATATTCCGCGCCGAGGACATCTGCCTGCCGCGCGCCACCGGCGGGCTGGCGGTCGATCACGTCTCGCTGTCGCTGAGCGCCGGCGAGATCCTCGGCATATACGGCCTGATGGGCGCCGGGCGGAGCGAGCTGTTCGACTGCATCATGGGCCGCCATGGCCAGGCTACCGGCGCGATCTTCATCGCCGGCAAAAAGGTCAAGGAGCGCGACACGACGCGGCGTATCCGGCGCGGGCTGGCGCTGATCCCCGAAGACCGCCAACGCGAAGGGCTGGTGTCGATCCTCTCCGTCGCCAGCAATCTGACACTGGCCAGCCTGTCGCGTTTTGTCCGCCTGTTTCACATTCGCGGCGGCCAAGAGAAGCAGGCGGTGACGCAGATGGTGCGGGAACTGGCGATCAAGGTCGCCGACCCGGCGCAGGAGGTCTCATCGCTGTCGGGCGGCAACCAGCAAAAGGTGGTAATCGGCAAGGCGCTGCTCACCGGGCCGAAGGTGCTGCTGATGGACGAGCCCAGCCGCGGCATCGATGTCGGCGCCAAGGCCGACGTCTTTCGCACCATGCGCAAACTGTCGCGAGACGGGCTCGGCATTCTGTTCGCCACCTCCGATCTCGATGAGGTGATGGCGCTGTCCGATCGCATCGCGGTGATGAGCAACGGAAAACTGACCGGCATGTTCGATCGCGCCGAGGCGACGGAGGCAGCCCTTGTCGCCGCCTCGGCACTTGGCCACGGACCGGCCCCGCACACGGAGAACCCATGACTGACATCCCGGCCAAGGCGGCTGCCCCCTCCGTCTCGAGCGGCTCGCTGCTGCTGACGCTGATGAAGGCGAGGACCTTCATCGCGCTGATCGCCGTCTTGGTCTTCTTCTCGATCGCGGCGCCGAATTTCCTGTCGACCGCCAACCTGATCCTGATGTCGAAACATGTGGCGCTGAACGCCTTCCTCGCCATGGGCATGACCTTCGTCATCATCACCGGCGGCATCGATCTCTCAGTCGGCTCGATCGTCGGCCTGTGCGGCATGGTCGCCGGCTATTTCGTGCTCAACGGCATCGACCTGCAATTCGGCTACACCATCTATTTCAACGTCGTCGAGATCGCGCTGATCACGCTGGCGGTTGGCATATTGATCGGCGCCGTCAACGGACTGCTGATCACCAGGCTGAACGTCGCGCCGTTCATCGCCACGCTCGGCGTGCTCTATGTCGCGCGCGGCCTGGCGTTGCTGTCGTCGGACGGCCGCACCTTCCCCAACCTCGTCGGCAAGCCGGAGCTTGGCACCACCGGGTTTGGTTTCCTCGGCGCCGGGCGGCTGCTCGGCCTGCCGGTGGCGATCTGGATACTGATCGTCGTTGCGCTGGCGGCGGCCTACCTCGCCAAATACACCCCGCTCGGCCGCCACATCTTCGCCGTCGGCGGCAATGAACGGGCGTCGCGAATTTCGGGCGTTCGTGTCAACATGGTGAAAATGTTCGTCTACATGTTCTCCGGCTTCTGCGCGGCGATCGTCGGCCTGATCATCTCGTCCGAATTGATGGCCTCGCACCCGGCAACAGGCGAAAGTTTCGAGCTCAACGCCATTGCGGCGGCGGTGCTCGGCGGCACCTCGATGTCGGGTGGGCGCGGCACGATCGGCGGCACCATTGTCGGCGCCTTCGTCATCGGCATTCTTTCGGACGGGTTGGTGATGATGGGCGTGAGTTCCTTCTGGCAGATGGTGATCAAGGGCCTTGTCATCATCGTCGCCGTTGTCGTCGACCAGGCGCAGCGCCGGCTGCAGAGCCGGGTGACGCTGATGCAGATGGCAAAGGCAGGCTGAGCATGGCGGAGTTGCGGGGAGGGCTCATCGGCTGCGGCTTCTTTGCCATCAACCAGATGCATGCCTGGCGCGACATTGAAGGCGCCGCCATGGTCGCCATTTGCGACCGCGACCCGGAGCGGCTGCGCATCATCGGCGACCAGTTCGGCATTGCGAAGCGCTACACCGACGCGGCAGAGATGTTTGCAAGCGAATGCCTCGACTTCGTCGATATCGCCACTACCGTTCCCAGCCATCGTCCGCTGGTCGAGATGGCGGCGCTGCACCGTGTGCCGGTGATTTGCCAAAAGCCGTTCGCGCCGACGCTTGCCGACGCCAAGGCGATGGTGAGGGCCTGCGTGGAAGCCGGCGTACCGCTGATGGTGCATGAGAATTTTCGCTGGCAGTCGGCGATCCAGGCGGTGCGTGCCGTGCTCGACAGCGGCGAGATCGGCACGCCGTTCTTCGGGCGCATCTCCTTCCGCTCTGCCTATGACGTGTTTTCCGGCCAGCCCTATCTCGCCAAGGGAAAGCGCTTCATCATCGAGGACCTCGGTATCCACAGTCTCGACATCGCCCGTTTTCTACTGGGCGACGTGTCGACGATCACGACGCGAACCGCGCGCATCAACCCCGGCATCGCGGGCGAAGATGTCGCGACGATGCTGATGGACCACAAGAGCGGGGCGACGTCAGTGGTCGACTGTAGCTACGCGACGAAGCTCGCCACCGAACCGTTTCCCGAAACGCTGATCGAGATCGACGGCAGCGACGGCACGATCCGCTTGGCGCAGGGATATCGGCTCACCGTCACCGGCAGGAGCGGCACGAAGATCACCGACGTTTCGCCGCCCGTACTCGCCTGGGCATCGCGCCCATGGCACAACATCCAGGAGAGCGTCGTCGCCATCCAGCAACACTGGGTCGACTGCCTGGCAAAGGGAACCGAGCCGACGACCTCGGGCGCCGACAATCTCAAGACATTCGCGCTGGTCGAGGCGGCCTATCTGGGCGCCGCGAGCCACGAACCTGTCCACCTGGATGGCTTGCTGACATGACAGCCGACGCCTTCCTCCTATACGGCACACGCGTGGTCGAGGCCGAGCCGGTTAGGCTGAGTGCGGGCTTGCTCAGCGCCGACTTTGTCAACGGCAGCCTGCGCACCATCCGTTACGGCGGCATCGAAGTGCTGCGCGCCATCGCCTACATCGTGCGCGACCGCGACTGGGGCACCTATGAACCGGCGCTGACGGACCTTGCCGTCGATCAGGACGCCGACAGCTTCTCCGTCAGCTACTCCGCAACTTGCTTAGCACCGGGCGGAAGCCGGCTCGACTTTCGCGCTACGATCAAGGGCTCCGCCAACGGTCACCTAGTGTTCGACGTCAGCGCGGTCCCTGAAAGCGATTTCGAGACCAATCGCTGCGGTTTTTGCGTCCTGCATCCGATCGCCGGCCTCGCCGGCAGCCCGGTCACGGTCGAGCATACCGACGGCAGCGTGGTGGCGACGAAACTGCCGCTGTTGATCGATCCCTGGCAGCCTTTCAGGGATTTGCGCGCGATCACCCATGAGGTCCGGCCGGGCATCACTGCCGAATGCCGGATGGAGGGCGACACTTTCGAGATGGAGGACCAGCGCAACTGGTCGGACGCGTCCTACAAGACCTATGTGCGGCCACTGGCGCTGCCTTGGCCCTATGTGCTGCCGGCCGGCCAAACTGTAAGCCAGACGGTCAGCCTTCGCATCACCGGCGAGGGGGGAATGCCGGCCGCAGCATCTGCCGCCGAACCGGTCAGCGTCGAACTCGGCGAGACCGGGCAGAGGCTGCCGGATCTCGGCGTGATCATCTACCCGGACGAGGTCGAAGCAGCGCTCGCAAATCTTTCGACATTGACCGAGCTCGGCCCGCAGCAACTTGTCTTCCACTACGATCCGACGCGCGGCCACGGTCTCGAAGCATTGCAGTCTTATGCAAGGCTCACCGCCGCCTATCCGGTGCAGACGACGCTGGAATGCGTCGTTGCCTGCGCGGGCGACCTCGATGCCGAGCTGTCAGGCGTTGCCGACATGGTGCGTCAAGCCGGGTTGAAGCTTTCGGCCATTGCCGTCTCGCCTTCGGTTGACCGGCAGTCGACACCGCCGGGCAGTGCGTGGCCGGACTGTCCGCCGCTCGAAGACGTCTATGACGCGGCGCGGCGCGCCTTTCCCGATATCCGGCTTGGTGGCGGCATGTTCAGCTATTTCACCGAGCTCAACCGCAAGCGCGTGCCGGGGGGCCTGCTCGATTTCGTCACCCACTGCACGTGCCCGATCGTGCACGCCGCCGACGATCTCAGCGTCATGCAGTCACTGGAGGCGCTGCCCTTCATCACCGCGTCGGCGCGGGCGATCTTCGGGGCAAAGCCTTACCGCATCGGTCCGTCGACGATCGCCATGCGCCAGAACCCCTATGGCGGCGCGACCAAGGGCAATCCCGGGGGACAGCGCATCGCCATGGCCGATCACGACCCTCGCCATGCCGGCCTCTTCGCAGCCGCATGGGCGATCGGCTATGCCGCGCGCGTGGCGCCGGCTGGGCTGGAACTGCTCACGCTGTCCGGCTTCGCCGGGCCCTTCGGCGTGCTCGCAGCATCCGGCGAACCCGTCGCGGAAGGATCGCCTCGGCCGATCTTCGGTGCCATCAAGGGGCTTTGCGAACTGGCCGGCCTTGCGCATGTGGCGGCAAGGACGAGCGATCAGACGAAGGTGCTGGCGCTGGCCGGCCGCTCCGCTTCGGGCAAGACCGTGGCGTGGCTGGCGAACCTGACGGCGAACGACGTGACGGTCGACATCTCAGCGTTTGGCCGAGGCCAACTGGTGATGACCCCTTACGCGATCACGCGGATCGGCTGAATCAGTTGCCGGAGTTCATCACATAAAGCGCGCGCGAGCGCTCGAGATGCTTGATCATCGCCTTCTCGGCGCCGTCGGCATCCTTCTTCTCGATGCGGCCGATGATCTCTTCATGCTCGGTCAGCGTGAACTGTTCCTTGCCGGTCCAGATCAGCATTTCGGTGTGATATTCCTTCAGCCAACCGAGCATCGCTTCGCTCACGGCGACATAGATCGGGTTGCCGGAGATCGCCGCGATCTGGGTATGAAACTTCATGTCGGCGGAGATAAAGGCCTCGGAATCGCCGCGAAAACCGCGCTGTTCGGCAACGGTGGCGCGTAGCCGCTGAACGTCCTCGGCGGTGGCGTTTTCGGCGGCTTCCCTGACCATGCCGCGCTCGAAGAAGATGCGCGCGGTTTTCAGGTGTTCCAGCGTGTCCTTCGACGACGACAGGATGATCTTGGCTGCGCCATCGACCTGCTTGATGATCGACTTCGCGGTCAGTTGCAGCACCTTGGCGCGTTCCCCATGCGAGATCGCGACGAGGCCCATATTGCTCAGCGCCTGCATCGCCTCGCGGATCGCGGGACGGCCGACCTCGAAGCGCTCCATCAACTCGCGCTCCGACGGCATGTCGTCGCCCGGCGTCAATTCTCCGCTGGTGATCAGGCGCTTCAGCCGCAAAAACACTTCGTCGGAAAGTTTGCGCCGGACGATCGGCTCCGAACGGTTCATCGTCGCGAATCACTCCCTTGACCTGTGTCTATCTAGCACTGCCGCAGCTGTTCCCGGAATGGCCGTCGCCGCCATCGGCCATAGCCGCAAGACAGGATATCACTTGCAAAGCTTATGTACTCATTATACCAGATTTCGACGATGAAGGAACTCTTTTCGACCCCCCTGCGGCCTCAGACAACGAACCATGATCACGCTCACCTACCGGATCGAGACATCAGGCAGCATCGAGACGCTGGCAGCCAAGATCGCCAGCGACCAGTCGACTGGAACCTTCGTCGCGCTGCCCGGCGAGACCGAGGAACTGAAAGCCCGGGTGGCCGCGCGTGTCCTGGCCATTCGGCACCTGCCGGACGCACTTCGCCCCTCCATTCCCGAGGCCGGTAACGGGCCGTTCAAGCGCGCGGATGTCGACATCGCCTTTCCATTCGATGCCATCGGCCACGACCTGTCGGCTCTGATGACCATTGCCATCGGCGGCGCCTATTCGATCAAGGGCCTAACCGGCATTCGCGTTGTCGACATGAAGCTGCCGGAGCAATTCCGCGGCGCGCATCCAGGTCCGCAATTCGGCGTCGCCGGCAGCCGCAGGCTGACAGGTGTCACGGATCGGCCGATCATCGGCACCATCGTCAAGCCGGCGCTGGGGCTGCGGCCCCCCGAGACCGCCGCGATGGTGGGCGAGCTGATCGCCGCCGGTGTCGATTTCATCAAGGACGATGAGAAGCTGATGAGCCCAGCCTATTCGCCGCTGGCGGAGCGGGTAAAGGCAATCATGCCGCTGATCCTCGACCACGAGCAGAGGACCGGCAAGAAGGTGATGTATGCCTTCGGCATCTCGCATGCCGACCCGGACGAGATGATGCGCAATCACGATCTGGTGGCCAAGGCCGGCGGAAATTGCGCGGTGGTCAACATCAACTCCGTCGGTTTCGGTGGCCTGGCTTTTTTGAGAAAACGCTCCAGCCTGGTGCTTCACGCTCATCGCAACGGCTGGGACATCCTCACCCGCCATCCCGGCCTCGGTATGAACTTCAAGGTCTGGCAACAGTTCTGGCGGCTGCTCGGCGTCGACCAGTTCCAGATCAACGGCATCCAATCGAAATACTGGGAGCCGGACGCGTCTTTCGTCGAGTCCTTCAAGGCGGTGACGACGCCGATTTTTGCGCCTGAGGATTGCGCCTTGCCTGTGGCGGGCTCCGGCCAATGGGGCGGGCAAGCGCCCGAGACCTATGAACGGACCGGCCGGACCGTCGATCTGCTCTATCTGTGCGGCGGCGGCATCGTCAGCCATCCGGATGGACCGGGCGCCGGGGTGCGTGCCGTGCAGCAAGCCTGGCAGGCGGCGGTCGACGGCATTCCGCTGGCGGAGTTCGCCTTGAGCCATCCCGAACTGGCGCGGTCGATCGAAAAGTTCGGCGACGGCAAAGCGGCCTGAAGCGATGCAAGATCTGCTTCTCAGCTATTATGGCGATGACCTCACCGGTTCGACCGACGTCATGGAAGCGCTCGAACTCGGCGGCGTGCCGACCGTGCTGTTCATGCGCCAGCCGGACGCGGCCATGCTTGCGCAGTTCGCACATTGCCGAGCCATTGGCCTGGCCGGCACCAGCCGCAGCGAAACCCCGCAATGGATGGACACGCATCTCACCGACGCTTTCGCCTGGCTGAAGGCGCTGAATGCCGCGATCTGTCACTACAAGGTCTGCTCGACCTTCGATTCCAGTCCGACGATCGGCAGCATCGGTCGCGCCATCGAGATCGGCCGCTCGGTTTTCGCTCAGGACAGCGTGCCGCTGCTGGTCGGGGCGCCGCAGCTCAAGCGTTACACTGCCTTCGGCCATCTGTTCGCCGCCTATCGTGACAAGTATTTCCGCATCGACCGCCATCCGGTGATGAGCCGCCACCCGACGACGCCGATGGATGAATCCGACCTGCTGATCCATCTGTCGCGGCAGACGGAGCTCACGTCGGGGCTGGTCGATCTCGCGACGTTGCAGTCGGCGTCGCGCTCAAAAGCCTTCGACCGCTTGCTCGCTGAGGGCACCGACATCGTACTTGTCGATGTCGACAGCCTCGAGACGCAGACGCTTGCCGGCAAGGAGATATGGCGCGCCCGCAAGCCGGGCGCTTCGTTCGTCGTCGGCTCGTCCGGGATCGAATATGCGCTGCTGGCCGAATGGGTGTCGAACGGGACGGTCAGAGCTGAACCAAAATTTTCACCGCCGGGTGCCGCCGACCGGATCGCGGTCGTCTCGGGCAGTTGTTCGCCGACGACCGAACGACAGATCCGGCACGCTTTGACCGACGGCTTCGATGGCATCGAGGTCGATCCCGTCGAACTGATCTCCCAAGCTTCCGGAGATGCGATCGCACGCGCGACGGCAGCCGGTCGCGCCAGTCTGGAAGCCGGGCGCAGCGTCGTTCTCTACACGGCCCTTGGACCCGCGGCCGATAGGGGGGGCGAAATCGACCGCCAGGAAGGCGCCCGCCACAAGCTCGGGCGGGGCCTCGGCGAACTGCTTCGCGCGCTGACCATCGAGCAGAAGTTGCAGCGCGTGGTCGTTGCCGGCGGCGATACGTCGAGCCACGCGCTCGGCCAGATGGGTGTCGATGCGCTGACCGTGCGGATGCCGTTGCCGGCGTCGCCGGGCTCGCCGCTTTGCGTCGCTCACTCGCGCGTCAAGGCGATCGATGGGCTGGAGGTGGCACTCAAGGGCGGGCAGGTTGGAACCGACCGCTATTTCAGCGCCATCCGTGACGGCCTTAGCAGCTGATTATGCGTCGCCTGGCAACCGCGAGATCCATTCATGCCCTCTAACGGCGCCGTAGCGGTTTTTGTCGCGCATGTTGACGTTAAATTCACATAAAGATATGGGTGTTTTGTCGGGGCAAGGTACTTTTGCCATTTATCCGCCTTGCTCTATCGGGGTTGTCGCCATGTGTTTCGCCCTTGCATCAGACTGCAGGATCGCCCTGTAGCAATCGCCAATTGCTGAAAGAGGCGGTGATCATGCCCAGCCTGCTCGGAATCGATAACGGCCTCACGGTCACCAAGGCGGTCATCTTCGATGCCGACGGCACGCAATTGTCCGTGGCCCGTCGCCGGGTGCCGCAATCGATGCCCCACGCGCGCTGGGTGGAGCGCGACATGTCAGGCCTGTGGCAAGCAACCGCCGACGCCATCAAGGAGGCGATCGCGCTCTCCGGCAGGCCGGCGGAAGACATCAAGGCGGTGGCGGCGACCGCGCATGGCGATGGTCTCTATCTGCTCGATCATGATCGTCAGCCTTTGGGACCAGGCATCCTGTCGCTCGACAGCCGCGCCGGCGACATTGTCGACAGGTGGTCCGCCGGTACCGTTTTCACCGATGCGCTGGCGACGACAGGCCAGACGCCGCATGTTTCGGCGCCGTCGGCGCTGCTGGCATGGCTCAAGCAGAACGATCCTGATCGCTATGGCCGCATCGGCCATGTGCTGGCCTGCAAGGACTGGCTGCGCTTTTGCCTGAGCGGCACGATCGGCACCGACCGCACGGAGGCAAGCACCTCATTCACGGATTTCCGCACGCAAGCCTATGCGCCTGAAGCGCTGCGCATCTTCGGGTTGGAGGATCTGTTCGACGCGCTGCCGCCGGTGGCGCATTCCGCTGAAATCGCCGGTCAAGTCACCGCCGATGCCGCCGAAAGGACCGGCCTTCGCAAGGGAACACCGGTCGCCTGCGGCCTGCACGACGTGGCCGCCTCGGCGCTTGGCATGGGCGGCCATGAGGAGGGCGTGCTCGCCATCGTCGCCGGCACCTATTCCATCAATGAAGTCGTCTCTTCGCAACCGCGCGTCGACCGACGTTGGTTCTGCCGTAACGCCATCGATGCGGGCCGTTGGAACAACATGTCGATCTCGCCGGCCTCGACAGCGAACTACGACTGGTTTCTCGACACCTTCTGTCGCTTGGAGCAAGACAGAACAAACGCGGATCGCGGCTCCCTCCACGAATTGCTGGCGGGAGAGATCGATGCGGCGTTGAAGAAGCCTTCGACCATCCTGTTTCATCCCTATCTGTTCGGCTCTCCCTATGGCGATTTGGCCAGCGGCAGCTTTGTCGGCCTGCATGGCTGGCACAATCGCGGCGACATGCTGAAGGCGGTTCTGGAAGGCATCGCCTTCAATCACCGCACCCATGTCGAGGCCTTGCGCGACGGCTTTGCCGTCAGCGAGATCCGCCTGACCGGGGGCGGCTCGCGTAATCCTGCTTTCGTCCAGATGTTTGCCGACGTGCTGAACGCCCCGGTCACCGTCACCTCGACGGATGAGACCGCGGCCCTCGGCGCAGCACTTTGCGCAGGTGCCGCGGTCGGCTTGTTCAAGACGCCGCAAGAGGGTGCAAGGCAGATCGGCATGACGGCGCGGACGTACCAAACCGTGCCCGCCTCCAGTGCTGTGTTCAATGAGCGGTTTTCGCTCTACTGCCGCATAGCCGAGCAGCTGAAGTGGCATTGGCCTGATATCGAAAGGCTGGCGGGGGTAAACGCATGATCAAGGCCGACGAACGACGCGAAGAGATCGCCGATTATGTGATCAAGCTCGGCCAGGTGCGCATCGATGATCTGGTCGAGCATTTCGGCGTGTCGCGCATGACCATCCACCGGCATATCGACCGGCTGGCGCAGCAGGGCGTGCTGCGCAAGCTGCACGGTGCGGTGACGGTCCAGCCTTCCGGCCTCTACGAGAGCGCTTTCCGCTACCGGGTGACCGTCAATCGAGCCGAGAAGGATGCACTGGCGCGGGCGGCACTGGATTATATCGAGGCCGGCCAGGTGGTGATGCTGGACGATTCATCGACGGCAAACGCGGTCGCGACGCTGCTGCTCGACGTCAAGCCGCTGACCGTCATTTCCAACAGCGTCTCGACGGCGGGCCAATTGATCAATGTGGACGATATAGATTTCATCTGCCTCGGCGGCCAGTATCATCCCACTTACAATGCCTATATCGGCATTGTCTGCGAGAACGCCGTGGCGCAGTTGCGCGCCAATGTGCTGATCTGTTCGGCTTCGGCCGTCACCGGAACCACTGCTTTCATCCAGGATCCGAATGTCGTGCGGGTCAAGCAGGCGATGATGACCGCCTCCGTGAAGCGCGTCCTTTTGGTCGACCACGCAAAGTTCGACCGGATCGCGCTGCATGTCTTCGACGATTTGACCAGTTTCGACGCCGTGCTGGTGACCGAGGGCCTCGGCGATGCGCAGGCGCAGAGCCTCGAGCGAGCCGGGGTGAAACTGCGCATCGTCAAGACGAAGGCGCCATGAACCCAACAGATGGAGCAGCGGCGGACAATCCCGCCGGGCGTCTCGCCGCGATGGCCGGGACCGGCGAAGTCGACGTCGTCATTCTTGGCGCCGGCATCAACGGGGCTGGGCTGTTTCGCGATCTGTGCGCGCAAGGTGTCAGCTGCCTGATCGTCGAAAAGGCGGATTTCGGCTCGGGCACCAGTGCCGCGCCGTCGAGGCTCATCCACGGCGGCTTGAAATATCTCGAGACCGGCGAGTTCGGGCTGGTGGCGCAGTCGACGCTCGAACGCAATCTGCTTCTTCAAAACGCGCCGCACTATGTCAGCCCGCTGCCGACCGTCATCCCGATCTTCTCGTGGAGCAAGGGCATGCTCGCGGCGTTGCGAACGCTGTTCGGCTCGACCAGCGCGCCGCGCAGCCGCGGCGCCATACTGATCAAGATCGGCTTGATGATCTACGATTTCTACGGTTCACGAAACCAGGTCATGCCGCGCCACCGCATGGTCGGGCGGCGGCAGGCGCTTGTTGAGATGCCGGCGCTCAATCCGGCGATCGTCGCCACCGGCACCTACTACGACGCCAAGATAAGTCACCCGGAAAGGCTGGTGCTGGAACTGATCCTCGACGGCTTGCAGGCTCACGCGGCGTCTGCCGGTGCCAACTACACGACACTGGCGGCTTCAGCCAATGGCGTGCTCACCTTCCAGCCGGAAAACGGCGCGGCCTTTTCGGTGCGGCCGAAGCTGGTGGTGAACGCCGCCGGTCCGTGGATCGACGACGTCAACGCGCTGCTTGGTGCTCCATCGAAGATGATCGGCGGCACCAAGGGCTCGCATATCCTTTTAAGGCATGACGAACTGGTCAAAAGCCTCGCCGGGCGCATGCTCTATTTCGAGGCCGATGGCGGCCGCATCTGCCTGGTCTACGACTATCTCGGCCTGGCGCTGGTCGGCTCGACCGACATCAAGGCCGACAATCCGGACGCGGTCCGCTGCGAACCCGAAGAAGTCGACTATCTGCTCGACAGCGTGCGAACGCTGCTGCCGGGCATGGCGTTCGAGCGCGACCAGATCGTCTACGCCTATAGCGGCATCCGGCCGCTGCCGACGTCTGAAGCAGCGACGCCCGGACTGATCAGCCGCGATCATTCGGCGCCCGTTGCCGAGCCGGACGGCAACAGGCCCTTTGCAGTCATTTCGCTGGTCGGCGGCAAATGGACGACGTTCCGCGGCTTTGCCGAGGAAGTCACTGATACCGTACTCAAGCGCTTGCAGCGCAGCCGCAAGATGTCGACTCAGTCGATGCCGATCGGCGGTGGGCGGGATTTTCCGGCCAATGCCGCCGCGCGCGCGGACTGGCTGGCTGAGGCACAGCAGGCAACGGGCGCCGGGGAAGGGCGCCTTGATCAATTGCTGTCGCGCTACGGGACCAGAGCCGTTGAGATCGCCAGGCACGGGTCGGATGATGAGGGTTGCCTGCCGGACTCCGGCGGCTACGGCAAGGCGGAAATCGACTACATCGCGCGCAACGAGTTCGTCGAACATCTGGCCGATGTCGTTATGCGCCGCAGCACGTTGGCGATAGGCGGCTCGCTGACGAGCCGCGACCTGCAGGAGATTGCCGCGATCGCGGGGCGGGCGTTGGGGTGGAGCACCGAGCGCCTCACGCGGGAGGTCGAAGCCGCTGTTGTCGAGCTCGAAGGCAGGAACCTGATGCGGCTGGACTGATCGCTTGATCGCCGACGCCTAGCTTTTCCTGAGGCAATCCGATCGATTTGCCCTTGTTGCGCCCTGTGCATCAACCTTCCCATTTTGCACCCGGATTGGGATTTGCCGGCGCCTACGGGCTCATGCCGTCACTGGATACGGTAACACAAATTGACGTTAAATTAACACTACCGTATGGTCATATTGTATGCTTACCTTCTAATAGGCTCGCGTTGGCTGCCGAACGTCGGCTGAGGCAACCATCTGCGGAGGGATTGACAGCGGTGCAAAGGTATGAAAATTTTTGCACACAAAGATAATATTATCACCCTGGGGAGGGGATGGCTTGAATTCCGGCGGAAGCGCAAACCGCGACCATGAATCCAGCCTCGCCACGCGCGCGGCCTGGCTGCACTATGCCGGTGGTCTGACCCAGGCCCAGGTGGCCAAGCGGCTTGGCCTGACCAGCCTCAAGGCGCATAGGCTGATCACCAAGGCCAACCAGGAAGGTCTGGTCAGGGTCTTCATCGACGGCGACGTCGCCGAATGCGTCGACCTGGAACAGCGCCTGATCGCCGCCTATGGGCTCCACTATTGCGAGGTGGTTCCCGATCTCGATCAGGACGAACTGCCGCTCAAGGGGCTGGGCATTGCCGGCGCCCAGTTCCTGAAGCGCGAAATCGATCGCGGCGAAGACATGCTGATCGGCGTCGGCCATGGCCGCACGCTTGCCGCCAGCGTCGAATATCTGACGCGCGCAACTGCTGCTCACATCCGTTTCGTCTCGCTGCTTGGCGGCGTGACGCGCAAATTCGCCGCCAACCCGCACGACGTCATGCATCGCCTGGCAGAGCGGACCGGCGCGCAGGCCTTTGTCATGCCGGTGCCTTTTGTCGCCAACACCGCCGAGGACCGCGAGGTGCTGCTTGGTCAGCGCGGCATCAGCGATGTCTTCGCTCTCGCTAGCCGCTCCGACCTGATGTTCGTCGGAATAGGCACGGCCGAGCGGGAGGCGTCGCTGGTTGCCACAGGCATGATCGAGCCGTCCGAAATCGACGATGTCAAACGGGACGGCGGCGTTGGCGAGTTGCTGGCGCATTTCTTCGACGACAAGGGGCGCCCGGTCGAAACAGCGCTGTCGGAAAGAATCCTGGCGCTTCCGCGAGACCAGTTGAAGGGCCGCAGGATCGTTGCCGTCGCCGGCGGCAAGGTGAAGGTACGCGCCATCAAGGCAGTACTCGAAAGCCGTTATCTCAGCGGCCTGATCACCGACGAATGCACGGCCCGCGCGCTGGTCGAGCTCGACGATGCAGCCGGGGCCGCGAAGCGCCGCGTGAACGGAGGAACTTCGAATGCGTGACAACGGACAATCCGCACCGCTGGTGGTTGCATCATGAGCGCGAAGGCCACCGCCCGGCAAGCTTCGCCCGGCCTGCGCCGGGTCCTTGCCGGCGCCGCGGCTCTGGTTCTGCTCGGCGCCATGGCGCTCGACACCAAGGTGATCAAGATCGGCTCTGCCGGCGATGTTCGCAACGCCGTGTTTTCGGCGGCCGACTACGGGAAATCTGAATTCCCCAAGGTGCAAGCCGATGTCGAAGCGCGTGCCGCGGACGCCGCGACGGTGGCGACGGCGATCGCCAAGGACAGGGCGACGGCCGAAAAGGAATATGGCGTGCCGGCGGGAGTCGGACCGGTCATCTCGGTCAAGTTCACCGGCGTCGTCGGCGAGGGAAAATCGGGCATCTACAAGGTCGCCGTCGACGGTTTGCCGGACACGTTGACCGTCCGCGTACAGACTGGGCCGGCGATCAACGGCACCGAGCTTCGCGACGCCACCGGCAAGATCACCTTTGGTCAGTTCACCAACCAGATCGAGTATCAGGACGCCGGCTCGGCGCTGAACAACGAGATGAAGAAGGAGGTGCTGGCGAAAGTCGACACCAGCGCCTTGACCGGCAAGACAATAGCGGTGGTCGGCGTCTTCAAGCTGGTCAATCCGAAGAGCTGGCTGGTCACACCGGTGAGGCTGGACGTCAAATGACAATGGCTGCCGGCACAGAACCCGCGACTGGCGATGCCGTGCTTTCGGCGCGCAATGTCGTCATGTCGTATGGCGGCGTTCACGCGCTCAAGGGCGTCAACTTCGACATCCATCGCGGCAAGGTCACCACCCTGTTCGGAGAGAATGGCGCCGGCAAATCGACGCTGATGAAGATCCTGTCCGGCGTGGTGACGCCGACATCCGGCGACATCGTGCTCGACGGCAATCTCGTCAGCTTTGCCTCGTCTTCAGACGCGCGCGATCGCGGCATTTCGATCATCCACCAGGAGCTCAGCCTGGCGCCGAATCTGAGCGTTCGCGACAACATCTTCATGGGCCGCGAACTGCGCACCAGAACCGGCCTCGACTTCGCCGAGGAGGCGCGCCAGGCGCGGGCGCTGATGGCCGACCTCGAAGAAGACATCGATCCGATGACCCTGGTCGAGGACCTGCGCCTGGGGCAGCAACAGATCGTCGAGATCGCACGCGCGCTGTCGGTCGATTCCCGCATCCTGATCATGGACGAGCCGACCTCCGCGCTGAGCGCGACCGAGGTGGAGGTGCTGTTCAAGGTGATCCGCGACCTGACCAGCCGCGGCGTCTCCATCGTCTACATCTCGCATCACCTCGAAGAGGCGCTGCAGATCACCGACTACGCCGTCGTGCTGCGTGACGGGGCGATCACGGCGACGGCCGAGGCCAAGGACATCGACCTCGAATGGATCGTCCGCAACATGGTGGGCGAGAATTTCGATCTCGGCTCGCCGCCGACCGGCCACGAGTTCGGCGCGGTGGCGCTGTCGATCGAGGATGTCAGCGTCACCGACGCTTCGGGTTCAGGATATGTGGTCGATCATCTGTCGCTGGATGTCAAAGCGGGCGAGATCGTCTGCATCTATGGGCTGATGGGCGCGGGCCGCACGGAATTGCTGGAGGCCGTCGCCGGCCGTGTGCCCATGGCGGGCGGGCGGGCGCTGCTCGAAGGCGAGGACGTCTCGGGGCTGACCATTGCGCAGCGTATCGCCAGAGGTCTGGTGCTGGTGCCCGAGGATCGCCAGCGCGACGGCCTGGTTCAGACCATGACGGTCGGCCGCAATCTGTCGCTTGCCAGCATCGAGGCGTTCGCGAAAGGCCTGTTCCTCTCCCGGCCGAGGGAACGCGCACTGATCGATGATTCGATCCGCAAGGTGACCATCAAGACCGCGGGCGGCAACGCCATGATCGGATCGCTGTCGGGCGGCAACCAGCAGAAGGTCGTCATCGGCAAGATGCTGACGACAGATCCCAAGGTCATCCTTCTCGACGAGCCGAGCCGCGGCATCGATGTCGGCGCCAAGGCCGAAGTCTTTCGCTTGCTCAGCGAGCGCGCCGCGCAAGGCTTGGCGGTCGTCTTCTCGACTTCGGAGGTCAATGAGTGCCTCAGCATCGCCCATCGCATCGTCGTGATGCGGCGCGGCAAGATTTCAGCCGAATTTGGCGCCAACGCCACCAAAGAGCAGATCATGGCCGCCTCCGGCGAAGCCGTGGTCGCCTGACCATAGAATTTCGGAGCCCCGACCCATGAGCGATGTCAGCCAGGCCAGCAAACAGTCCAGCCCCAATGCGGGCGGCGAGGGCTTCGACGTGGCCAAGCTGCTGCTCGAAGGCCGGGCCTTCTTTGCCCTGATCGTTATCATCGTCGTCTTCTCGATCCTGTCGCCCTACTACCTCTCGGTGGCGAATTTCCTGACCATGGCCTCGCATGTCGCCATCTTCGGGATTCTCGCCGTCGGCATGCTGCTCGTCATTCTCAATGGCGGCATCGACCTGTCGGTCGGCTCGACACTCGGGCTTGCCGGCGTCGTCGCCGGGTTTCTGATGCAGGGCGTGACGCTGACCTGGCTGGGCGTCGTTCTCTATCCGCCCGTCTGGGTGGTCGCGGTGCTGGCCTGCATGCTGGGCGCGGCCGTCGGGCTGATCAACGGCGTGCTGATCGCGCGGTTCAAGGTTCCGGCCTTCGTCGCCACGCTCGGCGTCATGTACATGGCGCGCGGCTTGGCGCTGCTGATGACCAGCGGCCTGACCTACAACAATCTCGGCGGCAAGCCGGAGCTGGGCAACACCGGTTTCGACGCGCTTGGCTTCAACCGTCTGTTCGGCGTGCCGACCGGCGTGGTGGTGCTGGCGGTCATCGCGCTGATCGGCAGCATCGTCTTGAACCGCACCGCGTTCGGGCGCTGGCTCTACGCCTCGGGCGGTAATGAGCGCGCCGCCGAACTCTCCGGCGTTCCGGTCAAGACCGTGCAGATTTCGGTATATGTGCTTTCAGGCATCTGTGCCGCCATTGCCGGCCTGATCCTGTCCTCGCAGTTGACCTCGGCCGGGCCGACCGCGGGCACCACCTACGAATTGACGGCCATCGCCGCCGTCGTCATCGGCGGCGCCGCACTGACCGGCGGCCGCGGCAATATTCGCGGCACCCTGCTCGGGGCCTTCGTCATCGGCTTCCTGTCCGACGGTCTGGTGATCATCGGCATCTCATCCTACTGGCAGACAGTGTTCACCGGCGCGGTCATCGTGCTCGCCGTGCTCCTCAACGCCGTTCAGTATCGCCGCCGTAGCAAGCTTCCAACTTCGACGGGCGGCCAACCGACTTCTCAGAAACGGGGGAAGGCCGAACCGGCCAATCCTGCCCAAGGGAAGACTGCCAGCTGACTGGCAGCAATACCGCGTAAATCATTGGAGGAATGTACATGAAAATCGTGCTTAGAAGTTTGCTTGCCGCCGCGATGATGGTCGGGTTTAGCGCAGCCGCATCGGCCGCTGGCCTGATCTCGATCATCGTCAACGATCCGGCCAACCCCTACTGGCTGACCGAAGGCAACGTCGCCAAGGCCGAAGCCGAAAAGCTCGGCTATACGGCGAATGTCGCTGCCCATAAGGGGGATACCAATACGGAAAGCAATCTGATCGATACCGCCATCACCAACAAGTCGGTGGCGATCATCCTCGACCCGGCCAATGCCGATGGTTCGGTCGGCGCGGTGAAGAAGGCGATTGCCGCCAACATCCCGGTTTTCCTCGTCAATGCCGAGATCAACCAGGAAGGCCTTGCCAAGGGACAGCTCGTCTCCAACAACGCGCAGGGTGCAGCCCTCGGCGCCCAGCAGTGGGTGCAGGCGGTCGGTGAAAAGGGCAAATATGTCGAACTGCTCGGCGCCCCGTCGGACAACAACGCGGCCACGCGCTCGAACGGCTACGCGACCGTGCTGAGCCAGTATCCGGATCTCGAAAAGGCTGCTTCGCAGGTCGCCAACTGGGATCGCACCCAGGGCCACGACAAGATGCAGAGCATGTTGCAGGCCAATCCCGACATCATCGCCGTGATCAGCGGCAACGATGAAATGGCGCTTGGTGCGGTTGCGGCACTGAAGGAAGCCGGCAAGCTCGCCGGCATCAAGGTCGGCGGCTTCGACGGCTCCCCGGATGCGGTTGCGGCGATCAAGTCCGGCGAACTGCAGTACACCGTGCTTCAGCCGGTGGCCATCTTCTCGGCGAAGGCTGTGCAGCAGGCCGACTCGTTCATCAAGTCGGGCGCTACCGGCGCCACCAGCGAGAAGCAGCTGTTCGATTGCCTTCTCATCACCAAGGACAATGTGGACAAGTACACCGCACCCTTCGTGCTGTCGGAGTAAAACCTGCTCAGGGGGTGTCCTTCGCGGACACTCCCTGGCTCTTCCATGGGTTCGAGACAACAAAGACTGCTCCTTGTGAATTGCCTTCATAAACATCCGGAACTTGCGGCATGAAAGACCTGCTGATCGGGATCGACGCGGGAACGTCCGTGATCAAATCGGTCGCTTTCGATCTGTCGGGGCGGCAGCTTGCCATGGCGTCGGTGAGCAACAGCTTCGTCACGCTGCAAGGCGGCGGCGCCGAGCAGGACCTTGATCAAACCTGGCGCGACATGGCGCTGACGGTTCGCGATCTGGCGACGAAAATTCCCGACCTCGCGCGGCGAGCCGCTTCTGTCGCGATCACCGGGCAGGGCGACGGCACCTGGCTGATCGATCGCGACGGCATGCCGGTCGGGCGCGCGTGGCTCTGGCTCGATGCCCGCGCCGGCCATCTGGTGGACGAGATGCGCGGCGATCCCCGGGATCGCACGCGGTTCGAGATCACCGGCACCGGGCTCAACGCCTGCCAGCAGGGAGCTCAGCTCAGCTGGCTGAAGAGGAACAGCCCGGAAATTCTGGAGCGCGCCGCCACTGCCTTTCACTGCAAGGACTGGCTCTATTTCAAGATGACCGGCGAGCGCGCCACAGATCCTTCGGAAGGCACCTTCACCTTCGGCGATTTTCGCTCGCGCAGCTATTCCGACGAGGTGCTCGACATTCTGGATCTGACGTCGCACCGCCGCCTGTTGCCGCCCATGCTCGAAGGCACGACCGATCATCATCCGCTTTCTGTGTCGGCAGCAGGCGAGACCGGCCTGCTTGCGGGCACGCCGGTGGTGCTGGGCTACGTCGACATGGTCAGCACCGCGCTTGGCGCCGGCCTCTATGATCCAAGCGGTAATGTCGGCTGCACGGTCATCGGCTCGACCGGCATCCACACGCGCCTGGCGCGCACAGCCGACGATGTCATCCTCAACGACAACGCATCAGGCTACACGATCGCCATGCCGGTTCCCGGCGCCTATGCGCAACTGCAATCCAATATGGCGGCGACGCTCAACATCGACTGGCTGCTTGGACTGGCGCGCGACGTGCTGACCGCCAGCGGTGTAAAACCTTCGCGCGACGAATTGCTGAAAGCGCTCGATGCCTGGGTCGAAGGATCGGAGCCCGGATCGCTGGTCTATCAGCCCTACATCTCGCTGGCCGGCGAACGCGGACCGTTCGTCGATCCAGACGCGCGCGCCGGCTTCATCGGGCTTTCCGTCAAGCACGGTTTTGGCGATCTGGCGCGCGCGGTTCTCGAGGGATTGGCGTTTGCGGCACGCGATTGCTACCAGGCGATGGGCAGCATGCCCAGCGAGATCCGCCTGTCTGGCGGCGCCGCGCGCAGCCCGTCGCTGCGCCGTATCATCGCTGCGGCGACCCGCGCGCAAGTCAGGACCAGCAGCCGCCAGGAAGCCGGCGCCGCGGGTGCGGCGATGATGGCCGCGGTCGGGCTTGGCGTCTATCGCTCGATGGATGTTTGCTGCGCCGAGTGGGTGACGCCGCTGCTGGGCGAATGCGACGCCTATGACGAGGCGCTTTCGCAAACCTACGATGCGCTGTTTCCGTCCTTTGTCGCGGCGCGTCAGGCGCTGCATCCGGTGTGGAAATCGATGGCGCACCGCACAGGAGCTAAGTCTTGAGCGATACAACGGATATTGTCGATCTCTTCGTGATCGGCGGTGGCGTCAACGGCGCCGGTATAGCGCGCGATGCCGCGGGTCGCGGGCTGTCGGTCATCCTGTGCGAGAAGGACGATCTGGCGCAAGGCACCAGCTCGCGTTCCGGCAAGCTGGTGCATGGGGGCCTGCGCTATCTCGAGTACTACGAGTTCCGGCTGGTGCGCGAGGCGCTGATCGAGCGCGAGGTGCTGCTTGAGGCGGCGCCGCACATCATCTGGCCGATGCGCTTCGTGCTGCCGCACAGCCCCGAAGACAGGCCGGCATGGCTGGTCCGGCTCGGGCTGTTTCTCTACGACCATCTTGGCGGCCGCAAGCGCCTGCCGGGAACGAGGACGCTGAATTTGAGAACCGCGCCGGAAGGAGCGCCGATCAAGGATGAATTCAAACGAGGCTTCGAATATTCGGACTGCTGGGTCGATGATGCACGGCTGGTGTTGCTCAATGCGCTCGACGCCAGTCAGCGTGGCGCAAAAGTCTTCACGCGCACGGCCTGTATTGCTGCCAGGCGCGAAGGCGGCCTGTGGTCGATCGACATGCAGGATGGCCGCACGGGTGCTGTGACGAGGGCCCGCGCACGCGGGTTGGTCAACGCGGCCGGGCCATGGGTGAATGACATCGTCAGCCGCGTCGCTGGACAGAATTCCACCCGCAACGTTCGCTTGGTGAAAGGAAGCCATATCGTCGTGCCGAAATTCTGGGAGGGACGGCAGGCCTATCTCATCCAGAACAACGACAAGCGGGTGATCTTCGTCAACCCGTATGAGAACGATCTGGCGCTGATCGGCACCACCGACATTCCTTATGAAGGTCGGCCCGAAGAAGTGGCCGCCGAGGCAAGCGAGATCAATTATCTGATCAAGGTGGTCAATCGCTACTTCAAGCGGCAGCTGACCGCGCAAGACGTGGTCTACAGTTTCTCGGGCGTGCGGCCGCTCTATGACGACAATGCCGACAACCCGAGCGCGGTGACGCGCGACTACATCTTCGAACTCGACGCCCCGAACGGTGGCGCGCCGCTGCTTTCTGTGTTCGGCGGCAAGATCACCACCTTCCGCAAACTGTCCGAACATGCGCTGGAAAAGATCCAGCCCTTCTTTCCGACCATGAAGAAGGCCTGGACAGCCAAAATTCCCCTGCCGGGAGGCGACCTGCCCAACGCGGATTTCGAGCAGTTCCTGGGCGATCTGCACGCCGAGTTTTCGTGGCTTAGCCCGTCGCTGGTGAAGCACTATGCCCGCAGCTACGGCACGCGCACGCGCGCCTTGCTGAAAGGCGTAAAAGGCGAAGCCGATCTCGGCCGTCGTTTCGGCCCGGATTTCTATGAGCTCGAAGCTGTCTTCCTGTTCGAGACCGAATGGGCGATGACCGCCGCCGACGTTCTCGAACGCCGGACCAAACACGGGCTGCATATCAATGCGGCCGAGCGGAAAACATTCGAAGACTGGTGCACAAAGACAATGGCGGCGGTGAACTGATGGCCTTCACGCTTTCGCTGAACACCAACCCGCTGGTCAATCGCTTCGCCGATCCCGACGATCTGATCGACGCCATTGCCTATGGCATCGGCATCCGCGACGTGCAACTGACGCATGAATTCGTCAATCCGGGCTGGCCGGCGGCAACGATCGCCAAGTTCGTTCGCCTGTTCAACAGCGCCCTGGCGCGGACCGGCGTGCGGATCACTTCGGGTATGACCGGTCCCTATGGCCGGCTCAATCATTTCGGCCATCCGGACGCGGATGTGCGCCGCTATTATGTCGATTGGTTCAAGACCTTCGCCGACATCTCCGCCGAACTCGGCGCGTCGGGCATGGGCACGCAGTTCGCCATATTCACCTACAAGGATTTTGACGATCCGCAGCGGCGCGCGGCGCTTCTCGGCATCGCGCTCGAATGCTGGCGCGAAGTGGCCGAGCACGCCAAAGCGGCGGGCCTGACCTACCTTTTCTGGGAACCGATGTCGGTCGGCCGCGAGTTTGGCCACACGATCGAAAGCTGCGTCGAATTGCAGGGCGCCATCGATGCGGCCAAGCTGCCGATCCCGATGCAGATGATGGTCGACATCGACCATGGCGACGTGACCTCGCCCAATCCTGACGACACTGATCCCTATGCCTGGGCGAAAGCGTTCCCGTTGCAATCGCCGATCATCCACATCAAGCAATCGTCGATGAACAAGGGCGGGCACTGGCCGTTCACCGCCGCCTACAACAAGGATGGCCGCATCATCCCGCAGAAGCTGCTCGACGCCGTGCGGGCGGGTGGCGGAACCGACAATGAAATCTGCCTTGAACTTTCCTTCCGGGAGAGGGAACCGGTCGATCATCAGGTTATTGCAATGATCCGTGAGTCGGTGGATTTCTGGGCGCCTTACATCGACAGCGGCCGCGAAAGTCTCAAGCCTCGCGCTTGAGGGAAAGCGCCGGCCCGTAGGCCGGCGCGCTGGCCGGAAACATCCGAATTTCGGATCGAAGGAGAGAAGAATGGCCCCATATTGGGTCGGCACGAGCTGGAAAATGAACAAGACGCTGGCGGAGGCGCTGCAGTTCGCCGAGGCATTGGCTGCCTTCGTGCCCGGCTTCGATCCGGCGATACAGCCTTTCGTCATTCCGCCCTTCACCGCGGTGCGGCAGGTCAAGGCGGCGCTCGCCAACACCCGCGTCAAGGTTGGCGCCCAGAACATGCATTGGGCCGACGCCGGTGCCTGGACGGGCGAGATTTCGCCGGTGATGCTGAGGGATTGCGGGCTCGACCTGATCGAACTCGGCCATAGCGAACGCCGCGAGCATTTTGGTGAGACGGACAGGACCGTAGGACTGAAAACGGCGGCGGCGGTCAGGCACGGCTTTGTGCCGCTGATCTGTGTCGGCGAGACGCTGGCCGAGCGCGAGGGCGGCCGCGCTGATGAAATCCTGACCGCGCAGGTTCTGGGCGCGCTGCAGGGTCTCACAAACAATGAGTTGTCGGCGGAAATTCTGTTTGCCTATGAACCGGTGTGGGCGATCGGCGAAAACGGCATCCCGGCCAGCGCCGACTATGCCGACAAGCAGCAGGCGCTGATCAAGCAGATCGCAGCAACCCGGTTGCCGACCGCCCCGCTTGTGCTCTACGGCGGCAGCGTCAATCCCGGCAACGCGGCCGAACTGATCGGCCAGCCGCATATCGATGGGCTGTTCATCGGCCGCTCGGCATGGCAAGCGGAAGGCTATATCGACATTCTCAAAAAGGCGTCGGCCGCCATCGCGCGCTGACCACGAAAACGAAGGAGTTAATTGCCATGAAGATCGCACTCGGAGCCGACAGCGCCGGCAAGCCGCTGCTCGATGTCATCGCCAAGCATCTCGCCACCAAGCCAGAACTGCAGGTCGTCGATCTCAGCCAGGCCGGATTCTACGCCGATATTGCCGCTGCGGTCGGCCACGAAATTGTCGACGGCAATTACGACCGCGCCATCCTGTTTTGCGGCACCGGCATCGGCGTCAGCATCTCGGCCAACAAGGTGCCCGGAATCCGTGCCGCGCTAACCCACGACACCTATTCGGCGGAACGCGCTGCGAAATCCAACAATGCCCAGATCATCACCATGGGTGCGCGCGTCATCGGCCCCGAACTGGCCAAATCGATCGCCGACGCCTGGCTGGCCTCGGAGTTCGATCCGAACGGTCCCTCTGCCGCCAATGTGCAGGCTGTCGACAGGCTCGACGCGAAGCGCTGAGGATTCGCTCCCGACCTAGCCGGTCAAGGCGATCCGCATCGCCTCGATGACGGTTACGGCGGACGCCGCGCCTGGATCCATATGGCCAAGCGAGCGTTCGCCGAGGCGGGAGGCCCGGCCCTTGGTGGCGATCATCGCCTTGGTCGCCTCCGCGCCGGCCTTTGCCGCCTCGGCTGCAGCCGCGAGGCTGCCGGCCAGCCCCTTGCCGGCGGCCAGTGCCTCGCCCGCAGCCCTCGCGGCCGGCGCCCACGCATCGATCATCGTCTTTTCGCCAGGCTCGGCCTTGCCGCGATCCTGAATGCCTCTGGCCATCGCTTGGAACATAGCGACCGCGTCGGCGTCGTCGAGCGTCGCCTTGCCCTTGACGGCGGCCGCGCCGCGCATGAATGCCGTGGCATAGAGCGGGCCCGAGGAGGCGCCGACGGCATTGAGGAACGACTTCGCCGCCGTGTTCAGCAAGATGGTCGGATCGGTGGTGCCGGTATCCAATGCGGCCACCGCATCGCGTGCCGCGGAAAATCCAAGCTCCATGGCAATGCCGTGGTCGGCATCGCCGATCACCCCGTCAAGCGCGCACAACCGATCCCGGTCGGCTGACATGGCGTCGGCGATGGCCGCGAACATCGCGGCAAGGCGGGTGGTGTCGATTGTCGTCATCTCTTGTTCCTTGCCGTTCACCAAGTTTACCCGGCGCGGAACATGGCGCAGTCGCAAGGGTGGTCGAGCATCGTTTGCAACTCGTCGTCGAGGTGGTGCAGCGTAATCGAAGCGCCGGCCATTTCGAGCGAGGTGCAGTAATTGCCGACCCAGCTTGCGTGAATGGATACACCGATATCGTCAAGCCTCTGCTTCACGCGCCGGTTCATGATGTAGAGTTCCATCAGCGGCGTCGAACCCAGCGAATTGACCAGCACGGCGACCTTCTCGCCGCGTGCCGGCGCCATCTCGGCGAGAATCCTGTCCAGCATTTCGTCAGTGATCTCGTCGGCCGTTTTGAGTTTTCCGCGTGCGATGCCGGGTTCGCCATGGATGCCCATGCCGATCTCCATCTCGTCGGGTCCGATTTCGAAATTCGGCCGGCGGGTTTGCGGCAACGAACAGGGCGCCAATGCGACGCCCATGGTAAAGGTGTGGTCGTTGGCTTTCCCGGCAATGCGTTGGCATTCATCGAAAGACAACATGCGGTCGCAAGCGGCGCCTGCCGCCTTGAAGATGAAGAAGTTCCCTGCGACACCGCGCCGCTTGTGCCTGTCGCCAACGGGCGCGGAAGCGACGTCGTCGGTGCTCAGCACCGTGCGCACCTCGATGTCGTCCATCGCGGCCATCTCGGCCGCCATGTCGAAATTCATGACGTCGCCGGCATAGTTGCCGTACATGAACAGCACACCGGCGCCGCCGCTCGCCGCCTTGGCGCATTCGAGGATCGGGTCGGGCGGCGGAGAGGCGAAGACATTGCCGATCGCCGCCGCGTCGGCCAGCCCCTTGCCGACGAAGCCGAGAAAACTCGGCTCGTGGCCCGAGCCGCCACCAATGACGAGGCCTACCTTGCCTTGGCGCGGTCCATCGCGGGCGATGATCGAGCGCGGGCTTCCGTCAACGGCTTTGAGATGGCGGGGATGCGCAGCCAGGATGCCTTCCAGCATCTCGTCGACGGCCCGATTGCCGTCATTGATGATCTTCTTGGTTTGCACCAACGTCCTCCCGATTTGGTATTTTCATAGGTGATACCGGGCGTTATCAGGCTGCCTTCGGGCGAGGGCAGGGGCGCGATGCCCACCAAACTGCCTCGATCGGCTTCGTAGCTGTTACCAGCCGTTCTGGCAGAAGCTAAGCGGACCGAAGTGCGCGGACAATGGCGCTGTAGTGTACAAGATCGCACCACGGCTTAGAAAAGGCGGTGGCTCCCCGGGCCGGATTCGAACCAGCGACCAACCGGTTAACAGCCGGTTGCTCTACCACTGAGCTACCGGGGAATAGAGGCTCTCATGTGAGTGGCGCAGCCTATAGCAAACCCTTTTCGGCTTTGCAAAGAAGCATTTCGCATTTTTTAGCGCATTTTCACCCAATGGTTTCTGGCAATCGCCGGATGACACCACATATGAGCCGTCTTGGGCGCCGTCGGACCTTGGTCGGCGGAACCTGAAAGGCGATTGCAGCCTTTAGCGCATATGGCTTTATCGAAGGCAACCGGATCGACTTTCGACATGACTGCAGCAGACGAAAACCAGGCACCGGCGCGGAAAATCTCGGTGTTCGGGCGCGAGTTCACCATGCCGCGCTCGCGCGGGCTGAGGATCGCCATCGGTATCATGCTGGTGTTTTTCGGCCTTCTCGGTTTCCTGCCGATTCTCGGCTTCTGGATGATTCCGCTCGGCCTTTTGGTGCTTTCCTACGAATTTGCCGCGGTGCGCCGCCTGCGGCGCCGGTTCGTCGTCTGGTGGGAACGGCGTCGCCGGCCAAATTGAAAGCGATGGCGCGCGGTCCCGGTTCAGTGGACGCTTCGCTTCCACCCCCCCGCAGACCTTCCCCTCGAATATCTCCTTGAGAACGGCAGCCCCTGGTGTCAGCCGCGCGTTTACGGTGAAAGCCAGTTTGCACCCGCTGCGTAAAGCTGCGGGTTCGAGTTTCGCCGGTCGCGCAGCCATGCTTGAGGAGCGGCCAATATGCCGGTGCGCCAAGCGCTGAAATCGCTCGGGAACCACGTTGCGGCGGCTGATGAGGAAAGCGCGCCGGAATGCCGCGCGGACGCTTGACGACCTTTCGCTGCCACCATATTGAGTTCGCTCGCCGGGAGCGATGAGGCCTCGTGGCGGAGTGGTTACGCAGAGGACTGCAAATCCTTGCACCCCGGTTCGATTCCGGGCGAGGCCTCCAATCGCTTCAACTCCCGCATGCCGGGGGCTTGAGTTCGAATGCGCCGCAGTGTCGGCGCGACAAGCGCATTCAGCGCATTGGCTTTTGACGGATTGGTTGGGACATGAGCGCTGATTTCTCCGAACTTCGCGTCAAGATGGTCGACGGCCAGGTCCGCACCACCGATGTGACCGACGCAGCATTGCTCGATGCCATGCTTGCCGTGCCGCGCGAGGCCTTTGTCGGGGCCGGCCAACAGGCTCTCGCCTATATCGACGAGGATATCCGCATCTCCGACGGCGCCGATGGCAGCGGTGCGCGCTACCTCATGGAGCCGTCGCCACTGGCCAAGCTTTTGCAGTTGGCCGAGATCGACGCCGGCGATTCGGTGCTCGATGTCGGCTGCGGCACCGGTTATTCCGCGGCGCTGCTGTCCAGGCTGGCCAAATCCGTCGTGGCGCTGGAAAGCGATACCACACTGGCGGAAGCAGCCAAAGCGGCGCTTTCGGCGCAGGGCTGCGATAACGTCACCGTGGTCACCGGCCCACTGCCGCAAGGTCATGCCGCCAAGGCGCCCTACAATGTGATTCTCATCGGCGGCAGCGTCGAGAAAGTGCCTGCGGCGCTGCTTGACCAGCTTGCCGAAGGCGGCCGGCTGGTGGCTGTGGAAGGGCAGGGCAATGCGGGCGTAGCCCGGCTCTTTTTCAATGCAGGGGGGGTTGTAACCGGAAGACGGGCATTTAATGCGGCAATTAAGCCACTACCCGGGTTTGAACGCATTCATGCCTTCGAGTTCTAAGTGATTTTGCCTTGCAGCAAAGACTCTGTCATGTTGGCTTGCGATTGAACAATCGTTGCTGATTGGTTAACCGGGGTTTCGGGAGGCTGTCAGCGGGGGAACGATACATCGACGCGGCGCTGGCCGATCCCTAGGGATGGGCTGGCGTGGCGTGGTTCCCGTGCAAAACGAATGAGGGATATAAAGTGCCGTCCTTAGCCAAGAGTTTGTTTGTTACTGTCCTCATTTCCGCGACAGCGCTTTCGCCGATAGCCGCCTCGGCGGAAACCATTCTCGGCGCGCTTTCCAAGGCCTACCAGAACAATTCCTCGCTGAATTCGGCCCGTGCCGGCGTGCGCGTCACCGATGAGGGCGTGGCGATCGCCAAGTCGGGCTATCGCCCGGTGATCACTGGTTCGGCTGATATCGATTACACCTCCAGGCACCTGAACGGCAGGAACGCGAGCCTGGCATTGACCACCGGCAGCTTCGGCGTTCGGATTGATCAGACGCTGTTCGACGGCTTCCAGACCAAGAACAGGGTCGCGTCGGCCGCTGCACAGGTGAGGGCCTCGGTCGAGGGCCTGCGCAACACCGAAGAGAACACGCTGTTCAACGCGGCGAGCGCCTATATGGACGTGATTCGCGACCGCCAGGTGGCGGTGCTGACCGAACAGAATCTGCAGTTCCTGACCGAGCAGGCGCGCGCGGCACGCTCGCGCTTCGAGGTCGGCGAGGGCACGCGCACCGATGTGGCGCAGGCCGACGCGTCGCGTTCGGCCGCGGTGGCGCAATTGAGTGCCGCCCGTGCGCAGGCTCTGGCCAGTGCGGCAACCTATCATCAGATCGTCGGTGACGAGCCGGGCAAGCTCAAGGCCGCGTCGCCGTTGGCGAAGCTGTTGCCGAGGAGTCTCGAGGCGGCGATCGGTATTGCATCGAACGAGCATCCGGCCATCCTGGCCGCCCTACATTCCGTCGATGCAGCGGGATTTGATGTAAAGACGCAGGAAGGTGCGTTGCTGCCGCAGTTGACTGCCAGTGCCGGCCTTTCCCATGCCTATCAAAATACTGTACCTGGCGCGGGGAATTCGGACGGCGACTCCAATGCCGCAACCGTCGGCGCGACGCTGACCGTTCCGATCTATTCGGGCGGCCGTACCTCCGCACTCGTTCGTCAGTCGAAGGAATCGCTCAGCCAGGCTCGCATCGAGGTGGATGTCAGCCGTGACTCGGTGCGCCAGGCCGTGACCTCGGCATGGACGCAATACATCGCAGCGCGGGAAAGCGTCGACGCTAATCGGCAGGTGATCGCGGCCGCACAGTTGGCGCTCAACGGCGTCATCGAGGAGCGCAATGTCGGACAGCGCACCACGCTCGACGTGTTGAACGCCCAGAACGCCGTCATCTCGGCAAAGATCGACCTCGCCAGCTCCGAGCGCGATGTGGTTGTAGCGAGCTACGCCATCCTTTCGGCAATGGGCCGCCTGTCGGCCGATCGCCTGGCGTTGAATGTGGTGAAGTACAAGCCTGAAGAGCACTACAGAGCCGTAAAGGACAAATGGATCGGGCTGCGTACGCCGGACGGTCGTTGAGCCCACCTGGGCGGCTCAAGTCCCGCCAGGGTTGAAGCATTTCACGCCGCGCTTCCCATGGATGCGCGGCGTTTGTCTTTTGTAGCCTAAATTGTTGAAATCCGGCGTCTTCCGAGATTGGGGATTCTCGGATGGCGATCCGTCGGCTACGCTGTCGCCATGATTCGTATCCGGCTTTGCCGGACAGGAATCCAGGAACGGGTCACTACAGCGCCACGCGTCCGATGGATGCGCAAAGGACGCTGTAGAATTTTGATTTGCGCCTGATCCTCTTCGAAAATCGAAGATCGATTTTCGGGATCATGCGCGGGGGCGGCGGATGTGACGATGGCGACGGCAAGCAGCGCACAGCGCGAACCTTCCATGGAAGAAATACTGGCTTCCATCAGGAGGATCATCGAAGACAGCGACACCGGCCGCAAGCTGCCGGGCGACGCCGATGAGTTGCGCCAGGACCTTGTGCCGGCCGCCGGGCCTGTTTCGGATGTTGAGGCCTTCCGCAGCGAATTGCACAGCTCGACCGAAAGCAAGAAGCCGGTGACGCTGGCCGAGGTGCAGGCCCAACTGGCCGAGCCGGTGGTTGCGCGGCTGGAGCCGCGCTCCGGCCCGTCGCCAGTGAAGCCTGCCATTGCGGCAAATGCCACGACCGCCGCGCCACCCGCGCATGCTCCGATGACATTGGCGGAAGTAAGCGCCAGGATAGCCAGTGAGCCAGCTCCCGCCGTCAGGGCAGAAGCTGCAGTGCGGGCAAAGGCGGAAACCACCGACTCGATCGTCACGGATTGGCGCCGCGAAATCGCGGCCGTTGGCAATCAGGCAAAACCGGCTGACACAGTACGGCGGCCCGAGATCAGGCAGCCGGAGATCAGGCAGCCAGAGACTGAAAATCGGCAGGCAGCAATCGCGGAGGTCGAGGCTTTCGAAGACGATCTCGCTGCCGAGCCGGCTTTCGAGCCTCGTCCTTCGCGCGGCGAGCACGCGCGCCCGGCCGACGCAACTCCGGTTCGGCCGGCGATCGTTTCGGAACATACGGGACGGCAGGTCGCAGCGGCCTTCGGCGAACTCTCCGACGCCTTCGCCAGCCGCAGCAAGAAGACCTTCGACGAGATGGCCGAGGAGATGCTGCGGCCGATGTTGCAGGACTGGCTGGACAACAACCTGCCGACGCTGGTCGAGCGCCTGGTACGCGAAGAAATCGAGCGCGTCGCGCGCGGCGCGCAATAGTCATCACCACAGCCCGTTCCGGATTAAAGCGCCGCCTTCGGGCTGCGCTTTCTCGCTGCAGGCCAGCGTCCGGCTGATGTCGCGAATGCGATCAGCTTCCCGTCGGGATCGCTGACGATGAAGGTGCAGGCATGGCCTTCCCGTTGAAATGACCAAGGCCCCGCCTATTTGCGTTGAAGGACTGAGGCAGCCCTCGCGGTTGACTTGGCCAAAACCTTCCGATTTACACCGGGTCAGCAAAACTCCCGACCGCGCGGACCACTTTCCCATGCTTGAAAAGACCTACGACGCCAAGACCGTCGAGCCCAAGATCGCCAAAATCTGGGAAGAGGCGGACGCATTTCGCGCCGGCGCAGGTGCCGAGGAGGGGGCGGAGGCCTTCACCATCGTCATCCCGCCGCCCAACGTCACCGGCTCGCTGCATATGGGCCACGCGCTCAACAACACGCTACAGGACATACTCGTGCGCTTCGAGCGCATGCGCGGCAAGAACGTGCTGTGGCAGCCGGGCATGGACCATGCCGGCATCGCCACCCAGATGGTGGTCGAGCGCCAGCTGATGGAGGAGCAGATCCATCGCCGCGATCTCACCCGCGAGCAGTTCATCGAGAAGGTCTGGGAGTGGAAGGCCGAGTCCGGCGGCGCCATCTTCAACCAGCTGAAGCGGCTCGGCGCCTCGGCCGACTGGTCGCGTGAACGTTTTACCATGGATGAAGGCCTGTCCAAGGCCGTGCTCGAAGTATTCGTCAGCCTCTACAAGGAAGGGCTGATCTACAAGGACAAGCGCCTTGTGAACTGGGACCCGAAGCTGTTGACGGCGATCTCCGACCTGGAGGTCGAGCCCCAGGAGATCAACGGCAATCTCTGGCACTTCCGCTATCCAATCGAAGGCGAGACTTTCGATCCGGAAAATTCGGCGACCTTCATTACCGTGGCGACGACACGGCCCGAGACGATGCTTGGCGATACGGCGGTCGCCGTGCACCCGGACGACGAGCGCTACCGGCATCTGGTCGGGAAAAATGTCGTGCTGCCGATCGTCGGCCGGAAAATCCCGGTTGTGGCTGACGAGTATTCCGACCCGGAAAAGGGTTCCGGCGCGGTCAAGATCACGCCGGCGCACGACTTCAACGATTTCGAGGTCGGCAAGCGCCACAAGCTGCCGGCGATCAACATCCTGACCATCGAGGCGGCAATAACGCTCAGGAATAATGAGGATTTTCTCGCCGGGCTCGACGTGACGCCGGAGCGTCAGGCCGTCTGGGACGAGCTCGACGGTCTCGACCGTTTCGTCGCGCGCAAGAAAATCGTCGAGCTGATGGAGACCGGCGGCTTCCTCGACAAGATCGAGCCGCACCGCCACGCCGTGCCGCATGGCGACCGCGGCGGCGTGCCGATCGAGCCGTTTCTGACCGAGCAGTGGTATGCAAACGCCGCCGAGCTCGCCAAGCCGGCGATCGCATCGGTGCGTGAAGGCCGTACCAACTTCGTGCCGAAGAACTGGGAAAAGACCTATTTCGACTGGATGGAGAACATCCAGCCCTGGTGTATTTCACGCCAGCTGTGGTGGGGTCATCAGATCCCGGCCTGGTACGGGCCGGACGGCCGCGTCTTCGTCGAGAAGACCGAGGAAGAGGCGCTGGGCGCCGCGATTGAATATTATCTGGCGCTGGAAGGCCCGTGGAAGGCCTGGGTCGAGGACAAGCTCGAGACCTTCAAGCCGGGCGAAATCCTGAGCCGCGACGAGGATGTGCTCGACACCTGGTTCTCGTCCGCACTGTGGCCGTTCTCGACACTGGGCTGGCCGGATCACACGCCGGAGCTGAAGACCTATTACCAGACCGACGTGCTGGTGACCGGTTTCGACATCATCTTCTTCTGGGTCGCCCGGATGATGATGATGGGCCTGCATTTCATGCACGAGGAGCCGTTCCACACCGTCTATGTGCATGCGCTGGTGCGCGACAAGAACGGGCAGAAGATGTCGAAGTCGAAAGGCAACGTCATCGATCCGCTCGACCTAATCGACGAGTTTGGCGCCGATGCACTGCGCTTCACGCTGACGGTGATGGCGGCGCAGGGGCGCGACGTGAAACTCGATCCGGCGCGCATCGCCGGCTACCGCAATTTCGGCACCAAGCTGTGGAACGCGACACGCTTTGCCGAGATGAACGAGGTCGCGCGCAACGATGATTTCTGGCTGAACGACGCCAGGCTGCCGGTCAACCGCTGGATCCTGACCGAGCTGACCAGGGCGTCGCACGCGATCACCGAGGGCATCACCTCTTACCGCTTCAACGAAGCGGCGGGCGCTGCCTACCGTTTCGTCTGGAACCTCTTCTGCGACTGGTATCTGGAACTCTTGAAGCCGGTGTTCATGGGATCCGACGAAGCGGCCAAGGCCGAAAGCCGCGCCTGCGTCGCTTTCGTGCTCGACGAGATCTACAAGCTGCTGCACCCGATGATGCCGTTCATGACCGAGGAATTGTGGGCGCAGACGGCAGGCGAGGGCAGGACGCGTGGTACGCTGCTTTGCCACGCCGCCTGGCCATCACCCGATTTCGAGGACGCAGACGCCGCCGCCGACATCAATTGGCTGGTCGATCTGGTCTCCGGCATCCGCTCGGTGCGCTCGGAAATGAACGTGCCGCCGGCGGCGATCGCGCCGCTGGTGGTGGTCGGCGCCAGCGCCGAGACCCACCAGAGGCTGGAACGCCATTCTTCCGCCATCCAGCGGCTGGCGCGGGCCGGCGACATCTCGCTGCAGGACGCCGCACCCAAGGGCTCGGCCCAGATCGTGCTCAACGAGGCGACGATCTGCCTGCCGCTCGGCAGCCTGATCGATCTCTCCGCCGAGGCGGCGCGGCTGCAGAAGGAACTGGCCAAGGTGACCGAGGAGATCGCGCGGTTGCACAAGAAGCTGTCCAACGAGAGATTCGTCGCCAGCGCGCCGGAAGAGATCGTCGCAGCCGAGCGCGAAAAACTCGCGGAATACCGTGATCAGCAGGAGAAGCTTTCGGTGGCGCTGACCAGGGTGCGCGACGCCGGTTGAGCGCCGGATTCGCGAGACGCTTGCAGCGCTTCGCGAAGGTTCTTTTGCTCGAAAAATAGGCGTTCCGTTGCGTTAATATTGACGTAAACGGAAAGTTTCGACCCCATTGTTGCCATAATGTAACAATGGGGCCGAATGCCGGCAAAATAGCCGGTTTTGGTGCCGTTTTGAGCGGTTTTTTCTGATTTGTTCCCCAGTCTGCCGCCCAAATGGTCATTTTCGAACCTACCGGCCAAGCCGCCACTGTGTTCGAAATGCGGTCCGCAAGAGTGTACATGTACGCTATGTGAATTCATTATTGCACCGTTAACCCGAATTGGTTCTAGCTTGATGCACTGTATTTCGGGGAGGACATCCATGAACAATTTGCGTTTGAAAACACTGCTGGGGGCGGGGTGTTTTTCGCTGGCTTTGATTGGTTCCGCGATGCATCCGGCGCGTGCCGGCGGTCTGGAGCGTGGTGGCTACGACATCGACCTGCTTTTCGACCCAGCGCCGTTTGCGACGGAAGCTGAAGCGACCTATGTCATGCCGGATCGCAAGTTCAAGAATGCGGCCGGTCCGAACGGCGCCAACCTAGGTCTTGGCACGACGGCCGACGGAGCCGAGGGTTACTGGATACCGCACATAGGAATGAAGGTTCAGGTTGTGCAGGGCGTCGACTGCATGTTCGACTATTCGCAGCCTTGGGGTGCGCATACAGCACCTGGTATATGGAACGGTGCGCTTTCCAACACGGAAACCGATATCAAGAGCAACAACTACGCCGGTACATGCTCATATAAATTTGATGCTGGTAAGGGCCAGCTTCGTTTTATCGGCGGGTTGTTTTACCAGGACATAGGGGGCTTCAAAGAAAGCTTGGTAAGCGTTTTCCCGGTATTGACAGGTCGTGTCGATCTGGAGGCTAACGGCTGGGGATGGCGCGCCGGCGTTGCCTACGAAATCCCCGACATCGCGTTGCGCGCGAGCCTCGTCTACAATTCGAAAGTCAAGCTCGACAATCTCTCAGGTGAACTCGATCTCACCAGTGTCGGCCAAGGCGTTATCCCGATCTACGGCTCAACGCAGTACATGCCTGATACCGTGGAGTTGAAATTGCAGTCGGGTATCGCTCCAGGATGGCTAGCCTTCGGTTCGATCAAGTGGGTGAACTGGAGTGTGCTGCAGAGCGTTCCGATCTGCCCGACGATTGCTCCATCGTCACTTTGCTACACCAATGGTCCGGGAGAGGTCACCTCGCTTGACCTGATGTATCGCGACGGCTGGACCGTTTCAGGTGGCGTCGGCCACAAGTTCAACGATCAGTGGAGCGGTGCGGCCCAGATTTCCTGGGATCGCGGCACCTCGCATGGCTATGGTTCGCAGTCCGATACCTGGACGCTGGGTGGCGGCGTCGCTTATACGCCACAGCCCAACATCGAGGTTCGGTTGGGCGGTGCAATCGGCGTGCTGACCAGCGGTCACTCCGGCATAATGATTGGCGAGAACGGCAAAGTCGTTGGTGCAGACGCAACCTACGACTTTGGCAACGATCTGATCACGGCCATTTCGGGCGGTGTTAAAATTAGGTTCTAAGCTTCTGAAAATACAGGTAAAAGGCCGGGCGTTGCCCGGCCTTTTACGTTTTTCGGACAGAGTTGGCCCTGCGCTGGCGGGCGCGCCAGCGTTGCAGATACGCCGCACTGGCGTCGCCTCTCGCGATTGTGACGTTTTGGCAACAGTTTCTGAACAACCCCCGCGCTACAACTCCGCCAGACCAAATTGCCTATTTCCCGCCATAAACCCGGCGCACCTCGAATTTGTCTCGGGACACGCGCCAGAAGGCTCGGCGATGGGGCAGGCCGCACCGCCCGCGGCAAGGAAGAGTATGGACGCCAGAGTCATTTCCAAGGCCAAGCTGCCGAGCCGCCATGTGACCGTCGGTCCGGCGCGTGCGCCGCACCGTTCGTATCTCTATGCCATGGGCCTGTCTGCCGCCGAGATCGCACAGCCGCTGGTCGGCGTCGCCTCCTGCTGGAACGAGGCGGCGCCTTGCAACATCTCGCTGATGCGCCAGGCGCAAGTGGTCAAGAAGGGCGTCGCCGCAGCCAACGGCACGCCGCGCGAATTCTGCACCATCACCGTCACCGACGGCATCGCCATGGGGCACCAGGGCATGAAGTCGTCGCTGGTGTCGCGCGATGTCATTGCCGATTCGGTCGAACTCACCATGCGGGGCCATTGCTACGATGCGCTGGTCGGCCTTGCCGGCTGCGACAAGTCGCTGCCCGGCATGATGATGGCCATGGTGCGGCTCAACGTGCCGTCGATCTTCATCTATGGCGGCTCGATCCTGCCGGGCTCCTATCGCGGCCGCCAGATCACTGTGCAGGACGTGTTCGAAGCAGTCGGCCAGCATTCGGTCGGCACGGTCAGCGATGCCGAACTGCTGGAGATCGAGCAGGCGGCGTGTCCGTCCGCCGGCTCCTGCGGGGCCCAGTTCACAGCCAACACCATGGCCACCGTCGCCGAGGCGATCGGCCTGGCGCTGCCGTACTCCTGCGGTGCGCCGGCGCCTTACGAGATGCGCGACCGCTTCAATTTCGCCTCCGGCGAAAAGATCATGGAGCTGATCGCCAAGAACATCCGGCCGCGCGACGTCGTCACGCTGAAGGCGCTGGAGAATGCGGCGACCGTGGTTTCGGCCACCGGCGGCTCGACCAATGCGGCTTTGCACCTGCCGGCGATCGCGCATGAGGCAGGCATCAAGTTCGACCTGTTCGACGTTGCCGCGATTTTCGAGAAGACGCCCTACATCGCCGACCTCAAGCCGGGCGGCAAATATGTCGCCAAGGACATGTTCGAGGCCGGCGGCATTCCGCTGTTGATGAAGACGCTGCTCGACCACGGCTATCTCCATGGCGACTGCATGACCGTGACTGGCCGTACTTTGGCCGAAAACATGGAGCATGTTGCCTGGAATGATAGCCAGGATGTGGTCCGTCCCGCCAACCGTCCAATCACCCAAACCGGCGGTGTCGTGGGCTTGAAGGGCAACCTTGCCCCCGAAGGCGCGATCGTGAAGGTCGCGGGCATGACGGAGCTGAAATTCTCAGGTCCGGCACGCTGTTTCGATTCGGAAGAGGAATGTTTCGAGGCGGTCACGCACCGCAACTACCGGGAAGGCGAGGTTCTCGTCATCCGTTACGAAGGTCCGCGCGGCGGCCCGGGCATGCGCGAGATGCTGTCGACGACTGCGGCGCTCTACGGCCAGGGCATGGGCGGCAAGGTCGCCCTCATCACCGACGGTCGTTTTTCGGGCGCGACGCGCGGTTTCTGCATCGGCCATGTCGGGCCCGAAGCTGCCGTTGGCGGCCCGATCGGGCTCTTGAAAGACGGCGATGTGATCTCGATCGATGCAACCAAAGGCACGATCGCGGTCGATTTGTCCGAGGCCGAACTGGCAACGCGGGCGAAGGCCTGGAAGGCGCGCACGACCGACTATCAGTCGGGCGCGATCTGGAAATACGCACAGACGGTAGGGCCTGCCCGCGACGGCGCGGTCACCCATCCGGGCGGTGCCAAAGAAACACATTGCTATGCGGATATCTGAGTTGTTGAGGTCGTCTGTCCTTCCGGCACTGGTCGCTGTTGCGATCTTTGGCGCCGTGGGCCAGGCCATGGCCTTCGACGACAAGGTGTTCGACGACAAGACCGGCGTGAAGCCGCAATCGAGCCCATGGGCCGTGTTCCAGTTCGGCTTCTCCGCCTACAAGAGCGGCCATAAGGAACAGGCGGTCGAGGCCTATAAATACGCCGCCGAGAACGGCCAGATCGGCGCCACCTGGAAGCTCGCGCGCATGTACGCCGAAGGCGACGGCGTGACGCGCGACGACTATGCGGCCTTCAAATTCTTCTCCGAGATCGTCGATCAGGATGTCGAGCCGGGATCGCCGGAGGAAAGCTATGTCTCCGACGCGCTGGTGGCGCTGGGCGACTATCTCCGGACAGGCATCCCCGGCAGCCCGGTCGAGGAAAACGAGGTCGCGGCGCAGGAATATTACATGCGCGCGGCCGCCAATTACCGCAACCCGAACGCTCAGTTCGAGATGGGCCAGATGTTTTTGAAGGGCGAGGGCGGCGTCAAGGCCAGCGTCAAGCAGGCCGGCCGCTGGTTCCAGCTCGCCGCCGAAAAAGGCCATGCCGGCGCCCAGGCGACGCTCGGCAATCTTCTGTTCCAGAGCGGCAAGATCGTGCGCGGGCTGGCCATGATGACCGCCGCGCTCGAACGCGCCTCGCCGAGCGACCAGCCGTGGATCCGCGGCATGCAGGAAGAGGCATTTGCCGCCGCCGGCGAAGCCGACCGTCGCACTGCCATTTCGCTTGCCGACGACATCCTGACCAAGGGCGGCGGCGACCAGTGAAATTGCCAATCTCCCCCCTTGAGGGGGAGATGCCCGGCAGGGCAGAGGGGGGCGCTGTCCCGCTGGCATTTCAGTTGACTAAAGTTTGCCCGGGTTGGACTGAGAGGGTGAGCTTGTTTGACCGAAAGGTCGCGTTTCTTCGCGCCCCCCTCTGGCTTGCCGGCCATCTCCCCCTCAAGGGGGGAGATTAGCTCACATCCATCAGTTCTCGGTGAGTTCCGCCGGCGCCGCTCTGTGTACCGGCATCGAGATCGGCGTGACGTGCAGATGCGGCTTCATCGTGCTGTCGGGGCAGCTGTCGCCGATCTTGGTCCATGAGGTGTTGTTGAGCACCAGGTCGCAGCGGGCCATATGGCTCTTGTCTGAAACCGTCAGGCAGGTGACCTGGCCGACCTGGTAGGACTTGCCATTGGCCAGGCACTGCTGGTCGGCAAGTGCCGCTGCAGGGGAGGCCATGGCAAATGCCAGGCCGATTGGACAAAGGAGGAATCGTAGTGCCATGGAACCCCAGCCGCCATGCTGATCTCTGACTGAATGGCGCGATTGTGGCGACATCAGGGTTTCGGCTGATATCAAGCCGGCAGCAGCGCCAGATCGATCGCCACCGGCACGTGGTCGGAAGGCTTTTCCCAGGCGCGCACATGCTTTTCGATCGAGGCCGAGGAAAAGCGGTTGGCCGCTTCGGGTGACAACAGCAGATGGTCGATGCGGATGCCGTTGTTCTTCTGCCAGGCGCCGGCCTGGTAATCCCAGAAGGTGTAGACGTCGGCGGCATCGGTGACGGCGCGCACCGCCTCGGTAAAGCCGAGATTCTTCAGTCGCCGGAAGGCCTGCCGGGTCTGCGGCTGGAACAGCGCATCGCCAAGCCAGTTCTCGGGGAAGCGCGCATCGACCGGCTCGGGGATGACATTGTAGTCGCCGGCCAGCACCAGCGCCTCCTCCAGAAGCAGCCGCTGCTCGGCCCAGCGATGCAGCCGCTCCATCCAGGCCAGCTTGTAAGGAAATTTCTTCTCGTCATCGATGGGATTGCCGTTGGGCAGATAGAGCGAGGCGACGCGCAGCGCGCCCTGGTCGGTCGAGAACACGCCCTCGATGAAGCGCGCCTGCTCGTCGGCGTCATCACCGGGCAGGCCTCTGATAGCCTCGTCGAACGGAAGTTTCGACAGTAGGGCGACGCCGTTAAAGCCCTTCTGGCCATGGGTTTCCACGTTGTAGCCAAGCGCCTCGATCTCGGCGCGCGGGAACTGCTCGTCGACCGACTTGATCTCCTGCAGGCAGACGATGTCGGGCTGGCTTTCGCTCAGCCAGTGGGTGAGGTTGCCGATGCGGGCGCGAATGCCGTTTATGTTCCAGGTAACGATTTTCATGGGCGGCCTCAGGGATGTTCGGGCGAAAGACGTTCGACAAGCCCGATCGTATTGCCTGCCGGGTCCTTTAGAAAGGCCATCCACTCGCTTTCCCCCGCCGTTCCGAACGTGCCTTCGGTGTCGTTGTGGACGAGCGCCGGCGGTGCGGTGAAGGGAACGCCGGACGCTTTCGCCTCGGCGTGGAAGGCTTCGAGCCCGGCTATATCGAGATAGACGGTGCCGGCCGGAACGCCATCGGTGAACAGCAACCTGATATCACCGGCCATGATGAAGGCGATGCCCGGCGGATCGTAGCGGGCGTGAACGTTGAGGCCGAGCACATCGCGCCAGAAGGCCAGCGTCACGTCGAGATCGCGCCCGGCCGACAGTGCGACCTGACGGACCGCGCCGACGCCGGACATCTGCCTAGATGGAGAAACTGGTGCCGCAGCCGCAGGAGGCGACTGCATTGGGGTTGCGGATCTGGAACGATTGGCCCATCAGATCGTCGACGAAGTCGATCACCGAGCCGCCCATATAGACCAGCGACAAATCGTCGATCAGCACGGTGGCGCCGTCCTTTTCGATGGCGACGTCGTCGTCGTTGCGCGTATTGACCAGGTCGAACTTGTAGGAAAAGCCGGAGCAGCCGCCGCCCTCTACGGAGACGCGCAGCGCCGTCTTGCCGGCCTCGCCAGAGACGATTTTCGCGATCCGCCTGGCGGCGGACTCGGTCATCTCGACTTTCATGGCAGTCTTGGCATCAGCGCCCATGGGCGTCACCTTGCTTTCAGTTTCACTTGATAGGTATGAAGCGGGAAGGGGCAAGTCAACTGCGGCGGCATCAGCCATGACAAATGAGCTTGGCGACATTGGGTTCGGCTATCGGCCGCGCGCGGCCTATGCCAGCGACCCAGCCAGGTCGCGCGGGCGGCTCTATGACGAGGTCGAGAGCCCGACTCGCACGCCATTCCAGCGCGACCGTGACCGTATCATTCATTCGACTGCCTTCCGCCGCCTGAAGCACAAGACGCAGGTGTTCGTCGCCCATGAAGGAGATCACTACCGCACCCGGCTGACGCATTCGATCGAGGTGGCGCAGATTGCGCGGGCTCTGGCGCGAGCGCTGCGCGGCGACGAGGATCTGGCCGAGGCGGTCGCCTTGGTGCACGATTTCGGTCACACGCCGTTCGGCCATACCGGCGAGGACGCGCTGAACGAGCGGATGGCCCAATGGGGCGGCTTCGACCACAATGCGCAGTCGCTGCGCGTGGTGACGCGGCTGGAGCGGCGCTATGCCGAGTTCGACGGGCTGAACCTGACCTGGGAAACGCTGGAAGGCCTGGTGAAGCACAATGGCCCGCTGACCGACGCCAAGGGAAAAGGGCTCAAAGGCCCGGTGCCGCAGGCGATCCGCGACTATTCCGAGTTGCACGACCTCGAACTCGACCATTTCGCCGGCATCGAGGCGCAATGTGCTGCGATCGCCGACGATATCGCCTACAACACCCATGACATCGACGACGGCCTGCGCTCCGGCTTCCTGACCTTGGACATGCTGGAAACGGTGGCGCTGCCGGGATCGATCCTGGCAAGCGTGCGCGCGCGCTATCCGGGCCTGGACGATGTGCGCACCGGCCATGAGCTGATGCGCCGGCAGATCACGATGATGGTCGAGGACGTCATTGTTTCCACCACCGCCAATCTGGAGCGCATCAAGCCTGACAGCGCCGAAGCGGTGCGGGCGGCGGGCGAGACGATGGTGACCTTTTCCGCAGACATGGCGGCGACCGAGAAGGATTTGAAGACCTTTCTTTACAAGCATCTCTACCGGCATGACGAGGTGATGCGCGTTCGCATTGAGGCCGAGCAGATCGTGCGCGACCTGTTCGATGTCTATTTCGCCGATCCGCGCGCCATGCCGGACGGCTGGCGGGAGGGGCTCGACCGGGCGGAGGACCGCATCAAGGCGCGCAGCGTCGCCGATTTCCTGGCGGGGATGACGGATACCTACGCCTTGAAGGAACACCGCCGTCTGTTTGACCATACGCCCGATTTAAGCTAGGGCGGGCGCGATTTGCCGGCCAATGAGCCGGTTCCCCTGCACAGTCTGCCAGAGCAAGACCCATGAACATCTTCGCCGATTTCAGCGCGCGAATCACAAAAGCCGTCGAAGCGCTTGATTTGAAAGACAGTAATGGCGTTTCGCCCGACCTGTCGCGCATCGCCGTCGAGCCGCCGCGCGACGCCAGCCATGGCGATCTCGCCACCAATGCGGCGATGGTACTGGCCAAGCCGACAGGGCACAACCCGCGGGCGCTGGCCGAGCGGCTGGTGGAAGTGCTGCGCAGCGACGCCGATGTTGCCGAAGCCGACGTCGCCGGTCCGGGCTTCGTCAATCTCCGGCTCAAGGACGCTTTCTGGCAGGCACATCTGACCGCGGTGCTCGGCGAGGGGCAAAACTACGGCCGCTCGACCATTGGTGGCGGCAAGAAGACTAATGTCGAATATGTCTCGGCCAATCCGACCGGGCCGATGCATGTCGGCCATTGCCGGGGCGCGGTTGTCGGCGACACGCTCGCCAATCTGATGGCCTTCGCCGGCTATGACGTCACCAAGGAATACATCATCAACGACGCCGGCGCGCAGATCGACGTGCTCGGGCGTTCGGCCTTCCTGCGCTACCGCGAAGCGCTGGGCGACGACATTGGCGAGATACCGGCCGGCCTCTATCCCGGCGATTACCTTGTGCCGGTCGGTCAGGCGCTGGCTGCCGAATTTGGCCGCAAGCTCTTGCAGATGCCCGACGATGAGTCGCTGGCAATCGTCAAGGACCGCACGATCGACGCCATGATGGTGATGATCCGCGAGGATCTGGCGTTGCTCAATGTGCATCACGACGTTTTCTTCTCCGAGCGCACGCTGCATGCCGACAATGCCAAAAAAATCCGCTCGGCGATCAACGATCTGACGCTGAAAGGCCATATCTACAAGGGCAAGCTACCGCCGCCCAAGGGCGAGAAGCCGGACGACTGGGAAGACCGCGAGCAGACGCTGTTTCGCTCGACGGCGGTCGGCGACGACATGGACCGGGCGCTGGTCAAGTCCGACGGCTCGTTCACCTATTTCGCCGCCGACGTCGCCTATCTCAAGGACAAGGTCGACCGCGGTTTCGTCGGCCTGATCTATGTGCTGGGCGCCGACCATGGCGGCTACGTCAAGCGGCTGGAAGCGCTGGCGCGGGCGATTGCAGGCGATGATCTGAAGCTGCAACTCACGGTGCTGCTGTGCAATCTGGTGAAGCTGTTTCGCGATGGCGAACCGATTCGGATGTCGAAGCGGTCGGGCGACTTCGTGACCTTGCGCGAAGCGGTGGAGGAGGTGGGCCGCGATGCGATCCGCTTCATGATGCTCTACCGCAAGAGCGATGCGCCGCTCGACTTCGATTTCGCCAAGGTCACCGAACAGTCCAAGGACAATCCCGTGTTCTACGTGCAGTACGCTTCGGCGCGCTGTCATTCGGTGTTCCGGCAGGCGAGCGAGCAACTGGGCGAGGCCAATTTCGACCGCAACAGCCTGGCCGCGGCCTCGGCGTCGCTCACCGATGAGGGCGAGATCGGCCTGATCCGGAAGCTGGCTGAATATCCCCGGCTGGTCGAATCTGCGGCCCTTGCGCTGGAGCCGCACCGGCTGGCATTCTACCTCTACGATCTGGCTTCCAGCTTCCATGGACACTGGAATCGGGGCACCGAGAATGCCGACTTACGTTTTGTTAAGGTTAACGACCGACAATTGACTCATGCCAGACTAGGGCTGGTGCAGGCTGTTTCGGATGTTTTGACCTCCGGCCTGACGCTGATTGGGGCTGATGCGCCCACTGAGATGCGTTAGGTTTAACTAAAACACCTGTCACCATTTGCCCACATTGCGCTGGTAAGGGCCAACCCTACGCGACGTCCATGGCGTCCGAATGAGTGCGAGTTCGGGAACAATAATGGCAGACAGAACCCAGCTGAGAGTAGCCGACAACAACGACATCGCCGAAGATGATCCGTTCGCTGAACTGACCAGGATCATGGGTTTCGATCCGCGCCAGCCGGTCAAGCCGCAGGCGCCAGCCGTCGAGACGGCTGCGGACGAGGGCGATTTCGACATCGACCTCGAGAAGGAGTTGATGGGCGAATTCGGCGATGAAGTCGGTTCCATGGAGGCCAGCCAGCCAGCTCCCGAGGTTCACCAGCCTGCCGCTGAGCCCTACGAACCTGCTGCCGAGATTCGCGAGCCGGCTTTCGAAACCACCGATGCCGCGATGGACGATGCGCTGGCTGCTTCGCTGGAATATGATTTCGTCTTCGACGATGCCGCCGATCTGGATTTCGGCGCTGCCCCGCAGGCTGCGGCTGCTCCCGTTGAACCCTCGTTTGCCGAACCTTCGTTTGCCGAGCCCGCATTCGACGAAGCTGCATTCGACGATGATTTCGACAATGCCGTGGCCAGCTCGCTGGAAAACGTATCGCCGCTCGAAGACGACCTGCCGATGGACGACGACCTTGCCGCTTCGCTCGAGCAGGGGTTGCTGCTCGATGACGATGCGACCGTCGCCCATGCCGCAGATGTCGCCCAGGTTGCTGCTGCGCCCGCCGACGATGTCGCGTTCGACGATGATTTCGACAATGCCGTCTCGATGTCGCTGGAAGACGAGCTGACGCTGGACGGTCCTGCGCCGGCGCAGGACCAGTATGCCGCGCCAGTAGCCGAGGCGCCGGTCGTCGGAGTCGCCGACCACACTGTTGCCGACGAGGATTTTGCGGGTCATTTCGATGACGCGATGGCCGATGTCGACATGGACTTTGCGGCCCAGGATTTTGCAGCCCAGGATTTTGCGGCCGAGCATTTCGAGCCGCAGGCTTTCGAGGCTCAGCCTGTTGAGGCCGAGGATCCGGAAGAGAGCGATCTGCAGGTCAGCGCGCCGGTTGAGATGGATGCGCCGGAAGTGGACGAGACGCCGGCCTGGACCGTGGAGGCCAGCCCCTCTCATGAGACTGCGCACGAAGCATTCGACGATTTCGATCTGAGCATCGATGATGCGCTTGCCGATCACGAGCCGGTAGCCGAGACCGCACCCGCTCCGGTTCAGCTAGCTCCGGTCGCACCAGCCTATGTGGCGCCTACCAATATGGCGACCCCGGCCGCTCCGGTCGCTGACGAACGGACGTTGGAAGATGAACTCAACGCGCTGCTTGGCGCCATGACCACACCACGCCCGGCGCCAGTCGCGCCGATTCCGCTCGTCACCGAGCCCACCAGGGCTGCCGCCATCGAGCCCACCAGGACTTATGAGTCGGTTGCCCCGGTGCAGCGGTCCGTCGCAACGCCGGTCGCTCCGGTCGATAATCTCGACTGGGACCTGGACGAACACGCGCCGGCTCCTCAGGAGGCCCAGGCGGACGATGCCGATTTCGACGATCTGCTTGCCGGCGAACTCGAGGGCCATGAGCCCGAGATCGAGTTCGATGATCATGCCTTCGATGCGGCGCTCGCCAAGGGCATCGATCTCGGTAAGGACACGGCAGCACCGGTCGCTGGCGATTGGCGCTCGACGCCGCCGGAGCCGGCGCGTTCGTGGAGCCGCGTGACTCCCACCCCGGCCCAGCCTTCCTTTGCAGCGCAGCCGCAACCTTCTTTTGCAGCGCAGCCGCAAGCTTCTTTTGCAGAAAAGCCGTCCATGCCGCCAGCGGCAGCGCCAAGCTATCGCGACCAGCCGGTTGCCGCTGCTGCCTATGTGGCGCCGACGCCGTCGCGCCAGGCGCCGCCTCAGGCCTATGACGAGATGCCGGATGTCGAGACGGTCGATGTGCCGGAGCGTGTCGTGGCGATTGCCGACGACCTCGACATTCCAGAACTCAGCTTCGAGCAAGACGAGCCCGCCGCCTATGACGACATCGACGCCGAATTCGCCGGCATGCTCAACGAGATGAACGCGGTGGAAGTGGCGCCGCCCACTGCCGCACGCAGTGCCGGCTATGATGACGATTCCTACAGTTCCGGCTTCGGTTCGGGCCACGAGCTCGACCAGCGCGCCTATGCGGCGCGGCCAGCCGAAGTGCTTGCAGCCACGCAAGCTCACCACGCCGATGCCGCCGGCGGCTTCGACATGGACGATCTGCCCGGCAGCCAGCCGGTTTCGCAGGCCGACGATTTCGCGGTCGACGAACTCGACTACGATCCGGATCTGGACGAGGCAATGGCGGTGCCGGGCCTCGCCGAGCAGGAAGCCGCACGGCCGCGCAGGAGCGGCCTGCTGGTCGCGGGCGTCGTTGCTGCGGTTGCGATTGCCGGCGGCCTTGGCGCCTTCGCCTTGTCGTTCGGCGGCAAGGGCGGCAGCGATGCGCCGGTCATTGTCAAAGCCGACAACAGGCCGATCAAGGTCAAGCCCGAAAATCCGGGCGGCGCCGTGGTGCCGAACCAGGACAACAAGGTTTATGATGCGGTCGCCAAGGGCACCAAGCCGGCCGAGCCGGTTCAGGAGAAGCTGGTCACCAACACCGAAGAGCCGGTCGATGTGAAGGCGCAGGAGCCTGAAAGCCGCGTCGTCGATCTGTCGCCCGACGATACTGCCCCAGGCCCGGACGCTGCCGGCAACCCCGAAGCTGCCGTCAACCCCGACGCTGCCGGCAACCCCGACGCGGCTGTCGCGCCGGCGCCAAAATCCGAGGACCGCATTGCGCAGGTGCTGCAGGAAGCCGAGAAGAACCCCGATACGGTCGCCGTTGCCCCGCGCAAGGTGCGGACCATGGTGGTCAAGCCCGACGGCTCGTTGGTGGCACGCGAGGACTCGACGCCGGCCGCGCCGCAGGTTGCGGCGACTGAGCCGCTTGACCCGGCGCCGCAGCACGTCGCCCCTTCGGCCGATGCCGAGCAGACCGGCACCGTGGCGCCTGCCGATCAGGCAAATAGCGACCAGGCAAGTGCCGAGACCGCCAAGCCGGTCAAGCCGGTAAAGCCGGCGGCTGCGCCGAAGGCTGAGACCCAGTCCGCCAACACGCCGCAGACGGTTGCCGTAGCGCCGCAGCGCCCGTCCGACCAGCCGGTCGACGTGGTCGGCGAGGTCAAGCCCGACCAGGTTGCCTCCATCCCGGCGACGGCTTCGACATCGGGCGGTTCGTGGTCGATGCAGATCGCTTCGCAGCCGACGGTCGAAAGCGCCCAGGCCAACTACGCCGACCTGCAGCGCCGCTATGGAAATGTGCTCGCCGGTCGCACCGCCAACATCGTCAAGGCGGAGATCGCCGGCAAGGGCACCTTCTACCGTGTCCGGGTGCCTGCGCAATCGCGCAACGATGCGATCAATCTGTGCACCAGCTACAAGGCTGCCGGCGGCAACTGCTTCGTGTCGCGGTAAGGCCGGATCCAATTATCAGAGCCGGTGCGTTCCCAAGGGTCGCGCCGGCTTTTTCATGTGGATGGGCGAGAGGTTGAGGCGCTTGCCGTCCGGGGAGATTCCCTTTGGCGGCGCGAAGCCCTAAACTGGTGGAATGACCGAATCAAAATCCATGATCCTCGGCTGTGCCGGGAAATCGCTGACCCGCGAAGAAATCCGTTTCTATCGCAATGAATGCCCGTGGGGCTTCATCCTGTTTGCGCGCAATATCGGCGAAACGGAGCAGATCCGCGATCTGGTCGCCGAAATGCGCGACTGTATCGGGCGCCCCGATGCGCCGGTGTTCATCGATCAGGAAGGTGGCCGGGTGCAGCGCCTGCGGCCGCCGCTGGCGCCGAACTATCCCGCCGGCGGCGCGCTCGGTGCATTGTGGCGCAAGGACCATGATGCCGGCACCCGCGCTGCCTGGCTGATGGCGCGGCTGCACGCCTTCGACCTGTTGCGCTTCGGTATCTCGGCCGATTGCCTGCCGGTGCTGGACGTGCCGATCGAGGGCGCCAGCGACGTCATCGGCGCGCGCGCCTATGGCAAGGAGCCGCGCCCGGTCATCGAACTTGGCCGCGCCGCCGCGGAAGGGCTGATGTCCGGCGGCGTGTTGCCGGTCATGAAGCATATTCCGGGCCATGGACGCGCCTTCGCCGACACGCATTTCGAGCTGCCTGTGGTCGACGCCTCGCTGAGCGACCTGCAGCGGCATGATTTCGCCCCTTTCCGCGAGCTTAGCCATCTGCCGATGGCGATGACGGCGCATGTCGTCTACAGCGCCATCGATCCGAACAACCCAGCGACCACCTCAGGCAAGGTCATCGACGAGATCATCCGCCGCGAGATCGGCTTCGACGGGCTGTTGATGAGCGACGACACCTCGATGAAGGCGCTTTCTGGGGATTTCCCGACAAAGGCGGCCTCGATCCTTGCGGCGGGCTGCGATCTGGTCCTTCACTGCAATGGCGTTTTCGAGGAGATGGCGGGCATCGCATCGCGAACCACGGGACTTGAAGGGACATCGCTGGAGCGCGCCAAGCGGGCGCTGACCTATATAAGGGATCGCGACCGGGCCGACGAAACCGAGATACGCGCCGAGTTTGCCACCTATTTCGATGCGGTGGCCTAGAGACGGATGATTTCAGGTCTGTTCGACCTGAAATCTGAATCCGTCTCTAAATTAGATAGAGAGAGCATGATGTCGTCCGAAAACCGCTTCACACTTTTCGGCATCATGCTCTAACCAGAGGTAAAGGAACAAGTGGCGGAGACATTGGACAGCAAGGCTGCGAAGGCCGCACCGATGGACCGTCTGTGGGCCGAGAACGACGATTCACGGGTCACCGGCGACCCGTCGCTTGTCGTCGACGTCGCCGGGTTCGAAGGTCCGCTCGACCTCTTGCTGCATCTCGCCCGCAACCAAAAGGTCGATCTGTCGCGGATTTCCATCTTGGCGCTGGTCGAGCAATATCTGACCTTCGTCGAGACGGCGAGGGCGCTAAGGCTTGAGCTTGCCGCCGACTACCTGGTGATGGCGGCGTGGCTGGCCTTCCTCAAGTCGAAGCTCCTCATCCCCAAGCAGCCCGGCGAGGAAGGCGAAAGCGGCGAGGAACTGGCCGCGGTGCTGCAGTTCCGGCTGAAGCGTCTGGAGGCCATGCGCGACGCCTCGGCAAGGCTGGTCAACCGCAACCGGCTCGGCCGCGACGTGTTTGCACGCGGCATGCCTGAAATGGTCATCGTCGAGAAGCGTAACGCCTATTCGGCCTCGCTCTACGATTTGCTCACCGCCTATGCGCAGCAGCGCCAGAAGCAGGCGATCACCAATGTGACAATTGCCCGGCGTGGCGTGTGGTCGCTCAAGGATGCGCGCGATATCCTGACCCGGCTGATCGGCTCGCTGCGCGACTGGACGGCGCTGAACAGCTATCTGATCAATTACCTGACCAGCCCGGACGAACGGCGTACCGCGATCGCCAGCTCGTTCGCGGCGTCGCTGGAACTGGTGCGGGAAGGCAGCATCGAGATGCGGCAGGACCAGGTGTTCGCGCCGCTCTATCTGCGCGGCCGCGCGCAGCCAATCAAGGCAGTCGAGGTGGCATCATGAGCGAACGCGCCAACGCTTCGGTCATTCCGTTCAAGGTTGAAGAAGAGACCGAGGAGGGCATTATCGCCCAGGACCCGACTGATACCCTGCTTCTGAATCCTGGCGAACGGCTGCACATGGCCGAAGCCATACGCATGGCCGAGGCGATCGTGTTCGCCAGCGCCGAGCCGGTCAGCGAAAAGCAGCTCGCAGCCAGATTGCCCGACGGCATCAGCATTGCCGCTGCCATGGCTGAGCTGCAGCAGATCTATGCGCGGCGCGGCGTCAATCTGGTCCGGGTCGGCGATGCCTGGGCTTTCCGTACCGCCGGCGATCTCGCCTTCCTGATGAGCCGCGACACGGTGCAGCAGCGCAAGCTGTCGCGCGCGGCGCTCGAAGTGCTGGCGATCATCGCCTACCACCAGCCGGTGACGCGCGCCGAGATCGAGGACATCAGAGGCGTCGAGACCTCGAAGGGCACGCTGGATACGCTGCTCGAAACGGAATGGGTGCGCATGCGCGGCCGCCGCCGCACGCCCGGCCGTCCCGTCACCTACGGCACGACAGACACTTTCCTCGACCATTTCGCACTGGAGGAGATCCGCGATCTTCCCGGCATGGACGAACTGAAGGGGGCAGGGCTGCTCTCCGGCCGCATGCCGTCGAATTTCGCCATCCCGTTGCCGCCGGCCGATCCGGACGCGCTGACCGAAGACGAGGATGCGTTGACCGACATCGATCTCGAGGAACTCGGCCTGCTGACGCCGCGCGTCACGGAAGATTGACCGCAAGCCGCTGTCAAAAAGCTGCATTGCTGCGGTAGATGCGCCGATTGGTAGCGGGCGGCTTTGCCGAAAATGCGTGACATAAGCCGCGCCTTCATAAACTTTGTCGCTGTTGTGTTTGAATCCCAACGCGAAAACGCATAGATCATCGCCAGGGAAAACATTCGAGAGAGAGTTACAATGGGTTCATTTTCGATTTGGCACTGGATGATCGTGCTGGTGATCGTGCTGCTGGTGTTCGGCCGCGGCAAGATTCCCGAGCTGATGGGCGACATGGCCAAGGGCATCAAGAGTTTCAAGAAGGGCATGGCCGACGACGACACCGCCGATGACAAGCGCACCGTCGAGCACCGCCCCGACGAGACCGTTTCGGCAGTGAAGGAAAAGGCCAGCAAGAGCTGAGCCGAAGGTTGTTGCTTTTGTGCAAGTCGTTGTCCCAAAACCGCTTCGCACTTTTGGGCGACAAGCACTAGTCGGAACTGATTGCCATGTTTGAAGTCGGCTGGACCGAAATGCTGGTGATCGCGATCGTCATGATCGTGGTCGTCGGACCCAAGGATTTGCCCAATATGCTGCGCACCTTCGGCCGCACGACGGCGAAACTGCGTGCCATGGCCTCCGACTTCCAGAAGCAGTTCAACGAGGCGTTGAAGGAAGCCGAGCTCGACGACGTCAAGAAGTCTGTCGATACGCTGCGCGGCCTCAATCCGGCGGCCGAAATCCGCAAGCAGCTCAATCCGTTCGAACAGGCGGCAGCCGAGGTTCGCTCCGGCGTCGATGCGGTTATGAAGCCGAAGCCCGCCGTCGACCCCTCAACGCCGGCGGCAGAAACACCACAGGCGGCCGAGCCGCTCAAGAACGGCGCAACGGTGATGCCGGGTGTCAACGGACCGGAAACAGCGCCGGCGGCGCCGATCCTTCCGGCGATGACCGACGAGGCGGTGGTGACACCGGCTGCAGCAACGGCAGCGCCACGAAACGCGCGCGCCAAGGGGGCTGCGATATCAAAGGCCCCGGCAACCAAAACAGCGGCAGCCAAGGCAGCACCGGCAAAGCCGGCGCCTGCGGCGAAGGTTGCCAAGCCGTCAGCGGCGCCCGCCAAGGCTGCACCCGGAAAAGCCGCCACCAAGCCCGCTGCTGCACCGAAGGCAGTCGCAAAGGCTGAGCCGAAGCCTGCGCCGGCCACGAAGCCCGCGTCCAAGAAGACGGCGGGGGCCGCCAAGTGAGCATTACGGACAGCGAAAAGGACGAGATCGAGAAGTCGTCGGCTCCGCTGATGGAGCATCTGATCGAACTGCGCCGGCGGCTGATCTGGTCGATCGGCGGTTTCTTCGTCGCCTTCCTCGTCTGCTTCTTCTTTGCCAAGAAGCTGTTCAATCTTTTGGTCGTTCCGTTCAAATGGGCCACGCAATGGGCCGGGCTCGATCCGCACAAGGTCGAGCTGATCTATACGGCGCCGCAGGAATTCTTCTTCACCCAGGTCAAGCTCGCCATGTTCGGCGGCATGGTCATCGCCTTTCCGCTGATCGCCACGCAGATCTACAAATTCATTGCGCCTGGCCTCTACAAGAACGAGCGCAACGCCTTCCTGCCGTTCCTGATCGCATCGCCGATCCTGTTCCTGATGGGCGCGTCGCTGGTCTATTTCTTCTTCACGCCGATGGTGATGTGGTTCTTCCTCGCCATGCAGCAGGCCGGCACCGACGACCAGGTGCAGATTTCGCTGCTGCCGAAAGTGTCGGAATATCTCAGCCTGATCATGACGCTGATCTTCTCCTTCGGCCTGGTGTTCCAGCTGCCGGTGGTGACCAGCCTGATGACGCGCGTCGGCATGCTGTCGTCGAAGGCGCTGGCCGAGAAGCGCAAATGGGCGATCGTCATCGCCTTCGTCGTCGCGGCGGTCCTGACGCCGCCTGATCCGATGAGCCAGATCGGTTTGGCCATCCCGACCATCCTGCTCTACGAGGTGTCGATCTGGGCGGCCCGGCTGATCGAGCGCGACCAGGTCAAGCAGAAGCTGGCGCGCGAGAAGCAGGAAGCCGCCGAAGCCGTGGCCGAAAAGGCGGCGGACGCGTCCTCAAAGCAGGCTCCTTCATAGGCCGTCGCGTTCGGGTATCCGCGTTAGCGGAAAAACGCGACAGCCGCCATCTTGCATCGATGAAGGATGCGGTTTACGCCCTCAGGCCTTAGCTCGAGGACGACCAACCATGCTTGATATCAAATGGATTCGCGACAACCCGAAGGCCCTTGTCGAAGCGCTGGCCAAGCGCTCGTGGTCGGCTGACGAGGCGCAGTCCACGGTCGATGAGCTGATCAAGAAGGACGAAGCGCGGCGCGAGCACGTCACCGAGCTGCAGACCAAGCAGGAACGCCGCAACGCCGCCTCGAAGGAGATCGGCAACGCCATGCGTTCGGGCGACACGGCACTTGCCGAAAAGCTCAAGGCCGAAGTCGGCGATATCAAGACCTTCATCCAGAATGGCGAGGCGCGCGAGCGCGAGCTCGACAAGACGCTGAACGATGCGCTGGCGGTGCTGCCGAATGTGCCGCTCGACGACGTGCCGGTCGGCAAGGACGAGCACGACAATGTCGTCAAGCATATCGTCGGCGAGGTGCCGACCCGGCCGAACTGGGTGAAGGAGCATTTCGAGATCGGCGAAGCGCTCGGCATGATGGATTTCGAGCGGGCGGCAAAGCTGTCGGGATCACGCTTCACCGTGCTGAAGAGCGGGCTGGCGCGGATGGAGCGCGCCATCGGCCAGTTCATGCTCGATCTGCACACGACCGAGCATGGCTATGAAGAAGTCATCCCGCCACTGATGGTGCGCGACGAAGTGCTTTTCGGGACCAACCAGCTGCCGAAATTCGAGGACGACCTGTTCTTCGTGCAGCATGGCGATGGCCGGCTCGGGTTGATTCCAACCGCCGAGGTCCCGCTCACCAACCTGGTGCGCGAAGAAATCACGGCCCATGAAAAGCTGCCGCTGCGCTATACGGCGCTGACGCCGTGCTTCCGCTCGGAAGCGGGCTCCGCCGGCCGCGACACGCGCGGCATGTTGCGCCAGCACCAGTTCTACAAGGTCGAGCTGGTCTCGGTCACCGACCAGGAGTCTTCGCTCGCCGAGCACGAGCGGATGACGCAGTGCGCCGAAGAGGTGCTGAAGCGACTGGAGCTGCCGTTCCGCACCATGGTCCTGTGCACGGGCGACATGGGGTTTGGCGCGCGCAAGACCTACGACATCGAGGTCTGGCTGCCTGGACAGAACGCCTATCGCGAGATCTCGTCCTGTTCAGTGTGCGGCGACTTCCAGGCCAGGCGCATGGATGCCCGCTACAAGGACAGGGACGGCAACGGCAACCGCTTTGTGCACACGCTGAACGGTTCGGGCACCGCTGTCGGCCGTGCGCTGATTGCCGTCATCGAAAACTACCAGAATGAGGATGGCAGCGTAACCATTCCTGAAGTGCTGCGGCCTTATATGGGCGGTCTGGCGAAGATCGAATCGAAGTAATGCGCATCCTTCTGACCAATGATGACGGCATTCATGCCGAGGGCCTGGCGTCGCTCGAACGCATCGCCCGCACGCTGTCGGACGATGTCTGGGTCGTGGCGCCGGAGCAGGACCAGTCCGGCTACGCGCACTCGCTGTCGATCTCGGAGCCGCTCCGGCTGCGCAAGATCGGCGAGAAACACTACGCCGTGCGCGGCACGCCGACCGACTGCGTCATCATGGGCGTCAAGAAGATCCTGCCTGGCGCGCCGGACCTGATCCTGTCCGGTGTCAATTCCGGCGCCAACATCGCTGACGACGTCACCTATTCCGGCACCGTCGCCGGCGCCATGGAAGGCGCGCTGCTCGGCATCCGCTCGATCGCACTCAGCCAGGGTTATTCCTATGTCGGCGAGGACCGCGTCGTTCCCTATGAGACCACCGAGGCGCTGGCGCCGGCGTTGCTGAAAAAGCTCGTCGCCATGCCGCTGCCGGACGGCGTGCTGCTCAACGTCAACTTTCCCAACTGCCTCCCTGACGAGGTTGCCGGCACCGTCGTGACGTCGCAGGGCAAGCTGGTGCACAGCCTTTGGGTCGACGAGCGCCGCGACGGGCGCGGCCTGCCTTATTACTGGCTGCGCTTCGGCCGCGAGCCGGTCGAGGGCAAGCAGGGCACCGATCTCCATGCTCTGCGCAACCGGCTCGTGTCTGTGACGCCGCTGCAGCTTGACCTCACCGCGCATGAAATCCGTGACCAACTGACCAAGGCGCTGTCTGAATAAGGTGTTCGCATGAAGAAGGTTCTGGCATGAACTTGCCGCTCGACGATCGCGAGGGTTTTGCCGCTTTCCTGCTGCGCCTGCGCGGCCAAGGCGCGGTGCCGAAGGCGCTGATCGCAGCCTTCGAGGCGACGCCGCGGCGCGGCTTCCTCAACGGCCAGTTCCATTCCATCGCCTGGTCGGACGGCATGCTGCCGATCGAATGCGGCGAGGCGATCGAGGGCGCCGATCTGCAGGCGGCGGTGATTGCGGCCCTGGCAATAGAGCCCGGCAACCGGGTGCTGGAGATCGGCACCGGCTCGGGCTACACGGCAGCGGTGATGTCGCGGCTCGCGGCGCGCATCGTCAGCGTCGACCGCTACAAAACGCTGGCCGAGCAGGCCAGGCAACGCTTCGAGGCGCTCGGCATCGGCAATGTCATCGTGCGCCAGGCCGACGGTTCCAGCGGGCTTGCCAACGAAGCGCCGTTCGACCGCATCGTAGCCTGGGCGGCTTTCGACAGCCTGCCGCGCTTCCTGCTCGACCAATTGTCGAGCGGCGGCATCGTCATTGCCCCGATCGGGCCGGAGGAGGGCGAGCAGGTGCTGGCCAAGCTGACCAAGGTCGGCAGCCGCTTCGAGCGCGAGGATATCGGCACCGTGCGCCTGCAGCCGATCCTGCGCAGCGTCGCGGCGGTTATTTAGGTGCGCTGACATTCAGGTGAGGCCGGCCTGCAAATGGCAGGTTCCTGCGCTTCCGGTGCTCACATGTTTGAGTACGCTCCGCTCCGGCCTTCGCCGGTCGAAGCCGTCATAAATGCCTCCGCTCTATGAAGGCTACGGCCGGCGTAGGCCGGTTCTCAGAACCTGTCATTTTCGACTCGGCCTGACCTGAATCTCAACGCACCTTCGGCGCGTTCGAAAATGTTTTAAGAAAATTTGCGTCTGATTCTATGGGGTTAACCCGCCAGTAACATTAACGCGCTTTAATCATGACCAGTGTGTACCGGGTCTGTGCGGGTTAGTGCGATGCAATTCAGTGTTTTGAAGGCAAACGGGCGTACTCTGTCGCGGGGCTGCGCTGTCCTCATGCTAGCCGGAGTGGCGGCGGGGTGTAGCTCCCAAGTCTCGCGGTTCAACGGTGTCGACGACGTCTTCACCTCCTCGACCAACAATCAGCGCGCCATCATCGACAAGCAGAGCACCGCTCAGCCCTATCCGGGCGATGTGGCGGCCGAGCCGATCGCTGCGGCACCTGTCGATGGCAGCCATAACCAGTCGGTCAGCCGCTCCAGCCTGGAGCCGGTCACCGTCCAGCAGCTGCCGCCGCCGAGCGCGCCCAAAGCTGCTCCGATGCGTACCGCTTCCGCGCCGGCGCTTGCACCGGCACCGCATGTCGACAGAACGACTACCGGCACCGTCCAGCCGGCGAGGCCGTTCAAGAATGCCGGTGACTCCGATCCGAAACCAGTTGCGGCTGGTACGCCGCATGCGACCGAGATCGTGGTCAGCGACGGCGAGACCATTTCCGGCATCGCTCATCGCTATCATGTGCCCGCCGACGTGATCATGAAGGTCAACGGCTTGAGCGCCACCAAGGGGCTGAAGACCGGTCAGAAACTGGTCATCCCGGCCTATGCCTATTCAAGCAAGGGGGCAGAGCCGAAACTTGCCGACGGCAAGCCGGCAAACAGCCCCAAGGCGCCAGCGCCGGAAAAGGTCGCCGTGCTGCCGCAGCAGCCGAAACTCAAGGACGGCAAGTCCGCCGCGCAGGTTGACGCTTCGGCAGCGAACAAGCCGAAGACCGACAAGCCGGCGCAGACGGCCTCGGCCGCGCCAAAGGCCGGCGCGGGCACCTACACGGTCCAGTCGGGCGACACCATGTCCTCCATCGCCAGGAAGACCGGCGTTGGCGTCGTGGCGCTGAAGCAGGCGAACGGCATGCAGGACGGCCTGCTCAAGATCGGCCAGACGCTGAAGGTTCCGGCAGGTGGCACCGCAACGGTCGCCAGCGCCAAGCCGGCCAAAGTTGATCCGGTGACGACCGCGACCACCCAACCGGCGGCAAAGCCGACGGAGACACTCGCCACCTACACGCCGCCGAAGAAGGACGCCAAGGTTATCCAGCAGGCCGAGGACGACGATGCTGTTGCGCCCGATGCCACCGGCATCGGCAAGATGCGTTGGCCGGTGCGTGGCCGCGTCATCTCCAATTTTGGTGGCGGCAAGGATGGTGTCGACATCGCCGTGCCTGAGGGGACGCCGGTCAAGGCGGCCGAAAACGGCGTGGTCATCTATGCCGGCGACGGCCTCAAGGAATTCGGCAATACGGTTCTGGTGCGCCACGAAAACGGGCTGGTCACCGTCTATGGTCACGCCAGGTCGATCGAGGTGCAGCGCGGCCAAAAGGTCAAGCGCGGCCAGGAAATCGCGCTGTCGGGCATGAGCGGGACCACCGACTCGCCGAAACTGCACTTCGAAGTGCGCAAGAACTCGGCCCCGGTCGACCCCTCTGGCTATCTCGAATAGAACAATAAACGTTTTGCAGGCCGTCTGACCTCCAGTCCGGCCCGCCGGCTCAGCCCGCTCCGCAAGGGGCGGGCTTTTTCAGTGACCTGACGGAAATCAATCAGTCGTTCAGCGGCTTGCCGAGCCGGCCGGCCAGATCCTGGGTGAACTGCCAGGCGACGCGGCCCGAGCGGCTGCCGCGCGTCGTTGCCCATTCCAGGGCGTCGGCGCGCAGCTGCTCCGGGTCGATAGTGAGCCCGTGATGGCTGGCATAGCTGTTGACCATGTCGAGATATTCGTCCTGCGAACATTTGTGGAAGCCGAGCCACAGGCCGAAACGGTCGGACAGCGAAACCTTTTCCTCGACCGCCTCGGACGGGTTGATGGCGGTCGAGCGCTCATTGTCGATCATGTCGCGCGGCAACAGGTGCCGGCGGTTCGACGTGGCGTAGAAGATGACATTGGCCGGGCGGCCCTCGACGCCGCCTTCAAGGGCTGCCTTCAGCGACTTGTAGGAGGTGTCGTCATGGTCGAAGGAGAGGTCGTCGCAAAACAGGATGAAGCGAAACGGCGCCGCCTTCAGCAGGCCCATCAGCCTGGGCAGCGTGTCGATATCCTCGCGATGGATCTCGATCAGCTTGAGCGGCAGGTCGGATTTGGCCTGGGCGTTGATCTGCGCATGCACGGCCTTGACCAGCGAGGATTTGCCCATGCCGCGCGCACCCCACAACAACACATTGTTGGCGGCATGGCCGGCGGCGAAGCGTTCCGTGTTTTCGACCAGAATGTCGCGCACGCGGTCGACGCCGCGGATCAGGCCGATGTCGACGCGGTTGACCTTGCGCACCGGCTCGAGATAGCCGGGGTCGGCCTGCCAGACGAAGCAATCGGCAACCGCAAGATCGGTTTGCGGCACCGGCGGCGGGGCGAGGCGGGTGACCGCCTCGATCAGGCGGTCGAGCTTTTGGTTCAGGGCCTCGATGGTGCTGTCGGTCATGTCTCGTCTTTTATGTTTCCGCACGAACGTGCGTAGGGGCCGAAATCGTCTTGATCCGGGCGAGATAGAAACTGGTTCCAAGCTTTTGTTTGGGCATGATCTTTTGCGAAAACCACGCCCGTATTCCGGGAGCATGCTCTAACACGGGTCAACCGGCCGGAAAAGCAGCTGAAAGCCCGGCCGCGCAGTTGCATTGGTAACTTTACCCACTATATTCCGGCCAAATTTGGCGAGGCCGCCCTACGGCCTTCTTCGTAACCAGGAGTTCTTGATGTTCGTCACACCGGCATACGCCCAAGCTACCGGAACTCCGCTTGGTCCGTTCGGGGATATCGGCATGATACTCCCGTTCGTTCTGATCTTCGTGATCATGTATTTCCTCATCATCCGGCCGCAGCGCGCCCAGTTGAAGAAGCGCCAGGAGATGATCTCGGCCGTGCGCCGTGGCGACACGGTCATCACCGGCGGCGGCTTCGTCGGCAAGGTGACCAAGGTGATCGACGACAATGAGCTTGAGATCGACCTTGGCGGCGGCACCAAGGTGACGGCGCTGCGCTCGACGATCGCCGATGTTCGGGTCAAGGGCGAGCCGGTGGCCAACCAGAACGCCAAGAAGTAAGCCAGTTTCCCAAGCGGAGCGATCCGCGGGCAGAGCTCTGACAAAAGACGGCGTATGGTCCATTTTTCGCGCCTGAAAATGATCCTGATCTGGCTTGCTATGGCCACAATGCTCGTCGACGCGCCCAGTCTTCACGCTGCCGGCGCGGACGTGCTGCTTCGATTGGACGCGACCGATGTGATCGATCGCCGGTTGGAGGCGACGCGTGACGAAATCAGGACGCTGCTGCGCGATGCAAGGATCGGCTATACTGGTCTTGCTAAGTCGGGTCGGGCCGTTCAGGTGCATATCACCGACGCCGCTCAGGTCGGCGCGGCCAAGATGGCATTGGAGGCGGTGACTGATCCTGTCCTTGGCAGCGCTGGTCCGGTCCAGGAAGTGATCCTGGATGATACCGGAGCAGCGTTGCTCAAGTTCACGGTAACAGACACAGGTATCAAGTATCGGATGTCGATCGCGCTTGCGCAGTCGATCGTGGTCATTAAGAATCGCCTGCGTGATCTTGGTGTAGCCGACCCAGTAGTGCGGCCAGAGGGCGAAGACGGTATGCTGGTCCGGACCTCGGGCGTTGCGGATTTGCAAAGGCTGAGGAGAATTCTCACCCGAACCGGAATGCTGACTTTTCAGTGGGTTGATGAGTCGATGCCGGTCGCTGATGCGATCAATGGCCGGACGCCCGCTGGCTCGGTGGTGGTTTATTCGAAGGACGATCCACCGGTTCCCTATCTGGTTGAGAGCCGAACGATCGTTTCCAGTGACGACATTGTCAATGCTCAGGCGACTCCCAACTCCGTCACAAATGAGCCGGCGGTTTCGTTCACCTTCGATTCCAGGGCAACGGCACGCGTTGCGCAGGCGACCTCGCAGAATGTCGGCAAGCTATTTGCGATGATCCTCGACAACCAAGTGCTTTCGGTGCCAGTCGTCCGCGAGCCAATTCTTAACGGCCGCGGCCAGATATCGGGCAACCTTACAAAGGAGAACGCCGATGATCTGGCCTTGCTTTTGCGTTCCGGACCGATGCCTGCACAATTGAAAATAGTCGAGTAGCGCACGATAGCGCCCGGCGGTGATCAGAATTAGAATGGAACCGACAGAGGCGATTGACGCCGAAACCGCTGCCGGCGGCAGCGCCAAATTGACCTCAGCGCGCTCGACAATCGGCGAAGTGCGGGTTAAGGGCGAGCCGGTGGCAAATAAGAACGCCAAGAAATAACCGAATTGTCGGCGGAACGATCCGCCAGTACGCCCTGACGGACAACGCCATATGCTGTATTTTTCGCGCCTGAAGATGATCCTGATCTGGATCGCCGTGGCCGTCACATTCATCCTTGCCGCGCCAAATCTCTTCCCGGCCAGCACATTGGCGCAATTGCCCAACTGGGTGCCGAAGCGGCAGATGACGCTTGGTCTCGATCTGCAGGGCGGTTCGCACATCCTCTTGCAGATGGACCAGAACGACCTGGTCAAGGCGCAGCTGGAAACGACGCGCGACGAGATCCGCACGCTGCTGCGCGATGCCAAGGTGGGCTATACCGGCCTTGGCGGCACCGGCAGGACCGTACAAGTGCGCATCACCGATCCAACCCAGATCGATGCCGCCAAGGCGGCGCTTAAGCCGCTGACCGATCCGGTCGCCGCCGGCCTGTTCACCGGTGGCTCCATCCAGGAGATGTCCCTGGATGATTCCGAAGCCGGGCTGCTCAAATTCACCGTCACCGACGCCGGCATCAAATACCGCACCTCGGCCGCATTGGCGCAGTCGATCGAAGTCGTCGAGCGTCGCGTCAACGAACTCGGCACCACCGAGCCGATCGTGCAGCGGCAGGGCGACGACCGTGTACTCGTCCAGGTGCCGGGCCTGCAGGATCCGCAAAGGCTGAAGGAGATCATCGGCCAGACCGCCAAGATGACCTTCCAGATGGTCGATACCTCGATGTCGGTGCAGGATGCGCTGAACGGCCGCCCGCCGGCAGGCTCCTCGGTGCTTTATTCGCAGGACGATCCGCCGGTTCCGTATCTGGTGGAAAATCGCGTCATCGTGTCCGGTGAAGATCTTGCCAAGGCGACGGCAACCTATGATTCCCGAAACAACGAGCCGGTGGTTTCGTTCGTCTTCAACTCGCGCGGTGCGACACGATTCGGCCAGGCGACGCAGCAGAATGTCGGCAAGCCGTTCGCCATCATCCTCGACAATCAGGTGATTTCGGCGCCGGTGATCCGCGAACCGATCCTCGGCGGCAGCGGCCAGATCTCAGGCAATTTCACCGCCGAAAGCGCCAACGACCTCGCCGTGCTGCTGCGCGCCGGCGCGCTGCCGGCAAAGCTGACCGTGATCGAAGAACGCACCGTCGGCCCGGGCCTCGGCCAGGATTCGATCCATGCCGGCAAGGTCGCCGGCATCATCGGCTCCATTCTCGTCGTCGCCTTCATGTTCGTCGCCTACGGACTTCTCGGCTTCCTCGCCAACATTGCGCTCGCCGTGCACGTGGCGATGATCGTCGGGGTCTTGTCGCTGCTTGGCGCGACACTGACCTTGCCCGGCATTGCCGGTATCGTGCTGACCATCGGCATGGCGGTCGATTCCAACGTGCTGATCTATGAGCGTATCCGAGAGGAGCGACGGGCCGGCCGTTCGGTCATCCAGTCGATCGACACAGGCTTCACCAAGGCGTTGGCGACCATCGTGGATTCCAACGTGACGTCGCTGATTGCCACGGTCGTGCTGTTCTATCTCGGCACCGGACCGGTCAAGGGCTTCGCCATCACCTATGCCATCGGCATTTTGACCACGGTGTTCACCGCCTTCACCTTCACCCGTCTGCTGGTGTCGATCTGGCTGCGCCGTGCGCGTCCGAAGGAATTGCCGCGTGCGCCGGTGACCTTCGTTCCGGCCGGCACGAAAATCCCGTTCATGGGCATCCGCCGCTGGACGTTCGCACTGTCCAGCCTGCTGTCGATCGCGTCGGTTATCGGATTCCTGACCATCGACATCAACTACGGCATCGACTTCAAGGGCGGCTCGATCATCGAGGTGCAGTCCAAGCAAGGCGACGCCGATATTGGCGATATCAGAAGCCGGCTGTCGGAGCTCAATATCGGTGAAGTGCAGGTCCAGCAATTCGGCGCGCCGAATGACGTGCTGATCCGCGTTGGCACCCAGGATGGCGGTGAGAACGCCGAGCAGACCGTCATCGACAAGGTGCGCGGCGAGCTGCAGGACAATTACGATTTCCGCCGCGTCGAGGTGGTGGGTCCCACCGTTTCGGGCGAACTGGCCAAGCAAGGCACGATTGCGATGATCATCGCGCTGATCGGCATCCTGGTCTATGTCTGGTTCCGCTTCGAATGGCAGTTCGCGGTCGGCGCAATCGTGGCGACGGTGCACGATGTGGTGATGACGCTGGGCTTCTTCGTCATCACCGGGCTCGAGTTCAACCAGTCTTCGCTGGCGGCGATCCTGACCATTATCGGCTATTCGCTCAACGACACGATCGTCGTCTATGACCGTGTTCGAGAAGATTTGCGAAAATACAAACGAATGCCGCTCCCACAATTGTTGAACAACGCCATCAACGAGACGCTGTCGAGAACGACGCTGACTTCGGTGACGACCATCCTGGCGCTGCTGGCGCTCGTGTTGTTCGGCGGCGAGGTGATCCGCTCGTTCACCATGGCGATGCTGTTCGGCGTCGTCTTCGGCACCTATTCGTCGATCTTCATCGCAGCGCCCTTGCTGATCCTGTTCAGGCTCAGGCCGCAGGGAGCGAGCGCCGATGAGGAGAAGCCGGTTGGTGGCGGCAAGGCCATGGCGACCTGACGGCTGCGCTGGTGGCAAAAGGCATCGTCATCCGCGAGGCGCATTTCCCCGGACGGGCGCCGATCGAAGCCTACGGCAATGGCGGCTTCCGCTTCGCCGACATGTCGCATCGCGGCTCGCTTCTTTGCCTGCCCTCCGGCATCCATGGCTGGGAGCCGGCCGATCCGCTGGCCCTGACGGCGGCGGATTTCGACCTGCTGCTGGCTGAGGCCGGCAAGGTCGAGATCCTGCTGGTCGGCACAGGCAAGGATTTGCGGCCCTTGCCGACAGCACTTCGGGCGGCGCTGAAAGCGGCTGGCATTGGCTCCGACCCGATGTCGACGGGGGCAGCGGTGCGGACCTACAATGTTCTGCTTGCCGAAGACCGCGCCGTGGCCGCGGCGCTGATCGCCGTCGACTGACGTGACCGATACAGCTGACATCGTCATGGAGACGGTGCGCGCCGGCGACCATGACCGCTATGTCAGCGCACTCTATGCACCGGCCAACAAGCGCGCGGCGCTGTTTTCGCTTTACGCCTTCAATGCCGAGATTGCGTCTGTCCGAGACCGCATCCACGAGGCATTGCCGGGCGAAGTGAGGCTGCAATGGTGGCGCGATGTCATCGCTGCTGAAGCCGCAGCCACAGGCAACCCGCTCGCCGATGCGCTGAAGGCGACGATTTCTGCCCATGGCCTGCCCAAAACTGCCTTCGACAACATGCTCGAGGCCCGCATCTTCGACCTCTATGACGATCCGATGCCGTCGCGCACCGATCTCGAGGGATATTGCGGCGAGACGGCGGCCGCGCTGATCCAGCTGGCGGCGATGGTGCTCGATCCCAATCAGGCGCCGCCCTTTGCCGAACTGGCGGGCAGGGCCGGCTGCGCCCAGGCGATGACCGGCCTGTTGCTGCTGTTGCCGCTGCATCGCCGGCGCGGGCAATGCTTCGTGCCGGCGGATATCCTTGCCGCGGTAGGCTCATCGCCGGAAGAGTTCGTCGGCGGCGACGACGGCCCCGGCGCTCAGCGCGCGGTGGCTGCGATGATTGCATTGGCGCAGGAGCATCTCCGCGCTTTCGAGCAAGGGGCGTCCGCACTTCCGGAAACGCTGCGTCCGGCGTTCCTGCCGCTGGCGCTGACCAGCGCCTATCTCGGCAAGATGGCCAATGGCCGCTCGCCGCTTGGTGGCGCAGCCCGGCTTTCGGCTCTGCGCCGGCATTGGCTGTTGCTCAGGCGCGCAACGCGGGGTTGGCCAGCGAGTTGACGTAAACGTCAATCGCGTTAGGACTCTGAGACTTGGCTATTCAGCAGCTTCCGATGTTTGCGCCGGCAGCCCTAGCCACTCCCGACAATCTGCCCGCGCGCGTGAGGTGATCGCGTGGCGCTTGGCCACCGTCTTGTCCTTGCCGCGCAGGCGTTTGCCTTCGGTCTTCGGTGCTTCCACCGGCGGGAACAGGCCGAAATTGACGTTCATCGGCTGGAACGAGCGTTTGCCCGGCTCGTCGTCGGAAACGATGTGGCCGCCGGTGATGTGGTTGAGCAAGGCGCCGAAGGCGGTGGTGAGCGGTGGCAGCGATGGCGCGTGGCCGAGCCGCTCGGCGGCGGCGAAGCGGCCGGCGAGCAGGCCGATCGCCGCGCTCTCGACATAGCCCTCGCAGCCGGTGATCTGGCCGGCAAAGCGCAGGCCCGGCCGCGACTTCAGCTGCAGCGAGGCGTCGAGCAAGGTCGGCGAATTGATGTAGGTGTTGCGGTGCAGGCCGCCGAGACGGGCGAACTCGGCGTTTTCCAGGCCCGGAATGGTGCGGAAGACGCGCACCTGCTCGGCATGCTTCAGCTTGGTCTGGAAACCGACCATGTTGTAGAGCGTGCCCAGCGCATTGTCCTGGCGCAGCTGCACCACGGCATAGGCTTTTACCGTCGGATTGTGGGCATTGGTCAGCCCCATCGGCTTCATCGGCCCGTAGCGCAGCGTCTCAACGCCGCGCTCGGCCATGATTTCGATCGGCAGGCAGCCGTCGAAATAGGGCGTGCCTTCCCACTGCTTGAATTCGGTCTTCTGGCCGTCGACCAGCGCCTGTACGAAGGCGAGATACTGGTCCTTGTCCATCGGGCAATTGATGTAGTCCTTGCCGGTGCCGCCGGGCCCAACCTTGTCATAGCGCGACTGGAACCAGCAGGTGTCCATGTCGATCGTGTCGAAATGGATGATCGGGGCAATCGCGTCGAAGAAGGCCAGCGCATCGGCGCCGGTTGCCTCGGCAATCGACTGGGCGAGCGACGGCGCGGTCAGCGGTCCCGTGGCGATGATCGCCTGGTCCCACTCCGCCGGCGGCAGGCCCGGCACTTCCTCGCGCTCGATGGTGATCAGCGGGTGCGCTTCGAGCCTTTTCGTCACCGCGTCGGAGAAGCCGTCGCGATCGACGGCCAGCGCGCCGCCGGCCGGCACCTGGTTGGCGTCGCCGGCACTCATGATCAGCGAGCCGGCCAGCCGCATTTCGGCATGCAGCAGGCCGACGGCGTTGTTCTCGGCATCGTCGGAGCGGAAGGAATTGGAACAGACAAGTTCGGCAAGCCCATCGGTCTTGTGCGCATCGGTGCCGCGCACCGGGCGCATCTCATGCAAAATGACGGGAACACCGGCTTGTGCTGCCTGCCATGCGGCTTCGGAGCCGGCGAGGCCGCCGCCGACGATGTGGATAGGATTTTTGCTCATGAGCGCCGGAATAATCGCTTGGCGCGCCGTTTGCAATTGGCCGGTGCGAGCGTGGGTCATTGTCGTGCAACGACGGAGCTCGACTTTCTTATGTCCGCGGCGACGCTCTGATGGCGGCGTAAAGCGCCTCGATCGACTGCATGCGCAATTGAAAAGCCTGCCCAAAAACAACAACACCCGCCGCGGGAGGAGGTGCGGCGGGTGTCGTTTTTGGGGCCGATCCTCGGGAGGAGGTGGGGATCGGCCGTATTCGTCATCGCCGGGGAGGAGGTCGGCTTTGACGAAATTCTTTTCGCCGGATCGAGGGAGGCGAAATCCCTGGAAGGCGAACTGCGTTCACTTTGGAGACGAACTGCGTTCGGTTTGGAAACAGCGCCCGCCGCGGGAGGAGGTGCGGCGGGCGCCGTTTTGGTGGTCAACCCTCGGGAGGAGGTGAAGGCTGACCGTATCCGTCAGGGTCGGGGAGGAGGTCGACCCTGGCGAAATTCTGGCTAGATCGTCGCCCTGCGGGCGATGATCTTGATCTCGTCACGGACGATGCCGAGATCATGGAGCTGACGGTTCGAAAGGCGACCCAGCTCGGTAACGGTGTCGCGGTAAACGCGCCAGTTACGATAGTTGCGGATCAGGTTCATTGTCGTTCTCTTTTTCAAAACTGGTTCGGACCATTTGCGATCCGAAGAGGATTAGACCGCCTTGCGGGCGACGTAGTGGATGTCGCTGCGGCTGATGCCGAGGTCGGTCAGTTCACGGTTCGAAAGGCGGCTCAGCTCGGAGACGGTGTCCCGGTAGCGGCGCCAGTTGCGGTAGTTGCGGATCAGGTTCATGGTAGTGCTCGTTTCGTCTTTCTTCGGATCGTTCCGTTTGTGTACGAACAGTAAATAGGCTGGGTAATATCGATTTAAAAGTGCTGTTGGCGCATGGCAGCAATGCAAATTGTGCAATGCAACATTAACGCGCGTTCACGGCTTCGTCATGAAGAGACCCGAATCGGAAAATGACGTTGCGTCAACGATTTGAGCGGATCGGCTGTCAGAAAGACCAAGCTGGGGGAGAAGCGACATGGCGAGTTATTCGTCACGGGCGAGGGCCGATATCGGGCGGTGGCTGCAGGCCGGCCTGATCGACGCGAAGACGGCCGATGCGCTTAAGTGCGACATCGACGCGAACGAGCGCAAATCGCTGAGCTTCGGCACTATATTGGCCATGATGGCGGCGCTGCTGTTCGGCGCCGCGATCCTGCTCTTCGTCGCCGCCAACTGGGACGCCATCCCGCGGCTGGTGCGGGTCGCGGCACTGTTTGCCGTCATTCTCGCCGGCTATGTCGGCGGCGCGGTGTTGAAGATGCGCGACCATGCGGCGATCGGCGAGGCGCTGTGGATCGTGGCCGCCGCGGCCTTCGGCGGATCGATCGCGCTGATCGGCCAGATGTACCATCTCACGGGCGACGAGGCCTCGGCCATCGTCACCTGGGGCATCGGCACGGCACTTGCCGCGGTGGCGTTGCGCTCGAACCCGCTGACGGTCGCTGCCGTCGGCATATCCATTGCCTGGCTGTTCGTGCGCGCGTTCGACTTTTATGACCGCCCCGTATTTCCGGATTTCTTCGTCGTGATGGCGCCGGTGCTTTTTGTCGTCTCATTCTGGACGCGTAGCCAGCCGGCACGCCACTTGATCATTCTTTCGGTCATTTTCTATATCGCGGTGCGCGGCCTGGACCAGAACACGCTCGCCCTGGCTATTCCTCTGGTCGCGGTGTCGGCGCTGCTGTTTGCGGTTTCCATCTTCGCCGCCGGGCCGGCCGACTGGATCTTGCAGCTCGGCGGGCGGCTGCCTTTGCACGCCTTGACCGGCTTTCTCACCGGGCTGGCGATGATCCAGATCGAACTGGGCGATGATAACGCCTTCAGCAACGGCTTTGCCGTCGCCTCGGTTATCGCGCTGGCCGGGATTGCGGCGGCGATCGTTCTGGGCGGGCGCGAGAGCAGGGGGCTGCGCTGGGTTGCTTATGCCGGCTTTGCCTTCGAGCTCGCCATTATCTACGTCGTGACCTTGCAGACGATGCTCGGCACGGCCGGCTTCTTCCTGGCTGCCGCGGTGCTTTTCGGCATCCTGGCTCTCGTCATCATCCGTGTGGAAAAACGCATGAAGGCCCCGGAAGGAGCGGCAGCATGATGTCGGGAAAGAAACTTGTCATCTCGGCGCTGGTCCTGGCGCTCGTCCAGATCGGCTTCCTGAGCTGGATCATCGCCGGCCGCGCGGCGATCCTGCGCAACGGCAAGGAGGTCTTGCTGAAAGTCGAGCCGGTCGATCCGCGCGATCTGCTGCGCGGCGACTATATTATCCTCGACTATGAAATATCGCGCTTGCCGGTGAAGCTGATCGCCAACATCCCGGCCGGCCAGCTCGTGAGCGAGAACACGCCGATCGTGGTCCGGCTGAAGCCGGGTGCCGACGGCTATTGGCATGCGACCACGGCCTGGTTCGGCAAGTCTCCGACGCCAGCGACCGCCGACGAAGCCGATATTGTCGGCCAGGTCGCGCCGGGCTGGACGCTTGATCCTGAATCCACGATCGCACCGCAATACGGCATCGACCGCTTCTACCTACCTGAGGGCCAGGGCATGGCGATCCAGAACGACATGCGGGTGCGGCCATTCGGCGTGCGCATCGCGCTCGCCGCCAGTGGCGAGGCGCAGATCAAGGGGCTGATGGACGGCGACAAGACATTGTTTGAGGAACCGCTCTACTAGAAGACATTACCCAGGGCATGGATTTCGGCAACGATCGATCGCTCCGCCCTCATGCAAACCAGACGGGCGAAGACAATGCCGATTACGGTGACGACGCGCGAAGATATCAATCTCCATGCCGTTTTGCGCGTCGCCTGGAGAAACGACACGGTCGAAATCGGCGACAAGGCCTTGCAACGCATTGCCGAATGCCGCGCCTCGTTCCTGAAACTCATTGAGTCCGATCCGCCGCCGGTCATCTACGGCGTCACCACCGCCATGGGCGAGCTGGCAGGCCGCAAGCTCGAACTTGACGAGCGCGACCGCCATGCGCGCATCAAGGCTTTTGCCGCCGCCACATCCTTCGGGGAGCCGTTGCCCGAGCGCGTGGTCAGGGCGATCGTGCTGGCACGGCTGACCAATTTCATCGAAGGCAATGCCGCCACCACGCCGCGCATCGCGCTAGCCGTTGCGGCGATGCTCGACGGTGGACCGATGCCGGTGGTGTCGTCGCAGGGGCAGGGCGGCGCCGGCGAGATCCTGGCGCTCTATCCGCTGTTTGCCGCGCTTACCGCTGGCCTGGAGCTCGAAGTGAAGGAGCGGGGCTCGCTGATCAACGGCTCGCCCTGCGCTGCCGCCCTTGTGGCGGACGCAGCACTTGCCGCACGCCGTCGCGTCGCGATGGCGCACAAGGTGTTTGCGCTGTCGATCGAAGCCTTTCGTGCGCCGCTCGAGCATTATGATGCCGCGCTCGACGGGCTGTGGGGCGACGCGCACGAAGCGGCCGCCTTGCAAGGGTTGCGGCAATACCTGGTTGGCGCCGGCGACGGCCGGCGCAACTATCAGGCGCCGGTCAGCTACCGCATCGTGCCGCGCGTGCTCGGCCATGCGCATCGGGCGCTGGCGGGCGCCGAGCAGGCGGCGACCGTGTCGCTGGCCTCGATCTCGGACAATCCGGTCTATATCCCGCCCGACGATGCGCATCCGCTGGGACGCTGCATCTCCACCGGCGGCTACCACAATGCCATGGCGACACCGGCATTGGACGATCTGGCGGCGATCTGGGCCGATCTCTGCCTGCTTTGCGACCGCCACGCCTCAAAGCTGCTGAACGGCAAGGTGTCGCTGCTGCCCGATCTGTTGATGACCGGGCGGCATTGGGCCGACAGCGATGGCCATGGCAATGTCGGCTATGTCCCGATGGCGATCACCGGCTATCTCGAACAGGCCAAGCTCGCGGCGCAGCGCACCTTCATTCCGGGCACCGAATCGGCCGGCGCCGGCCAGGACGACGTCGCCACCACCGCATTCTTCGCCTGGACCAAGGAAGCGACGGCCGGCCGCTGCCTCGATGCGGCAATGGCGATGCTGGCCATGATCGCCTCGCAGGCCCTGTACGTGACTGAACGCGCCGCGCCGCCGGCATTGCAGGATTTTGTCGCGGATATCAGGAAGATCGTGCCCCCGGTCGACGCCGACCGGGTGCTGGGGCCGGAGCTGGCGAAATTGGCGGAGTGGTTTACCGGTCAAGTGTTTGAAGTGTAGGCCGTCGCCGCCAGTCCTCCTACGCCACGGCTTCGGAGGACACCCTTCGCTTTATCAAGCTCCTGGGTGGCCTGCCACCCGAAGCTCGATAGAGCGAAGGGTGGTGCGGATGAAGGGACTCGAACCCCCACGCCTTTCGGCACTGGAACCTAAATCCAGGGCGTCTACCAGTTCCGCCACATCCGCATTTGTCGGCAATCCCATGTAGCCATCATTCTGTCAATGTCGGGGCGAAAATGTCTGCCGTTGGGGCGGTCATTCGCTGCAACGCGAAGATGGTTGAAAATTGGCCTCGCCTGTGACAAAAGGCGTGTCAAATGTGACGGGACGCGCCGATCCGCTTCTGCAGAATGTGATAAGAAGTAGGAAAAACAAGAACTTATTCACATCTTGGAACGCAGTTTGGAACAATTTGAGCCGTAATTTCGGTCAAATCGCCAGGTTCCGTACCAAAAGCCATTCCCGGCAAGATTGTACCGGCAGGCTGTGAACGGCAAGACGCCGTGGCAGCCTCTTTGGTGAAGATAAAGGTTTTACGATGCAGGTCACCGAAACGCTCAACTCCGGTCTCAAGCGCGAGATCAAGATCACCGTGCCGGCCGGTGATATGGAAGCCAAGCTGATGGCGCGGCTGTCCGACGCCAGGAACAAGGTCCGCATCAACGGCTTCCGTCCCGGCAAGGTGCCTGTGCAGCATTTGCGCAAGGTCTACGGCAAGTCGTTCATGGCCGAAGTGGTCAACGAAATCCTCAACGATTCGACCCGTTCGATCATCACGGGGCGCGGCGAAAAGGCCGCCATGCAGCCTGAAGTGATCATGACGGAAGACGAGAAAGAGGCCGAGAAGATCCTGGCCGGCGGCGCCGACTTCGAATTCCGCCTCAACTACGAGGTCATCCCGGCGATCGAGATCAAGGATTTCTCCGACATCAAGGTGACGCGCCAGGTATTCGAAGTGCCGGACAGCGAGATCGACGAGCAGGTCCAGCGCGTTGCCGAATCGGCGCGCAGCTTCGAGCCGAAGACCGGCAAGGCCGCCGAAGGCGACCGCGTTTTGATCGACTATCTCGGCAAGATCGACGGCGAGGCCTTTTCCGGCGGCGCCGGCACCGACCAGCCGCTGGTTCTGGGTTCCAAGGAATTCATCCCGGGCTTCGAGGACCAGCTGATCGGCGCCAAGGCCGGCGACGAGAAGCAGGTCACGGTCACTTTCCCGGAAAACTACCAGGCAGCGCATCTGGCCGGCAAGGAAGCCACCTTCGACGTCACCGTCAAGGAAGTGTCCAAGCCCGGCGCGCTGGAAATCAACGACGAGATGGCCAAGAATCTCGGCCTGGAATCGCTGGAGCGCCTGCGCGACGTGGTGCGCGGCCAGATCGAGAACCAGTTCGGTTCGATGACCCGCCAGAAGGTCAAGCGCCAGCTGCTCGACCAGCTTGACGCGGCCTATTCGTTCGAGGCGCCGTCGAAGCTCGTCGATGCCGAGTTCAACAACATCTGGACCCAGGTCAACCGCGATCTCGAAGCCGCCGGCCGTACCTTCGCCGACGAGGAGACGACGGAAGAAGAGGCACGCGCCGAATATCTGCGGCTTGCCGAGCGCCGCGTGCGTCTCGGCCTGGTTTTGGCCGAGATCGGCGAGAAGGCCGGCGTCACCGTTTCCGACGAGGAACTGCAGCGCGGCCTGTTCGAGCAGGTGCGCCGCTACCCGGCCAACCAGCAGCAGGAAGCCTTCGAGTTCTATCGCAGCAATCCGGAAGCCCTGAACACGCTGCGCGCGCCGATGTTCGAGGAGAAGGTCGTCGACCATCTGCTCAGCCAGATCTCGGTCACCGACGTCAAGGTCAGCAAGGAAGAGCTGATGGCTGACGACGAAGAGGATACAGCCAAGGCCAAGCCGGCGAAAAAGGCCGCTGCCAAGAAGGCCGACAAGGCTGAAAAGGCCGACGACGCGGAAGAGCCGAAGAAGAAGGCAGCCCCGAAGAAGAAGGCCGCCAAGGACGCCGAATAAGCGCCTGACGACAAGATCAGAAAAGGCCGCCCTCGAGGCGGCCTTTTTCGTTGTGGCGGATGTGCCTTGAGCCACCGCAGCCCACCTGAACCTTTGTACGGTCGACCTGTTCTACCTACCGGCCAGATTCTGTGGTACACAAGTGCCGCAATTCCATCTGGGGAGGAGCGGAGAATCTATTCTGCCGTGCAGGGCGCATGCTGGTGCTACCGGCATGTGCAGACCGTCTCAGGCAAATTTGACGATCAGGGAGGAATGCCATGCGCTTGGTTGCGTTTTTCGCCGTCGTTTCCGTTGCAACTTTCATCGCCAATCCATCGCGGGCACAGGACGCCGCGGCGGGCGAGAAGGTCTTCACCAAATGCAAGGTCTGCCACGTCGCAGACCAAGATACCAACAAGATAGGCCCTTCGTTGCATGGCGTTATCGGCCGGACGGCCGGCACGCATCCGGATTTCAAATATTCCGAAGCCATGATCGCGGCCGGCACATCCGGCGTCAAATGGGATGAACCGACACTGACGACGTATCTTCACGACCCCAAGGCAATGGTCAAAGGGACGAAGATGGCGTTTCCCGGTCTCAAGAAGGACGAGGACGTCGCCAACGTCATCGCCTATCTGAAGCAATTTTCCCCGTAACCTGGCTCGTCGGCCGGCCAGAGCGTTTCACCGTCTCACGGAAACGGCGATCCGCTCGATCTCTTTGTTCTTACGCAATTCCGGACGGAAAACCGCATACGCTCTTTCTGGAATTGCTCTAGGCTGCCCGGTTTCCATCGATGGTCGTCTCAAATGTCGGTCAAGGAAAGCCTTAAGGATACCGGCGTCCGCCTCTCGGAAGCGACGGCCAGTGATTTCTTTGCGCTCTTGAAGCCTCGGGTCATGGCCCTTGCCGTCTTTACCGCCTTCGTCGGTCTGATGGTGGCGCCCGGCGCGATGAACCCGGTCATCGCCGTGATCGCCATAGGTGCGATTGCGGTTGGAGCGGGAGCGGCCGGCGCGCTCAACATGTGGTACGACGCCGACATCGACGCGCTGATGTCGCGCACGTCAAAGCGGCCGGTTCCGTCGGGCCGCGTCACGGCGGGCGAAGCCCTCGGCTTCGGCCTGGTGCTTTCCGCACTTTCGGTCATGACGCTCGGCGTGCTGGTGGGCTGGCTTGCCGCGTCACTGCTGGCCTTCACCATCTTTTTCTACGTCGTCATCTATACGATGTGGCTGAAGCGCTCGACGCCGCAGAACATCGTCATCGGCGGCGCGGCGGGTGCGCTTCCTCCGATGATCGGCTGGGCAGCGGCCACCGGCGCCATCGGCATTGAAAGCCTGATCCTGTTCCTGATCATTTTCCTGTGGACGCCGCCGCATTTCTGGGCGCTCGCACTGTTCAAGGCCGGCGACTATGCCGCTGCCGGCATCCCGATGATGCCGAACGTGGCCGGCCAGGCCTCGACCAGAAGGCAGATCTTCGCCTATTCACTGCTCCTGGCACCAATCGGCGTGCTGCCCTGGGCGTTCGGATTCACGAGCGGGGTCTATGGGATTGTTTCGGCTGCATTGGGCTCGGGTTTCATCTGGCATGCCTGGAACGCCCTGGTCGTCCTCGACAAGGAGATGAAGCCGGCCAAGGCGCTGTTTGCCTATTCGATCTTCTATCTTTTCGCGATCTTTGCCGTGCTGCTTGCCGATACCATCGCGATACGCGCGTTCATGTCAGCCGGAGGGTGACGGCATGACGCTGTGTTCGGAAACCTCGCCTTCCGGGAGCCTTTTGTAAGAACGGGCGACAAGCTCCAGTCAATGGAGTATATTGATTGCGGTGCAGGTCGCGGTTCGCGTGGCCAGTCATGCAGAACGGCAGCACCGTGAAACCGCGACCTTGCCGGACCTGGTCTGGAGGAACGGGCATGACAAGTTTTCACGTGATTGCAGGCGCCAGCGAAACGCTGGAACACACCAAAATCCGAAAAATCAGCGTTTCCGATCTATTCGATGCGCTCAAGCGCGGTGTTGACGATTTTATGGTCAAACCGTCGCACATCGTCTTTCTCTGCCTGATCTATCCGCTTGTCGGCGTGGTGCTCGCTGCCTGGACTTCGGGCGCCAATGCGTTGCCGATGTTGTTTCCGCTGGTGTCCGGCTTTGCGCTGATAGGTCCATTCGCGGCGATCGGCCTCTATGAGATCAGCCGCAGACGAGAAGCCGGGCTCGACACCTCCTGGACGCACGCTTTCGAGGTCAGGAATTCTCCGGCCCTGCCAGCCATCGCCGCAGTCGGGATCATGCTGGTTGCAATCTTCATCGCCTGGCTTTTGGCGGCGCAGGTGTTCTACGAATATCTCTTCGGCCCGGCTCCGCCTGTATCGATTTCGGGCTTCATCAATGAAATATTTGCCACCGGACGCGGCTGGTCTCTGATTGTCCTGGGGCACGCCATCGGCTTCGTCTTCGCCGCGGTGGTGTTGTGCACGACGGTTGTCGCCTTCCCATTGCTGCTCGACCGCGACGTCGGCGCCTACGAAGCCATCCACACATCGGTGCGAGCGGTGCTGGCGAACCCGATCCCCATGGCTGTCTGGGGACTGATTGTCGCCGTCGCCCTGATCATAGGCTCGCTGCCGGTGTTTGCCGGGCTGGCGGTCGTGCTGCCGATCCTGGGTCACGCCACCTGGCATGTCTACCGAAAGGTTGTGGAGCCGCCATCGTCCCCGACGCGGGTCGGCCTCTGACCCTGCAGATCAGCTGATGGGAAGCTTCATCTCCGGTCTTTGACCGGAGATGAAGCTGTGCGTCAGGGCCCCGGTCCGAAGAAGGACAACCGGGTGAGAAGCGTGTAGTCCGCTTCGAAGAGCATCATCGCCACGAACACAAATATCAGAAGCGGCGGCAGGATGATCGCATAGGTCAGGGCCAGCCGCTCCCAGGCCATGTGCATGAACACGGCGACGATCAGCCCGGCCTTGAGGATCATGAAGATCAGGATCAGAGACCATCTGAGATAGCCGTGGATGCCGAGATAATCGACCATGTAGGAGCAGGCGCTGAGGATGAACAGCCATGCCCAGACCACCAGATAGAGCTTGATCGGATGTTCCTGATGAACCTCCGCGACGCCGGTCGATGGCCCTTCATGCGCATGATCAGAGTGCAGCGCGTGTTGCCCGAGGCCGTTTGCGGTTGCTTCAGCCATGTCAGCCTCTCACCAAAGATAGAAGAATGCGAAAATGAACACCCAGACCAGGTCGACGAAATGCCAGTAGAGCCCCATGATTTCGACGTTCTCGTAGCGACCCCTGCGGCTGGTGAAGAAGCCGGGACGACCGACGTCGTAGTCTCCACGCCAGACCTTTCGCGCCACGATGATGAGGAAGATCACCCCGATCGTCACATGCGTGCCGTGGAAGCCGGTGATCATGAAGAAAGTCGAGCCGAATTGTGCCGCGCCCCAGGGATTGCCCCACGGCCGTACCCCTTCGGTGATCAACTTGGTCCATTCGAAGGCTTGCATGCCGACGAAGGTGGCTCCTAGCGCTGCCGTCAGAAGCATGAGGATTGCGGTTTTGCGGCGGTCGCGGCGATAGCCGAAATTGACCGCCATGGCCATCGTTCCGCTGCTCGATATCAGCACGAAGGTCATGATGGCAATCAGGATCAGTGGAATGTCCGAACCGCCGATGCGAAGCGCAAAGACCTCGCTCGGATTGGGCCACGGCACACGTGTGGAGACGCGCGCGGTCATGTAGGAGAGCAGGAAGCAGCCGAAGATGAAGGTGTCGCTGAGCAGGAAGATCCACATCATGGCCTTGCCCCAGGACACGTTCTTGAACGCGCGCTGATCCGAGGACCAGTCGGCGGCAATGCCTTGCCAGCCTGCGGGCCGCGTCTCCGTTTGGCCGGTATGCGTCAGTGTCGTTTCTGCCATGCTCCTCGACCTCCTAGGTCAGCAACTGCCGGCAAATATCGATGAACGTCGCGGCCCAGCCGGCTAAAAGAGCGAAGATGGCGAGCCAGACGAAAAGCAGGAAATGCCAGTACATGGCGCATAATTCGACGCTGAGGCGAAGCCGTTCCGGCCGTGCCCCGTTCCAGGCGCCGGCGGTTGTCCTGCCCAGGCCCACCAGCCCTCCCACTATATGCAGGCCGTGCATCCCGGTTATCAGGTAGAAAAAACTGTTGGCCGGATTGGAGGCCAGAAAATAGCCATCGGCGGTCAGGTCCCGCCATGCCATGAGCTGCCCGATGAGGAAGGCGATCGCGGTGAGCCCAGCCGCGGCAAGGCCGAGCCTGACCGTGTCCATCTGGCGCTTGCGCGCCGCGATCGAGGCGCATTGCAGGGCAACGCTGCTCAGCACCAGCATGCCGGTGTTGAGCCAGAGCAGGCGTGGGATGGGCAGCGGCTGCCAGTCCGACAGCGCCATACGCATGAAGTAGGCGCTGGTGAACAGCGCAAACAGGCAGCCGACCACGGCGAGGAAGACACCGAGGCCAATCTTGGCGGTCGGCAGGCTCGATCGGTCGAAGGCGACAAAATCTCCTGCCACACCTTGCTCGAGCCATGGTTTCGCCATCAGCCGCTGATGCGAGAGCCACCAGCCGGCAAAGCCGGCGATCACGAGAAGGAAGACCAGGATGACGCTCATGCCGGCTCCCTGGAGGGGCCGAACGTGCCCGGCATGTTTTGCGGAATGAAGTCCTCCTTGGCGCCCGGCACGCTGTAGTCATAGGCCCAGCGATAGACGATCGGCAGATCCTTGCCGAAATTGCCATGCGCCGGTGGCGTCTGCGGCGTTTGCCATTCGAGTGTCGTGGCTCGCCATGGATTGCCACCGGCCTCGCGCCCATGGCGGATGCTCCAGATAAGATTGAACAGGAAGACGATCTGGGCGAAGCCGACGATAAACGCCATGATGCTGATGAACGAGTTCAGGTGATGCGCTGACTCCGTCATGACCGTCACGTCGGTCAGTTCGGCATAGCGCCGCGGCACGCCCATCAGGCCGATGTAATGCATGGGAAAGAAGATCAGGTAGGCGCCGAGAAATGTGACCCAGAAATGGAACCGGCCGAGCGTCTCGTTCAGCATCCGGCCGGTGACCTTCGGGTACCAGTGGTAGATCGCGCCGAAGATGACGACGATCGGAGCAACACCCATGACCATATGGAAGTGAGCGACGACGAACATCGTGTCCGACAGCGGGACGTCGACGACGACGTTGCCGAGAAACAGCCCGGTCAACCCGCCATTGACGAAGGTGACGATGAAAGCCATGGCAAACAGCATCGGTATGGTGAGATGGATGTCGCCCCGCCACAGCGTCAGCACCCAATTGTAGACCTTGATCGCCGTCGGGATGGCGATGATCAGTGTCGTGGTGGCGAAGAAGAAGCCGAAATAGGGGTGCATGCCGCTGACATACATGTGGTGCGCCCAGACCACGAAGCTCAGCGCGCCGATGCCAACGATGGCCCAGACCATCATCCGGTAGCCAAAAATGTTCTTGCGCGCATGCGTGCTGATCAGATCGGAGACGATGCCGAAGGCCGGCAGCGCCACGATGTAGACTTCCGGGTGGCCGAAGAACCAGAACAGATGCTGGAACAGGATCGGGCTGCCGCCATTGTGCTGTAGCTGTTCCCCCATCTCGACGACCGCGGGCATGAAAAAGGAGGTTCCAAGCGCGCGGTCAAGCAGCATCATCACGCAGGCGACGAACAGCGCCGGAAAGGCGAGCAGCGCCATGACGGTGGCGGTGAAGATGCCCCAGACGGTCAGCGGCAGGCGCATCATCGTCATGCCGCGCGTGCGGGCCTGCAGCACCGTCACGACATAGTTCAGACCGCCCATGGTGAAGCCGATGATGAACAGGATCAGCGAGACGAGCATCAGGATGATGCCCCATTCCTGGCCGCCAGGTGTGCCGGTCATGATGGCTTGCGGCGGATAGAGCGTCCAGCCGGCGCCGGTCGGTCCGCCGGGCGCAAAGAAGCTCGACACCAGCACCAGCACGGCAAGGAGGTAGATCCAGTAGCTCAGCATGTTGATATAGGGAAAGACCATGTCGCGGGCGCCGACCATCAGCGGGATCAGGTAGTTGCCGAAGCCGCCGAGGAAGAGTGCGGTGAGCAGGTAGATCACCATGATCATGCCGTGCATGGTGATGAACTGGTAGTAGGCCTCGGGGGTGATGAAATCGAACGTGCCGGGGAAGCCGAGCTGCAGCCGCATCAGCCAGGACAGCACCAGCGCGACCAGGCCGATGGCCGTTGCGGTCGCCGAATACTGGATGGCGATGACCTTGGCGTCCTGCGAGAAGACATACTTCGTCCACCAGCTGTGCGGATGGTAAAGCTCCATTTCCGCGACTTCGGCGGGCGGGACGGCATCTGCAGGCGTGATATCGACCATAGGCGGAGCACCTCCGTGCCCTTCAGCGGGACCCGACAGTTTCGAGTTTTGCCGCAACTTCTAGAGCTGACGCCGTCGCGTTGCCCGGCGCCTGTTCCACCGAGCCCGTCTGCTGCGGCGCCGACAACTGCGCGAACGTCTGCTGCTGGTCGAGCCAGGCCACATAGTCCTGCTCGGTATCGACCATGACGATGCCATGCATCATCGGGTGCCCCTGGCCGCACAGTTCGGCGCACAGAACCTGGAAGGTCCCGGTCTTGGTGGGGGTGAACCAGAAATAGGTGACCGAGCCCGGTATCATGTCCATCTTGGCGCGGAATTCCGGAACGTAGAAATCGTGCAACACATCGATCGAGCGCAGCAGCATCTTGACCGGCTTGCCGACCGGCAGATGCAGGTCGGCCGCTTCGACCACGACGTCGTCCTGGCCGCTGGGATCCTTGGCGATCACGCCCAGCGGATTTTCAGCGGTGACGTCGCGGGTGTCGGATGTGCCGAGTTTGCCGTCCTTGCCGGGCAAGCGGAAGCTCCACTGCCATTGCTGGCCGACGACTTCGACCACGGTTGCGTCGCTTGGAACGTTGACGAACCGGCTCCAGACAAACAGGCCGGGAACCAGCATGGCGGTAACACCCACTCCGGTGACGATCGTCAGCCACCATTCGAGCCGCTTGTTCTCCGGTTCGTAGGCCGCCTGGTTGCCTTCGCGGTGGCGGAAGCGGAAAACGCAATAGGCCATGAATAGGACGACCGCGGCGAAGACGACGCCGGTAATCCAAAAGGTGATGATGATGGTGTTGTCGATATAGTCCCAATTCGAGGCAATCGGAGTCCACCACCATGGGCTCAGGAAGTGGAACAACACCGAGCCCACGACGATCAAAACGAGTACAACCACTATGGGCATGTCCCGTTCCTCCCGGTATTTCAGGGGGCGCGAAGCCGTCCCGGGAAAATACCAAGTGCATCATGCGTGATTTGCGATCGAAATTCTAGAGCCGGTTGTGGAAGGAGCGAAAAATTGCTTCTGCGGCGCCCGGACCTTGCTTCGTTGGTGACGCCGGAGCGACACCTGACCCCCCAAATCAGGGAGGGCAGGGGCTGGTTTGATTCGGCTTGCCTTGTTCCAGCGGGATCAAAGCGCCTTGATGATGATGCAGCCGGCCAAAAGCAGCACGACGCCGGCGAGCCGCATGCCGGAGACAAGCCGCTGCGGCAGGCGGAACCAGCCGAAGGTGTCGACGAAGATGCCGGCGACCTGCTGGCCGGCCACCGTCAGGCTGACGGCAGCTGCCGCTCCGATGACGGGGATGGCGGTGAACACGGTCGTGACATAGGTGGCGCCGGCAAAACCTCCGAGCCAGCCCCACCAGGGCATCGACGACAGGCCGGCGAGGCGAGGGCGGGGCGTCTTCGTCGGGGCAAGCGCGATCAGAAGCACCGCGGCCATGGCCAGCATCGCCACCAGGAATGAAATGGTGCCGACCGCAAACGGCGCGCCGCCAAGGTCGTGCCGAAGCAAAGCGTTTACAGCGCCTTGCACCGGAAGCACGGCGCCTGCCAGCAGCGCCAGTCCGATCCACCCTGGTTTCGAGGGCGCCAGATTGTCCGCCGCGCCCTTCTGTCCCAGAACGATGAGGGCAGCACCGGCAAGCACGACCAGCATGCCAAAGGCAGGCCCGGCTCGCAGTCCTGCTTCGGGGATCCCGAGCCAGCCGAACGTGTCGAGGGCGAAGGATGCAAGCATCTGCCCGGCGATGAAGAGCCCGACGGACACGACGGCGCCAAGGCGAGGGAACAGAAGAATGGTGGAAACGACATAGAAGGCCGAAGCCATGCCGCCGATCGCATGCCACCATTCGGCTTGCCGAACGGCAAGCAGAGCCGGTGTCGTTCCGGTGAGGGCCGTGATCGACAACAGCACGATGGCGCCGACCGCGAGCTGAAGCGTGGTCGCGGCAAAGGGTGAGCCGACCGCCTTTGAAAGTTGGGCATTGGCGCCGGCTTGCACCGCAAGCAGGCCACCGGCGACAAGCGCCAGAGGGACGAAGAGGATTTCCACGATCGTATTCCTTGAATGCGGGGTGCGGCGGCTAGGGCATGATCCCAAAAAGTGGGTGCCGGTTTTTGGAAAAGATCATGCTCCAACAAAGGGTTAGGTCATGATGAGATTTCAACCAAATCTCATCATGATCTAAGCGGCAGCCGATGCTTCGGGCAGGGCGGGAACGGCAATGCCTCTGACAACTGCGGAGCGTCGGCCTATGGCGGCATACCAACGCGCCAGGTCTGGCGCGTCATCGAGGCTGAGGCCGAGCCTGGTGACGGCCGCGTTGATCCATGGCCATGTCATCACATCGGCGATGCCGTAGCTTTTGCCGACGATGTGCTCATAGTTCTTGAGCCGGCTATTGAGCACTCGGAAGACGCGTCCGGTTTCGCGCTCAAAACGCTCGATCACATAAGGGATTTTTTCCGGCGCGAAGATTTTGTAATTCCACAATTGGCCAAGCGTCGGGCCGACATGGGCCGCCTGGAACAAGGTCCAGGTCAGCGTATCGTCCGCCTCCTGCGCGCCCACCGGCTGAAGCTTGCCCGACCGTCGCGCCAGGTAGTGTAGGATGGCGCCGGATTCGAAGACCGTGCGGCCGGCGTCCCGGTCGACGATCACCGGGATCTTGTTGTTGGGATTGAGCGCCAGGAAATCAGGCTTGGTCTGGTCGCCCCTTTCGATGTCGACCAAGCGGACCGAGTAGGGCAGGCCGACCTCTTCCAGCATGATCGAGGCCTTGTGCCCGTTGGGTGTCTGGCAGGTGTAGAGTTCTATCGGCGTCATGGCTCTTCTCCGCGACTGTTTCTTTTGTCGTCGGACTCCATATGGCGTGCGTGCATGCGCAGATCGACATGCCGATTCGCCCGCTTACTCTGCGTTTTTGCACAGCGAAGCGTCATTTTGACTCGCAGAGCGCAGCGCTTTCTTTTATCTTTCTGCAAGAATGCACAGCTCACGCGATATCGACTGGGAAGATCTGCGCATGGTGCTGGCCGTCGCCGATGGCGCTTCGCTGGCGGCGGCGGCTCGGATCCTAGGCGTGAACCACACGACTGTGCTGCGGCGCGTCAACGCCTTCGAGGCGCGGCTGGGTATCCGCCTTTTCGATCGGCTGCCGACTGGCTATGCCCTCACCGCGGGCGGCGAGGAACTGCTGGGCGCGGCACGCACAATGGCCGAGACGGTCAATGAACTGGCGCGCAAACTGTCGGGGCAGGATCTCAGGTTCGAAGGCAGGTTGCGGGTCACCACCACCGATACGCTGATGGCATCGGTGCTGCCGCCGATCCTGGCGGCGTTTCATAAGCTCCATCCCGGCATACGGGTCGAGGCGATGACGCAGAATTCCATCGCCAACCTGACGCAAAGGGATGCAGACGTGGCGATCAGGCCGGTGTCGCAACCGCAGGAAATCCTGGTCGGCCGGCGCATTTCGGGCGTCGCCTTCGCCGCCTACGCGACACGTTCCTATGCCGAAACGCTACCCCCGGAGCCGAGACTGGGTGCGCTGCGCTGGATCGCGCCCGACGACAGCCTGGCCAACACCGGCGTCGCCCGCTGGATGCGGTCGTCGCTGCCCGATGTCGAGATCGCCATACGCGCCGATTCCCTGGTGACGATGTCGCATGCGGCGGGCGCCGGAATCGGGGTTGCGGCGCTGCCCTGTTATCTCGGCGACAGCCTGCCCGGGCTTGTAAGGGTCGGAGGGCTGATCGAGGAGATCGGCTCGGCGCTGTGGGTGCTGGTGCACGACGATTTGCGCCGCACGGCGCGCGTCCACGCCTTCACCAAATTCGTCTCCGGCGAATTGCAGCAGCGGCGCGACCTTCTTGAGGGCAGGCTCGGCGCCGGAGCTTGAGACGCACGCCAGCTGACGCTGGGGTTCAACTCCGCAACAGGTTCCCAAGCTCGGCAACCGTCATCACGCGCCCGAACACCTTGCCTATGATGTCGAGGGTTGCATTGTGCGATGCCTCGTCCAGTCCGCCATTGGCGTCGCTGATGAAAGCCACCTTGTAGTCGCGCATGAAGGCGCTCCGCGCGGTGGATTCGCAGCAGATGCTGGTCACGGTGCCGATGATGATCACCGTGTCGACCCGGCCTGCGCCACGGATGTTGCGCAACACGGTCTCGAGCTGCGTGTTGTGGAAGGCATCGTAGCGGTGCTTCTTGATGACGACATCCCCAGGCAAGGGCGCAAGCGCGGCGACGATTTCGGCGCCGGCGCTGCCTTCCCGCATGCCTTTGGTTTTCAGCTTCGGCTGATAGCTGGTTTCCAGCGGCGAGATATCGAAATGGTCGCTGAGCACATGCTGGGTGTAGATCACCGGGACGCCTTGCGCGCGGCAAAGCTCGACCACCTGCCGCATCGCCGGAATGCGATGGCGGGCCATGGCCACTTCCATGACGGCGCCCTCATCGACGAAGTCGCTTTGCATGTCGATGACCAGGAGGGCTGCGCGTTGCTTGTCGAACGGCCATGGTTCGTCGCCGGGCTGGGGCATTGCGTGTTTCCTGTTTCCGACGTTGATCAGGTGAGCAGCAGGCTCTTCATCGAGACATCGCAATTCCTGCCGATGACGATGTGATCGTGGATGGATGGAGAGATCAAGGTCGTGGCAATCTCGCAGCGAGTTCCGGGATTTGTTTGGGCGACTTGACGCGTCCTCGCTTGGCCTACGGGTCGATGACCGCGATCGCATCGATCTCTATCAGGTAGCCGGGAGACATTACAGCTATCCCGACCACCACGTTTGCTGGCTTGTGATCGCCGAACAGCTCGATCTGGGCCGCTTCGATGATCGGCACGTGTTCGTCGCGTTTGTAATCGACGATGTAGATCGTCATCTTGCAGACTTGCTCAGGCCGAGCGCCGGCGGCAGCAAGCGCTCGGCCGAGATTCCCGAACGCCAGGCGCGCCTGGACTGCGAAATCACCATGGCCAACGAGCTTGCCGTGTATGTCTTCTGGCTGCTGGCCCGAGACGAACACCAGCTTGCTTCCTGTCGCAACGACGACCTGGGAGTACATTTCCGGAATCGGCAGATCATTTGGATTTATGCATTCGAGCGTCATTGAATAGATCTCCTGCAATGGTTGACGGGAACTGGCTGCTTCGTATTCGCGAGTCTACGACATTGTCGCCGAAGCGGGCGCTTCCGTCGCAATATCACTTCTACACCGCAAGCGTGGGCGTTTGAGCCAAGCCGGAATGTTGCTGATTGGCTCGCGAGCGGTGGCGTTTGGGATGACGGCACCGGCGCCCATCAGGCTCAGATCAGCAGCAGGCCCTTCATCGAGGCGTTGCCTTTCTTGCCGATGATGATGTGGTCGTGGACGGCGATGCCGAGCGGCTTGGCGCTGTCGATGATCTGCTTGGTCATTTCGATGTCCGCACGCGATGGTGTCGGATCACCTGATGGGTGATTATGCACCAGGATGACGGCGCTGGCCGATAGTTCCAGCGCGCGCTTGATCACTTCGCGCGGATAGACCGGCGTGTGGTCCACGGTGCCGACCTGCTGTACCTCGTCGGCGATCAGCACGTTCTTCTTGTCGAGAAACAAGATGCGGAACTGTTCGCGGTTCTCGAACGCCATCGCCGAGCGGCAGTACGCAAGAAGCTGCGTCCAGTTGGACAGCACCTCGCGGTCGCGAACCTCGGTCCGCGCCATGCGCTGCGCGGCAGCGGCAATCACCTTCAGGTCGACCGCCACGGCGGGGCCGATGCCCTTCACCTCCTGCAGCAGCGCCACCGGTGCGCCAAGCACTTCGCCAAAAGTGCCGAAGCGCGCCAAGAGGGCCTTGGCGATCGGCTTGGTGTCGACGCGCGGGATCAGGCGAAACAGCAGCAGTTCGAGAAGTTCGTAGTCGGGCAGGGCGTCCGCGCCGCCGGCAACGAAGCGCTCGCGCAAACGGTCGCGATGGCCGTGATAGTGTGGCTTCTCCGTCGATTTGTCTCTTGGTGCCTTGTCCTTCGCCGGTGGTTCAAGCCACCGCTCGGAGAAGAACCCCCGTTCGTCGTCACCGCTGTTCCCCATCCATCCCCCACACTCCCCGAAGGCTTCGACGGCAGATTAGAGCGGTAAGCAGCGCGCGGTCGAGTTTTTTCGGCGACGGCGCCTCAAAGCTGCGGCTTTGAGGCGATCTTGTTTTCAGCTGACCGGCGGCAGGCCGGGGCGGTCGAGCTTGTTTGGCGACAGGGTGAAAATCTCGCAGCCAGTTTCGGTGACGCCGATCGTGTGTTCGTACTGCGCCGACAGCGAGCGGTCGCGCGTCACCGCCGTCCAGCCGTCCGACAGCACTTTCACATGCGGCCGGCCAAGATTGATCATGGGCTCGATGGTGAAGATCATGCCCGGCCGCATCTCGACGCCTTCCGAGGCGGTGCCATAGTGCAGGATGTTGGGTGCGTCGTGGAACAGCTGGCCAACGCCGTGGCCGCAGAAATCGCGCACCACCGAGCAGCGCTCTGCCTCGGCATAGGTCTGGATGGCGGCGCCGATGGCGCCGGTGCGGGCGCCGGGCCGGACCGCCGCGATGCCGCGCATCAGGCACTCGTGGGTGACTTCGAGCAGGCGTTCGGCGGCGCGCTTGATGGTGCCGACGGGATACATGCGCGAGGAATCCCCGTGCCAGCCGTCGAGGATGTAGGTGACATCGATGTTGACGATGTCGCCATCCTTCAACGGCTTGTTGTCTGGAATGCCGTGGCAGACGACGTGGTTGATCGAGGTGCAGGACGATTTGGTGTAGCCGCGGTAGTTGAGCGTCGCCGGTAGCGCACCTTGGTCCATGCCGAATTCGAAGACGAAACGGTCGATGGTCTCGGTGGTGACACCCGGCTGGACCATCGGCACCAGTTCATCAAGGCAGCGCGCGGTGAGATCGCAGGCCTTGCGCATGCCGGCAAATCCTTCTTCGCCGTAGAGGCGGATCTGGCCGGTATTCCTGAGGGGTGCCGTGGCGGCGTCGAGATAGGTGACCATAGTGTCCGTTTGCCTGTAAGCGGGCGGCGCATACCAGCCCGTTAGAAAATTTCCTCAGATTTGGCACTGCAAGCCGCAAGGTTCAAGGAAGAACTGCCGGCAATGGACTGATACTGGCGATATTCCTGGCTTGCGCGGCCGCTCAGATGACATCCAGGTGCGCGATCTCCTCCGAATGCCGAGATCGCACTGACGACACATTTTCGCGCAAAAGCAGCCAAAGCAACTTTTGACGACGAACGGCGTTGCTGTGGTCGACGCCAGTTCGGGAGATATAGAATGGACAGATTGCAATTCGAGGTGCCGGTGCGCATCGCGCCCGCGCCCGGGCTGCCGGTAGAGGAAATATACAGCGTCGAACAGGCGCTGGATATCCTGCATGACTGGCCAAAGAAGCGACAGGGCAAGGTCTATGAGGCGGCGTTCAATGCCTGCTTCGGGGCCACGGTGGATGTGGTCAAGACTGAGGATGCCTGGCGCGCCTTCATGGCGTTTTGCCGGGTCAGTGGCCTGCTGGCCAGGGATATGATGGTTACGGCCAAGCGCGCCGGCGAGGCGAGGGGCCTGAGGGTCTAGAGTTCTGCTTGGCCTGGAGGCCGGCCAACCGACTCGTTCCAATCGGCGCGGACTCCGCGGCGTTAAGGTTCCGTTTCCGACTTCACAGCTAGGCATGAGCCATAGAGCAGCGTCTGATTCGTTGCGTCGGTTTCATGGTGCAGAACATGTCTTCAGCCAATGTGCGTACCTTCCCGCTAGATCGGCAGACCGTGCTGGTGCGCGAGGTCGCCGCAAGGCTGGGCAGACTGCACGGCGACACGGCCACGTCGTTCTGGAAGGCCACGGCGCGCGAACTCCTCGACAAGGCGGTCGCAGCCGGCAGCGATGCAGCTTCGGCGGCCAACGATGTCCGCCGGTTTTTTGCCGCGGTCCAGGACGAGATGCATTTCAAGGCGGACGATGCCGCACCGGGGCAGCGCCGGACGCGCACCCGCCCCTAGCCTCAAACAGAGCACACACGCGCTCATCATTGTGTGGCCAACCGTGGACCGGTCTTGGCGTCGACGAATCTCGGGCCTTACGCTGTCGATCGTGCCGTCCCAGCCACGGCGAGCGCCTTGTTGAACGCGAGACAGGCGATGAAATACTGGTCGCGCTCGGCCCTGGCGACGTCGGTCATCGCCAAGGAAATCGTCGAGCGCTATGGCGGGACCGTCACGCCGGAGAACCTGCCTGACGGATGGCTTTTGCAGATGGTGGGATCGAGGCGGTTTAGCGCAAGGCGTCGGCCTCTCGGCGATCCCTGTGCCGACCCGATCCGAATCGGCTATGCCTGCGCGATGCAGGAAACGTCTCTCTACATCCCGGTGAAGCGGTTTCTCGAGAGCCTGGAATTCACGGTCAAGGGCGAAGTCGGCCACTGCGATATCGTGGCGGTGCGCGACGGCGAGCCGCCTGTGCTGGTCATCTGCGAACTGAAATTGCAGTTCAACCTCGAACTGGTGCTGCAAGGTGTCGATCGCGCGGCGGCATGCGACGAAGTGTGGCTGGCCGCGCGCATGTCGGCGCGTGGCAAAGGCCGCGAGCACGACCGCCGTTTTCGCGCGCTGTGCCGGCGGCTCGGCTTCGGGCTTCTGGCTGTCAGCGGCAAGGGGGAGGTCGAAGTGCTGCTCAGCCCGGCGGCTCTGCCGCCGCGTCGCGATCCGAAGCGCCGCTCCCGACTGATGGAGGAACACCGTCGCCGGCGCGGCGATCCGGTGGTCGGCGGTGGCTCGCGCGCCCCGATCATGACCGCCTACCGGCAGGATGCGCTGGCCTGCGCCGCAGCCATGACCGACGGGCCGAAACGCCCGCGCGATCTGAAAGCGATTTCGCCGCGCGCGCCCAGCATCCTATTGGACAATGTCTATGGCTGGTTCGCCAGGGCCGAGCGCGGCGTCTACGCGCTGACCGAGGGTGGCCACGCGGCGTTACAGCGCTGGCCGCAGGTAGCGCACGACCAGGGGTGAGTGGCCGGAGATTGCCGCGAGCAGGCGCCGAGGGAAACCTCGGCACGGCAGCCGCTGTTCGCCGTTTCAACCGATGCGCCGCGCCACCCTTCCAGCCGCTGCTAGTTCGGCGGCTGCCGCGAGGCTTCCTGTTTTCCTGAAAGATCTGGTACGCCCAAGGGGAATCGAACCCCTGTTACCGCCGTGAAAGGGTCGCTATCACTTCCAACCGTGTGCAAACGTATTTAATAAAATCAGCCGGTTAGCCGTGTGATGTTCACTTGTGTTTATGCTTGTCCAACTCTGTTGAGGGGTATATATTGGACAAAGTGTTGGACACGGAAGGCGCCGGCAAATGGTCGAGAAGGTACGTGACAGGAAGATGGACACCGCTAATGCCCGCAAGGCATTGCCGGCGAGGGGAAAGCCTTACTATCGAACAATCGCCAAGGGCCTGCACCTTGGATACCGAAAGGGCCAGACTGGCGGCCGGTGGGTCGCACGGCACTATATCGGTGGACAGGACTACGTTGTCGAAACCATCGCCGACGCCGACGACAAGCTGGAGGCCAACGGCACCACTGTCCTTACGTTCTCCCAGGCCCAGGATCGTGCGCGCCAGCTTCATGCCGATCGTCACGCGCCTACACCCAAGGCGGGGCCTTACACCGTCAACGACGCTCTGGATGCCTATGTCCATTGGATGGAGGGCAAGAGGAAGTCGGCGAGGGACACCAAGTGGCGTCGCAAGCTGATCGAAGCCGAGCTGGGCGATAAAGAAGTTGCCAAACTCACCGCCGATGAAATCCGGAAATGGCACCGCAAAGTTTCAGAAACGCCGCCACGGTTAAGAACGAAGGAGGGGAAAGAGCAGCGCTACCGAGAGCTTGGCACCGACAGCGCATCGATCCGCCAACGCCGCGCCACTGCAAACCGTGTCCTGACCATTCTCAAGGCGGCCTTGAATTACGCATGGCGTGAGGGGAAGGTAGACTCGGACAAGGAATGGCGGCGCGTGGAGCCATTCGAGGACGTAGAGACTGCCAGGGTGAGATATCTGTCCATTGCCGAGGCCAAGCGCCTGGTAAACGCCTGCGAGCCTGATTTTCGCAGCATTGTCCAGGCCGCACTTCAAACCGGCGCCCGGTATGGGGAGTTGGCTCGGCTCACCGTCGCTGATTTCAACTCTGATGTCGGTACGCTGACCATTGGTGAAAGCAAGTCGGGGGAAGTCCGGCACGTCGTCCTGACCGAGGAAGGCAAGAAGCTCTTTGGTCAACTCGCCAGCGGCAAGGAAGGCACGGCGCTGTTGATGACCAACGCTGCCGGTAACCCTTGGGGGAAGTCTCACCAGTCGCGGCCGATGACGGATGCGTGCGCTGCCGCCAAGATCAATCCGGTGATCGGCTTCCATGGCTTGCGCCACACATGGGCGAGCTTGGCTGTGATGAACGGAATGCCGCTGCTCGTGGTCGCGGCACAGCTAGGCCACACAGACACCCGCATGGTTGAAAAGCACTACGGCCATCTGTCTAAGTCCTACATTGCCGACGCGGTGAGGGCTGGCGCACCAAGGTTTGGAATTGAGGACACCAATGTCTTCCCTATGGAGGCGACCAATGTCTGAGGACTGGATTTCCTTCGATGAGGCGCTCGCCTATGTCGAGGCCCGCAAAGTTTCCAATCCCGCGTCCAGGCTATGGGATGTCATACGGCGGAAGAGGATCAAAGGCAGCTTTCCCGGCGATGCGGATGACGATTCCAATTCCGATGCTTGGACCGACTATCACCTAAACACGCGCGCAGCATTTATGAGTGCGGCCGATCGCTATGCGATGACCAGGGTGTATCTCCCTAGCCTATTGGCATGGCTTGACCGTCTTTCAGGAGGCCATGTGGCGACGCAACCGAAGCCGGCCTACGGGCGGAAGCCGGGAACGGGGAAGACGACAACAGACGCGCCATTCGTCACCATGATGCGAGATCTGTTGGCGTCAAAAGAGGCAAACAGCATGGCCGAGGCTGCGAGAAAGGTGATTGCGGGAAATCCTAGCCTCCAATCCAAGACGACGACTGAACCCAGCATCGTTCGGCGCCTTAGCGACCTTTACAAGAAGACATACCCCGGAGAATAACGGAGCCTCCGTTATTCTCAGATGCTCCGTGCCTCCGCATGGTTCAAATAGGCATCCTCTTCATTGGTTCACTTGAACCGGAAAGGATTACTATGAACACCGTCACGGCGGCTCTCACTATCCCGGAATTTTGCCAGGCGAACCGCATCAGCCGGGGCAGCTTCTACAATCTCAAGAAGGCCGGCAAGGCGCCGCGCCTGATGATCGTCGGCAACCGCGTCCTGATCTCGCCCGAGGCCAACGCGGAATGGCGGCTTGCCCGCGAACAGGATGCCGTCGAGGTGGCGGCATGAACAGCGGTGTCGATCACGAACTGTCCGACAAGGCCGATGAGGCTGCCGTCTGGCTCGCCGCCAACTGGTTCAAGGCTGAGCGCCCGCTGGTGCCGTTCCTGCGCAAGAGGTTCGGTCTCTCGGCTGCAGAAGCAGTGGAGTCGATGCGCGAGAGCGCCCGCATCAGGGGGCTCACCAATGAGAAGCGCTGAAATAGAAACCGCCGCGACCGACTGGCATCGGAGCGGCGGCAATGGAAAAACGTCACCCCATACTTCTATCGCTGCTGCGCTTACTCCGCAAGAGAAATGGCGTCTGGCCAACCCCTTGGCGCGCTGGGCTCACATCGCTGTCCAGTCCGCTCTCAAGCGCGGACTCCTGGTCAAGCAGGACTGCGCGGTCTGCGGCATCTCAAAGACAGACTTCCATCACGACCCGGATCACTATGACCGGCCGCTGGATGGCGTGTGGTTGTGCCGGAAGCATCATAAGGGTGAACACCGCCGGCTGAAGTGCGAGGCCGCCGATGGCTGAGGGCGTAGCGCGCAAGGGCCGCAAGACCAAGATCGCAGGTCAGTTCTCATGGCGCCTTGTCGAAATGCAGGAGTCCCCGGCCTATCGGGTACTCTCGCAATCTGGCCACCGGGTGCTGGACCGGCTTGAGATCGAACTAGGCCACCACGGTGGGAACGACAACGGCAAGCTGCCGACGACCTTCGACCAGTTCGAGGATTATGGGATCCACAGACACGCTATCGCGCCAGCGGTGCGTGAGGTGGTGGCGCTCGGCTTCGTTGAGATCACGCAGGAAGGCAGGGCTGGCAATGCTGAATGGCGCCGCCCTAATTTATTCAGGCTGACCTATCGCCATCTCGACAAGGCAGAGCCGACAAATGACTGGCGCCAGATCGATACCCTGGAGGCTGCAGAGATGATTGCGAGAGCGGCCAGAGCTGCATCTGAGAAACAAAACTCCAGTGGCGGAAAACGCCAGATTTCAGTGCGGATTGTGCACCACAAACAGGAAATCCTTAGTGCGGATTCCACCACTACAGGGCTTAGTGCGGATTCCACCACTACATCTATATCTCGGGGTGCAGGTCATGGGTGAGGTAGTGCCATTCCCCAGCCAAGGTGTTCGCACTGTGCCGTGCCATCGTATCGCTGAGATGTACGAACTCCAGGTCTACGAAGAAGGCAGGTGGCGGGCCTACTCCATCCACTACTCCCTGGAGGACGCAAAAAAAGCGGCTGCAAACGTGATCGGGACGAAGGTGATCGCCTGAGTGCCTGAGTGCACCGAGCATCCGGAGCATGTTTTCTCCTGAGACATGGCTAAGGCCAAATCAGTAGCGTTCAGTTGTCTTGCCGCTGTATCAAGGCGGTAAATTGCACTCACTTGAACGCACATAGACTAGCAAAAACAATGACTTGTCGGGTGTACACTGGTACTCTGTCCAACGTTTAGCCAATTCGAGGCGGAAAATGCAAGCAGACGCAGCAGAGATGGAAGGCGAGTCCAGCCCGAAGCAGGGCGGAAAGGTTCGGCTTAGGACGCTGGACGATCTGGACCGCCGCACGACTGCTGCCCGCGTGGTGTTCGAGCTACGTGACACCCTGGCTGCCGATCTCGGTGGCAAGGCCAATCTGTCGAGCATGAAGCTGGAGCTTATCGACAACGTGGCCGTGCTTGGCGCCATGCTGAAGGACAGCGCCGCCAGCTACATCACAGGCGAAGAAGTGGACATCACCGAGTTCATGGCCCTGACCAACGCACAGCGCCGGCTGCTGGCCGATCTCGGTCTAGAGCGCCGTGCCTTGAAGGACATCACCCCGACGCTGCGAGACTACGCCGCCACTAGGTACGCAGGTGCTTCCTCGTGAGCCTGGCCAACATCACCATCGATACGGCGCTTCGTGACCCGAACCTGCTTGGTGCTGCTCTCGGCCCATCAGTGACGTGGGACACATGGATTGCCATCCTCCGCGCTGCCTATGGTCTGGATCTATCCCCCGACGAGCTTACCGCCTTCAATGCCGTTGCCGGTGGCAGGGCGCCGCCCGTCAAGCGCGTTCGTGAGCTTTGGTGCATCATCGGCCGCCGCTCGGGAAAGTCGCGTGTAGCGGCTGCCCTTGCTGACTTCATTGCCGCCTTCCAAGACCACAGTGGCAAGCTTGCCCCAGGCGAAACAGGCACCATCCTCGTTCTGGCTGCATCACAACGGCAGGCTCGGGGCGTCTATGACTACATCAAGGCATTCTTCGAAGCTTCGCCAATCCTCTCTCAGCTTGTCGAGAGCGTGACCAATGACGAGATCAAGCTTGCCGGCAACATCGGCATCTCGGTTCACACCAACAATTACCGCACGGTTCGCGGTCGCACCCTGATTGCCTGCATCTTTGACGAAGTGGGCTTCTGGCGTGACGAATCCACGTCATTGCCCGATGTCGAGACCTATCGTGCCGTTCTGCCTGCCTTGGCCACCACTGGCGGGATGCTGATCGGCATCTCGTCGCCATATGCCCAGCGTGGCCTGCTCTACACCAAGCACCGGGATTGCTACGGCAAGGACGATGCACAGGTTCTGGTGGTGCAGGCCGGGACCAAGGTCTTCAACCCGACCATCGACACAGACATCATCGACCAGGCGCACCGGGATGACCCGGAATCGGCTGCTGCTGAATGGGATGCAAAGTTTCGCGGTGACCTGTCCACATTCGTTGATAGGGCCGTGGTGGAGCGCTGCGTTGATATCGGCATCCATGAGCGCCCGTACCTGCGGCAATACCGCTACGTGGGCTTCTGCGACCCGAGCGGCGGCGCCCACGATTCGATGACCCTTGGCATTGCCCACAGGGAAGGCGACAGGGGCGTTTTGGACTGCCTGCGAGAGGTGAAGCCGCCCTTTGCCCCGGCTGATGTCGTCGGTGAGTTCTGCCGCGTCCTGAACGTCTACAAGATCACTAGTGTGACCGGCGATCGATATGCCGGCTCGTGGGTTTCGGATGCATTCCGCAAGGAAGGAATTCGCTACGTAGCTTCTGAAAGATCCCGCTCGGAAATCTATCTGGACTCGCTGCCGCAGCTCATGGGCGGAACCGCCTCGCTGCTCGATAACATCCGGCTTGTCGGCCAGATTTCACTGCTTGAGCGGCGCACCACGCGCACCGGCAAAGACAATATTGATCATATGTCCGGGGCTTCCGACGATCTCTGCAACGCGGCGCTTGGCGCCATCATGCATGTGCCGTCCCTGAACCGCGCTGACGCGAACCACTATGGCGGTAGCAACCGCACGCCAGTCGTCAATCTGTCCCACGCCAACATGAAGGCAAAAACAGGACGATACGGCCCTGTGCAAATGAAAGGACCATCGCGCAATGGCTGACTTCGCATCACGCCGGCAGGAGGCGGAAAGCCGCCTTGTAGAACTGAAACACATGCACGGCATCGCCATGCTTGATGGCAAGCCTTTCGACCTTGCCGAAATGGCCGATGTCGAGCGTGAGCTTTCCGGCCTTGAGGCCGCCGAAGGTGAAGCGGTCCGCCGCGAGCGCCTTGAAGCAGCCAAGATCGAGGAGGCCCGCCTCGAAGGCTTGCGGCAAACCCTGATCGTTGTGGAAGAACACCGCCTCGAAGCCGCTGACCGCGCTGAAAAGGCCGCACGAGACCTGGCAGAGGCCCTGAAGGAACACCGTCACCGCTGCGCCGATGCTGCACGCCTGCTTCGTGCGCTTGGCGTGAACAACGTCCTTGCTCTCGATGAGACAGACCACCGGATGAGTTGGCGCCTCACGGCGGCGCTGAAGCCGCTAGTTGGCCATGTCCGCCGCTTCGGCCAAATCGTCTTTCCGGAAGCTCGCAGCCCCTACGACCAGCCTTGGCGCGCCGAAGAACAGGCGATTGCCGGCCGCTACATTTCCAAAGCTCTCAAAGGAGACATGCAGTGAAGAACAACAACCCGCTGACGCCCATCCTGAAGGGGAAGGCAGCAATCGAATCCTACGTGATCGAACACTGGATCTGCCACCCCAACGGTGACCGGCTGGAGAAGCGCGCATCGTTCGAAGAGGCGAAAGCCCGCGCCAAGGAACTGCTCGCAAAGGGAGTATTCTGATGAACAAGGCAATTGACCCGGCCACTCTGAAATCGGCCAGCAGGCAAACCCCCGATATCGATCCTGCACGCGTCCAGCGCCAGTCGGCCGGCCAGGTTTGGAGTGAATTTCTGGTCAGGGTTCCGAAGGATTTCGTCGCGGACGATTTGAAGGAACCGTCGATCTGGAAAAAGGTCCAGACCGGCCGTTTCGGGCTGAAGAAGTTCGACAGGCTGACCATCGTGGCCTTTGACGAAAGCTGGGTGGCTGAAGCCCTCGTCGCCGGCGCCGATGCCAAGAGCGTGACGTTGGCGAAGCCGCGCCTCACGACCATGCCCGCGCGCTATGACCAGCTCTTCCAGGATGAAAACTACCGCGTCGTCTTCAACGGCCATGGCTACGTCACGGAACGGAAGGCCGATGGTCACGAGATGACCCAGGTGACCGCGAATCCTGATTTAGCGGCGCGGCTCTTGGCCCAGCTCTACCCGACGAGGGCCGCATAATGGCAACGACCAACGGCGCCGCCGTCAGCGATCCCGATATTCACGCCACCCGCTACAAATGGCTTGCGATCCCGAACGGCAATCAGGGAAATGCGGTTTCCCTCAACACCTTTCAGGACAGAACCGTCCAGGTGTTTGGCACCTTCGGCGCGGCTGGGTCGGTCACGATCCAGGGATCGAATGACGGCGGCACGACTTGGGCCACGCTGACCGATCCTCTTGGCAACGCGCTGACGTTCACAGCGGCGGGAATGAAGCCAATCGGTATGCTGTCGCACCAGATCCGCCCCAGCGTCACGGCAGGGGACGGCACCACGGCAATCAGTGTGTGGCTGCACGCGAGAGGGGGCAACAAATGAGCAACGAACTGACAGTTTCCGAGAATTCTGGCGCGGCCCGAGCAGGCTCAGCGACGGAAGGCCTTACGACCGGGAACCAGGGGGCTGATTTTGCCTCTCGGCTTCCTGACCCCGGTCGTAAGGCAGAAATCGCCCGCATCATGGCAACCGACATCCACCGGTACTATGACGAGAAACTTGACGCGGAATACGCTGCCTTGCTGGAGGCCGAGCAGTCGGAAATTAACCCCGACCTGATCAATCCGACGCGGCCGATGGATGCCGATCAATCCCGCACCGCTCTCTGCAGTTCGGAGGCCGGCCGCAGGTTGGTTTCCGACTGGGACGAGATGGGCGGGTTTCGCGCTCACCTTGCCAACGTCCAGCGCGATGCCGCCAATATCGTGCGCGCCCTCGGCGGCAATCGTGAGCAGCGCGTTTTCATGGAACGCTTCGACAGCGAAGTACCCGAGGGCGCCCGCTATGCCATCTACAGCGAGATCGCCGCCGGCACGGTTTACGTTACCCCGGCTTCACCGGCAGAGGTGAAGCATTTCGCCACCACGGCAGCCGGTAAGCTGCTTGCCGCCGAATGGGGCTCTTACGCCGCTGAAAAGGTTGCAATGCTGCGCGCCAGGGCGAAGCGCCTCACCGACGCCATGACCGAGGAAGATGCCGACGAGTTCTGGACTTGGTTCGATGAATTGCCGCCGGCAACCGCCATGGCGATCTTCCGCAAGATGGCGGGATAAATATCAGTAGCGTCTGATCGCGACGGCAGCGATCAGCCACAAGGCCAAACATGACGAGGATCACTGCTAAACCATCAGCGCCACAACGGAATTGCTGCCATCAGCGTTCGGTTTGCATGACGGAAGTTTCCGAGTTGCCCTTCGAAAGCATATTCAGCCTTCTCGCCGTGCAGAAAATTATTGCGGAGACGATTGATGATGAGCAACAGCGCCGTCAGTTTTTGCCTTTTCCGGGTCGCTTCCCCGGTCAGCACAGGCAAGACGAGAGGACGGGCAATGCGACAAAGGCTGAGGCCATCGAAGTAGGGTGTGGTTTCTCCGTCGCGATAGAACCTGTCCCGATAAAAATCCAGCGCCGCTAGAAAGGGCCCGTCGAACCTGAAAGGCCGCGCAATTTGGTCAACGGCATCAATAATAGTCTGCGGTTTTGCACGTTTCATTGTGGCCGTCATTTCAAAAATCGACCACAGCACTGGGAAGTCTTTGATCTCCGTTTTCTCTGATCGAGAAAGACGTTCATATCCAGCAAAATTGGCCTGGAGCCACTTTCCCGCGTTCATTTATTCCTCCCCAATGATCCACAACAGAAAATCATCATCGGAACGCAGGCACAAGGACACATCAGGAGATCCGATGATTTCGCGCTCTGGAAAAATGTGCTGGCGAGGCTCCCACGGGTCAGCCTAGGACGACCTGATGCTCGGCGAGGGCGGTTTTGTGATGGACCTCAAATGAAGCCTGTCGACGGTCGATACGATCGCAACGGCGATGGCTTCCGCCTCATCCATGAGCCCCGGCCCATAGAGACCGTTTACCGCTTCCTCGCTGGGCAGCGCGCCGGGCGGGCAGTGGTCCTCGATTGTGCGCCGGATGAGCGTCAACGCTGCCCGGCATTCGTCGGCTTCGATCTTCATAACCATTGAAACATGCATTTGAGCTAAAATGTTCCGGAACCGATTTCGAGCTCGCGGCTTGAATCGCCGGGTGTGGGTCAGTGCATGCGTTTGAAGTTCATCGAGCCTTTGATGCCGACCTTGGTGGAGAAGCCTCCCGAGGGCGATGGATGGACTCACGAGGTGAAGTTTGACGGCTACCGTTCCCAGATGATCATCGACGAGGACGCGACGCGGATCTACACCCGTCGCGGGCTCGCCTGGACAACCAAATACCGCGACATCGTGGCCGCAAGCGCAGAGCTCGGAGCCGAGAGCGCAATCATAGACGGAGAAATCATCGTCCTGAACGAAGCCGGCCTTTCCGATTTCGCCGCGCTGCGCAAGGCGATCACACGCCGGCAGCACGACCTCTATTTCGTCGCCTTCGATCTCCTTCACCTCAACGGCCACGATCTGCGCGACATGGCACTGGAGGAACGGCGTGAGATCCTTGAAAGCATGATCCCTGCCAACATTCGCATCCAATTCAGCCAGGCGCTGCCCGGAGACGCTAAAGCCATATTCCACCTGATCGATGAAGCCGGCCTTGAGGGCATGGTATCGAAGCGCCGTGACAGCAAATACCGCAGCGGCCGGTCGACCGCCTGGCTGAAGATCAAAAGCTACATGGTGGAGGAATACGACCTGCTCGGTGTCGAGCGGGAACCGGGCAAGCCGGCCTTTGCGCTCATGGCCGATCGGAAGACCGGGCAGTATGTCGGCTCGGCGTTCATCAACTCCAGCCGCCCTATTCGCGAACGCCTATGGAAGCGCGTCCAGGAGCACGCCGGGCCGGCGCCGAAGGGAATGAAGCGACCGGCAACGCAATGGGTTAAGTCGGGGCTGATTGGCCGCGTGAAGCACTTGCGCGGCGAGGAAGACCTTAGGCATGCCTCGCTGCAGGATTTCCGCGAGGAAGATTGAACGGTATATCGAAGCCATGCCAGCAGATCGCCTTACCGTCCGCTTCGCCTATCAAATCGGCTTTCAGGTCCTCGACGGAAGCGCGATCCTCCAGACGTTCGAGAAACAGGACGAGGCGTTCAAGTTCGTGCTCGAGCGGGGTGCTCGCGTGTGGCTGGCATGGTCGCGGACCGTCATAGGAGGGCAGACGGCGCCCTTCGATTTCGCCGCAGCGTTCCAGCAGGAAAAGGTCGGCCGCATCATGAAGACGATGCACGGCCCAGCCGCAGGCACTTGGTTCTGGACCTGCCATGACGGCGGCGCGCGCGGAACAGTCGAAATGAAGGATGAGGCTGTTGCTGGAGTCGAGCGGGCATTCACGCGGCGCATCGCCGGGGCAGATCTACGCTAGTAGGCTTGGGGCATCTCCGTCGCCCGCTATCTTTGGTTTACAAAGGACGGATAAAGGCCATGTACCAAGACTTGAAATCCTCCATTTTGGGGGACCACTGTTCCAAGCGAGCCATCGCCCGAACCACCATGAAGGCCGCGTCAAATAGAGTGATTTCCATTTCAGCGGCAACATCAGGCGTTAGGTGCTTTAGCCAATCGCGCTCCAGATTGATGACCGCAATAAAATCCTTGCGCGTAATTGATGTCGGTTTTTTGGGGTGGTCAACTAACCCGCTAAAAATCGCCTGATTGGGATTCTCCGGAAGCATCCCTTCTGCCGCGCCAGCCAAAGTTACGGCGCACTCAAAGCGCCCCAATTCGAAGGCTTCAATAGCCGCTTCGACTTGCCAAAACGCTCCTGATTGCTTGGTAACTTTTATGGATTTGTCCGGCGGCGGCAAAAAACTCACAGCAAATCCTCACTTTCAGAGCAGCAGCAGATACAGCCCCAAACCAGCCATGATCAAGCTTGCGGCCATACCGATCATGTCACGCTGCCGGTAGCGCCAGATCGCGCCGGCAAGCATCGAGGAGGTGATGGCGGCGATGTAGAGAGCTACTGCCAAAGCCTATCCAGGGACTGCAGCACCACGGACACGCCGGCCGCGACTGCTGCCCAGCTTGCCCATTTTCCCTGCCGGCCGATGTCGGGCATCATGTCGTCAATGCTGTCTCTTATAGGGATGGTTGCAGCTCTGATGCCAAGGCCTGCCGCGACAAAGCTGGTGGCAATTGAAAGATACGGAATGACCATCTGCTAGAACCTCCAATCAGAACTCGTGTCGGCAGAACCGGCAGATGCGGGCGTCCGCCTTCACCATCTCGGCACAATCGGGACACTTTTTCTCAAGGACTGGGCCGGAGCTCTTGGAGCCTGGTTCGATGTCGTTCCGCTGATCACGCCACAACGCCTCAATACGTGCCCGTTCATCACGTTTGAATTTACGCTGCAAGCGATACACCCCCCAAACGAGCAGTAGTACGAAGGTAAGGGGCAAGAACGGCGACGCCAGCACGTGCAGTATGATTGTCGAGAACATTGTCGTTTTCCGTGAACGAAAGGAAGCTCGCGCTGAACACAATCACAGCCGCGCGGCGACAGCTAGTACGCTCCATTGCATTGCGATTGGCAAACGACCTACTCCCCGCTTTTTTTTGGCGCGCTGCCTCACGGTGGCGGGCTTTTCATTTACTGGGCCGGACTAATGCGAGTGTTTTGGGTGGTCCCCACATACCGCCTGTAAAACTGTCAGAATCGGCGATCTGCAAAACGTTCACCTCTCTTGGATATTTCTTTCCGAACCAACTTTCATATTCGATCTCAATCGGAAACTCGGCCTGCGCGATCCAAAAGCTTTGACGCGGATCTCTATGGGTTAGACCAAAAGAGCATGACGTCCGAGCACCGTTGTGGAGGAGACGGATCACCCTGGAAGGCTCGAAACAAGCCAACCAAAGGCCCTTGTTCTCGTCGTTGGCTCCGGCGCCAAGCGCCGCCTCAAGCGCTGTCTGATCGCTAACGAAGAGCTTGATATTCTTTGCCGGGATCGATCCGGAGTTAAGGATGATCAGGTCGTACGCGATCGCCTCGTTGCCGCCGTGGTGCGTCTCAACCATCGCCGTGATGATTGGGCGAAACTGACGGTACCAAAAGAAGATGGAAAAACCTAAGGCCACCGCCGAGACGATCAGTGCGACAGTTGCGACTGCAAGGTTCAGCAAGTCTGGGTTTACGTCCATTGTCCGCCTCTCCCCAACGTCCCGGACTTTGGACAATCGCAGGATTGAACTGGCGCCGCAATTGGCACCGGACGGCAAGGCGCTGCCTCACGGTGGCGGGCCTAACTCAATGTCTGGATAGCACCGCCAACAAAGCCGCCAAACAAGGCGCCAAGCCTGGAGTAGGCAGCCGGTGCGAGATCACCGTCCTTTTCGGAGAGTGTCTCGGCGACCGACTTCTCGTTTTCGGACGGCTTTTTCTTCAGGGCAGCGAGCCCCTTGGAACTTAATTGGACTCCCATCCAAGTGGTGCCGCTGGAAAGGGTGGGATATCTGTTCGCAACTCGAATCAGGCCCTCGTCGGCCATCCATGTGAGGACGTCGTCAAAAATGTCCATTGCCTTTTGCTCGTCGTCCATGTGGAGCAATTTCAAGCCGTCTCTCGATGAATCGAAGCGAGCGCTGCCGAGCCCATTATCGAGCAGAGCCTCCAGGATTCGCCCGATGGCTTCCTGATCTGATTCGAGCTTCGTCGCCATTTTCAAACCCGGATATTGGCCAAATATTGGACATGGAAGGGAGGAATGTCGCTAAGTGCTTGAAATATCTGGTACGCCCAAGGGGAATCGAACCCCTGTTACCGCCGTGAAAGGGCGGTGTCCTAACCGCTAGACGATGGGCGCGCTCAGACGAAGCGGCTTATAATTGCGTTGTTGCCAACCGGCAACCCATCAGCCGCCAGATGCGGAAACTTTTTTCAAGAGGGGCGAAAACGGCCAGTTTGGTGAGCAAGCGCAGGTTTTCTGGCCTCGCGTCGTTGCACATCTTTGGACGAATGCGCCGCGCAGTCGTCATCCTCGCGTCTGCGCTGCGTCGCTGCGCTCCTTGCTTCGCCATAAGATGACGAAGTCGCGGGTGCCTCGGCTAATCTCGAACGTCGCTGATAGGTAATCGGAAAAAACGGCGGGCTGCTAACAGCCCCTCGGCCCGTTTGCCGAATGGGGATGCTACCCCCGCCGGCGGCAGCGCCAATTCCAGTCGCGCTCGGGGCCGACGTCGACGTGAACGGATTCGGTATGGCAGTAGGTGCCGACGCCACCGCGGCCGGGCATGGTTCGGATGTAGCTCGCCAGTTCCCATTTGGAGACGCCGGGAACCTGGATGTCGGCGGCGGCGCAATACATGTGCAGCGAATTCTTGGCGCCGTTGGCGCGCCGGTTGCGGGCCGGGTCGCGGTAGCCTGATGTGACCATCATCTTGCGGCCGTAATGGCCTTCGATGGTCTTCAGCACACGCACCAGCGACGGCTTCAGGCAGGCGACGTCGACGCTCTCGTTTTGCTTCAACAGGCCGTTGGGCGCCAGCCGGGCGAGGCCGGCGGCGGAAGCCACCTGATAGGCGCCGCCCGAACCCTCGTCCTCGTTCAGGTCGACGTCGCTTTCGTCGTCGAGGCCGGATTTGCGCTTGATCTCGAACAGCGCCGTCTGGCGCACGCCGGGCAAGGCATCGCTGCCGGTGATGTGGTTGCTCTCGTTGCCAAGCGAGGCAAGCTGCAAGGGCTTGTCGGCCGAACTGGCTGAGGCCAACGTGATGATCGGCTTTGCCGGGGCGGCCTTCTGGGCAGCAACCGCAGGCTGTTCGCCCGAGCGCGAGTTGACCAGCGGAGCAGGTGCCGCCGAGGTTGGCGTGGTGCTGAACAGTGAGGCCAGGAAGCCCTTCTTCGGCGTGTCGATCTGCTGGGGCGCGGCGGTCACGTAGACCTCGCCGGGCGCGGGTGCCGCGGCAGTCGGTTTCGGCGCGGTCACGCCGGCATCGGCGGCGGCGATCTTCTGCGCCACGGCGTCCGTTGCGGCCGCGGTCTGTGCTGACTGCTGCAGCGACTGCGGCGTCTGGCCGACAATGGTTTCGGAGCCGGCGGGAACATTGACCGGGAAGCCGGTGCCGGGCTTGGCCACCGGCACATAGGCGACCTGCTCGGGCAGTGTCGCATCGCCCGCTGCCGTCATCATCATCTGCGGCCCGGTGGATGTGACCTGCACGGTCGAATCGCCCGGCGCCGCAGGGCTGGCGCCGGAAGCCGCGGCGATGTCAGAAGCGGTCGCGTTGTAGCCAGGCATGCCGACGGACATTGTGGGGTCGCCAGCGGAGGTGCAGGACGCCAGAAGCACGGAGAAAAGCGCTGCCGCTATAGTGCGACCTTCTCTCCCCGCGAGACGCGATCCTACTGATTTCAAAACTAAATTCCCCCTCGGTGTCCGGTCGGCATGCTATTGGTGCGGCGTCGAAACGTTCACATCCAATAACCTTGTGTTCCCAAACCGGAAACGAGACTTGTGTCAATTCTGCAAGCCTCTGAATTATTTGCTCGTTGGAGGCCAATTGAGGCTTCTTGAAGGTTGACGACACCATTTCGCCCCGTTTTGCCGGCTCGTCAACTCACCAGACATTACATTCCGTTACACACAGGCACCTGCAAAAGGTGCCGGCCGTTACACACGCACCTTCACATAGGTGCCGGGGGCATCACCCAGGGTTTTCATGTGCTTGCCCGGTTTGCGGGCCGGAACGAGGGTGTCGTCCTGGGTCTCGATCCAGTGCTGCCAATGCGTCCACCAGGAGCCGGGATGCTCCACCGCGGAGGCGAGCCACTGGTCAAAATCGCCTGTCGGTTTGCCGCCGGTCCAGTACTGGTATTTCTTGGCTGCCGGCGGGTTGACGACACCGGCAATGTGGCCGGAACCAGCCATCACAAACTCGACGTCACCGCCGAAATATTGCGAGCCGAGAAACACGGAAAGGGCCGGCGCGATGTGATCTTCCTTCGACGCCAGGTTGTAAACCGGGATGGTGACGTCGGCCAGCGACAAAGTGCGGCCGGCGAGTTCCATCACGCCACGCGTCAGATTGTTCTCGAGATAACAGTTGCGCAGGTAGAAGGAGTGGTTGGCGGCCGCCATGCGGGTGGAATCGGCGTTCCAGTAGAGCAGGTCGAAGGGAAGGGGATCCTTGCCGCGCATGTAATTGTTGATGACATAAGGCCAGATCAGGTCGCCCGAGCGCAGCATGTTGAAGGCGGTCGCCATCTTGGTGCCGTCGAGGTAGCCCTTTTCGTTCATCGATTTCTCGACCGCTGCCACCTGGTCCTCGTCGACGAAGACTTTCAGGTCGCCGGCATGGGTGAAGTCGACCTGCGTGGTGAAGAAGGTCGCCGATTTGATGCGGTTGTCGCCTTCCTGTGCCAGCAGTGCGAGTGCGGCCGCCAGCAGCGTGCCGCCGACGCAATAGCCGATGGCGTTGACCTCTTTCTCGCCGGTCGCCTTCTCGATCGTGTCGAGGCCGTATTGCAGGCCCTCCCGTATGTAAGCTTCCCAGCCCTTGGCGCCGTGCCGCTCGTCGGGATTGATCCAGGAGATGACGAACACGGTATGGCCTTGCTCGATCGCCCAGCGGATGAAGGACTTTTGCGGGTTGAGATCGAGGATGTAGAACTTGTTGATCCAGGGCGGGCAGATCAGCAGCGGGCGCTTGAGCACCGTCTCCGTCGTCGGATCGTACTGGATGATTTCGGCGACATCGCTGCGGCCGACCACCTTGCCGGGAGATGTCGCGACGTTCTTGCCGATCTCGAAGGGCGAATAGTCAGCTTGTCTCAGCTTCAGGTCGCCCTTGCCGGCGGCGATGTCTTCGGCCAGCATCTTCATGCCGCGCACCAGGTTTTCTCCATTCGAGGCGACGGTTTCTCGAAACAGCTCCGGATTGGTCAGGATGAAGTTCGACGGCGAGATGGCATTGGACACCTGCTTGACGTAGAAGCTCGCCTTGTGGCGGGTGTGGTCGTCGAGGCCTTCGGCGTGCTCGACCAGGTCGGCCGCCCAGCGCGAGGTGACGAGATAGGCCTGTTTGAGGAAATCGAAGAAAGCGTTGCGACCCCATTCGGGGTCTTGAAAACGCTTGTCGCCGCGCTCGGGCTTGACCGCATCGTCCGGCGCTTCAGCATTCGGGCTAACCTTCTGGATGGCGTTGCCCCAGACCGTCATGTAGCCGGCGAACAGTCGCGTCTGCGCTTCCAGCGCGCGTTGCGGGTCGGCCAGCCAATATTCGCTGAGCTTGGAAAAGGTTTTGACCATGTCGACCACGGGTTCGGCGACATGATCGCGCACCTCGCCTTTTTCGCGCGGCTCGGCCCAGGCGGAGGCGGCTTTGCCGGCCTGTTCGACCATACGCGCCATGTTCAACGCGAAGCGTTCCGGGTCTTTCACCAGATATTGCTCGACGGTCGAAGATTGATCATCTTCCGCTTTGCTCGAATCAGGTGTTTTGGACATGGCTCGCGGGGTTCCTCCCGAGGCGTTTTCTTGACATATTATCATGGGACATCTGACCGGGTCCAATGCGCTGTACCCCGGCTGCCAGGAAAACAATATGACGATTAACACCGGCGAGACCATTTTTTCGGGGGCAGGCCGCTTTTGCCGCATCGCGGTTGCAATCGCCTGTCTGGCGCCAGGGCTGCTGGCGGCAAGTGGCTGCACGAGCGCCAACACCGGCAACGGGATGAATGTCGGCCTGACCCAGGGCGCGCAGGACACCGGCTCTTATCCCAATCTCAACATCCCACCGCAGGTGGCGGCAAAGCAACTCACCCCTGAGGAGACGCAGGCCAAGCTTGCCCAGTTGAAGGGCGAACAGCAGGGGCAAGTGGCCAAGGGCGGCGGCGGTGCCCCGTCCACCAGCCCGGCGGCGCTGAATTCGCTGGCGAAGAACCATGGCAAGGACACGCTGAAGCAGATCGAAGCCAAATGCGATCCCGCCCTCGACCCTACCTGCAAATAAGGCTATATCGCGCGCCGAAAGCGGTCTTTGCCAAGGGCGCCTAGCCAAGCCAACTGTGCTGAAGCCAATCTTAAATCGTCTGGAACTGACATGGAAGAATTTCACAAGGTCCGCCGGCTTCCGCCCTACGTGTTCGAGCAGGTCAACCGGCTGAAGGCCAGCGCCCGTTCGCGCGGCGCTGACATTATCGACCTTGGCATGGGCAATCCCGACCTGCCGACTCCGAAGGCGATCGTCGACAAATTGTGCGAAGTGGTGCGCGATCCGCGCACGCATCGCTATTCCTCCTCCCGCGGCATCCCAGGTCTGCGCCGCGCCCAGGCCGCCTATTATCAGCGCCGCTTCGGCGTGAAGCTCAATCCCGACACGCAGGTGGTGGCGACGCTCGGTTCGAAGGAAGGCTTCGCCAATATGGCGCAGGCGATCACCGCGCCGGGCGACGTGATCCTGTGCCCCAACCCGACCTATCCGATCCATGCTTTCGGCTTCATCATGTCGGGCGGCGTCATCCGTTCGCTGCAGGTCGAGCCGGATGACGGCTTCATCCCGGCGCTCGAGCGCGGTGTCCGTCATTCGATCCCGAAGCCGCTGGCATTGATCCTCAACTATCCGTCGAACCCGACGGCGCTGGTCGCCTCGCTCGATTTCTACAAGGACGTGGTCGCCTTCGCCAAGAAGAACGACATCATCATCCTGTCGGACCTTGCCTATTCGGAGATCTATTTCGACGGCAATCCGCCGCCTTCGGTGCTGCAGGTGCCGGGCGCCATCGATGTCTGCGTCGAGTTCACCTCGATGTCGAAGACCTTCTCCATGCCTGGCTGGCGCATGGGCTTCGCCGTCGGCAATGAGCGGCTGATCTCGGCGTTGACGCGGGTGAAGTCCTATCTCGATTACGGCGCCTTCACGCCGATCCAGGTGGCGGCGGCGCATGCGCTGAATGGCGACGGCGCCGACATCGCCGAAGTGCGCGAGGTCTATTTGAAGCGCCGCGACGTCATGGTCCACGCCTTCAGCCGCGCCGGCTGGACCATTCCGGCACCGGCTGCCTCGATGTTCGCCTGGGCGCCGATCCCGGAGCCGTTCAAGCATCTCGGCTCGCTTGAGTTTTCCAAGCTCCTGATCGAGCACGCCGACGTGGCGGTGGCGCCGGGCATCGGCTTTGGCGAGCATGGCGACGATCATGTCCGCATCGCGCTGGTCGAGAACGAGCACCGGATCCGGCAGGCGGCGCGCAACATCAAGCGCTTCCTGGCGTCCAGCGCCAAGCAGCCGAACAATGTGGTGCCGCTCGCCGCGCATCGCTAAAGTCGCCGCACATCTTTTTCGAGCAGATTTTTTGAGGGGCGTCGCCGGACATGGCTGAAGCGTTGCGTGTTGGAATTGCGGGTCTGGGTACGGTTGGCGCCTCGGTGGCGCGCGTGCTGCGCGACAAGGCAGCGGAACTGACGCGCCAGTGCGGACGCGATGTCATCGTCACCGCTGTTTCGGCTCGCAATGCCAAGCGCGACCGCAGCGTCGACCTCAGCGCCGCCAAATGGTTCGACGATCCGATCAAGATGGCGCAGACCGCCGATATCGACCTCTTCGTCGAACTGATCGGCGGCGACGAAGGGGCAGCGCGCGCGTCGGTCAAGGCAGCACTTGAAGCCGGACGTCATGTCGTCACCGCCAACAAGGCGCTGTTGGCCAAGCACGGCGTGGCGCTTGCCGAAATCGCCGAGAAGAAGGGCGTGCTGCTCAACTACGAGGCGGCGGTTGCCGGCGGCATCCCGGTCATCAAGACGATGCGCGAGGCGATGGCCGGCAATTCGGTCACCCGCGTCTTCGGCATCCTCAACGGCACCTGCAACTACATTCTGACCCGCATGGAGGCCGAGGGCATCTCCTTCGACGAGTGCCTGAAGGACGCGCAACGGCTGGGTTATGCAGAGGCCGATCCGACTTTCGATATCGAGGGCCATGACACGGCGCATAAATTGTCGATCCTGACCAGCCTGGCCTTCGGCACCAGGATCGCCGCCAATGACATCTACATGGAAGGCATTTCCAATATCAGCCAGGCCGATATCCGCGCTGCCGCCGATCTCGGCTACCGGATAAAATTGCTCGGTGTCGCGCAGCGCACCGACAGCGGCATCGAGCAGCGCGTGCACCCGACCATGGTGCCGACCGCTTCGGTGATCGCACAGGTGCATGGCGTCACCAATGCGGTGGCCATCGAAACCGACATTTTGGGCGAACTGCTGCTCTCCGGCCCCGGTGCCGGCGGCAACGCCACCGCGTCCGCCGTGGTCGGCGATATCGCCGACATCGCAAAGAGCCGGCCGGGCTTCCAGCACGGTCCGGTGTTCGGCCTGCCGGCCAAGGAATTGCGTCCCTACAAGAAGGCGCAGATGCGCAGCCATGCCGGCGGCTATTTCATCCGGCTGACCGTGCACGACCGCATCGGCGTCTTCGCCGCGATCGCCAAGCGCATGGCGGACAACGACATTTCGCTGGAATCGATCGTCCAGCATGCCGTCAGCGGCGAGACGGACGCGCAAAAGACGGTGATCCTGGTCACCCACGAGACGACGGAAGCAGCGGTGCGCAAGGCTGTCGACGGCATCACCAAGGACGGCCACCTCACAGACAAGCCGCAGGTTATCCGCATTGAGCGCGCTGGCTAGGCCAAGTCATTTTTCTCCTTAACCGATTTGATATTCCTGCTGAAAAGTGGTTCAGACGCCATAGTGCTCTATCTCTTTGATTTGGAGCCGGATTGAGATTTCAGGTCGAACCCACCAATCATCATCGGGCTCTGGCGGAGGCGTGAGCCGCGAGATCAAGGCGCGTCACCAGGATGTGGAAAAGTTTTGAGACTTTCCTGTTTAGCCGTCGCATATTGCCGGAAATGACAATCTGTAGACTACGCCTCCTATGACGGGCGACAAACGCCTCTTCCTCGATATCAGGCAGTCGGCGACCGGTGTTTCCTGGGAACACCGGTTGAGCGAGCGGCAGGACATGACCGCGCTTGCCATAGCGCAGGGCCACGGCGTGCCCGACATTGTGGCTCGCGTGCTCGCCGGGCGAGGCGTCACCGCCGACCAGGCCGAGCGCTTCCTCGATCCGACGATTCGCAATCTGTTGCCGGATCCGGCTTCGCTGACCGACATGGGCAAGGCTGCGACCCGCATCGCCGAAGCGGTCATGGCCAAGGAGAAGGTGGCAATCTTCGGCGACTACGATGTCGACGGCGCCGCCTCTTCGGCGTTGCTCAAGCGCTTCCTGACGCATTTCTCGGTGCCTTCGGAGATCTACATTCCCGACCGCATCTTCGAGGGCTACGGCCCCAATCCGGAGGCTATGCGCGAACTGGTCTCGCGCGGCGCGACGCTGATCGTCACCGTCGATTGCGGCACCAACAGCGCTGTCTCCATCGATGCCGCCAAGGCCGCAGGCGCCGATGTGGTGGTGCTCGACCACCATCAGGTCGGCGGCCCGCTACCGGAGGCGACCGCGGTCGTCAATCCCAATCGCGAGGACGACCTTTCCGGGCAAGGCCATCTGTGCGCCGCCGGTGTCGTCTTCCTCACTCTGGTGCAGACGGCGAGGGTCCTGCGCAGCCGATTGCCCGACGCAGCGCCACCGGACCTGTTGTCGTTGCTCGACTTGGCGGCGCTGGCCACGGTTTGCGATGTGGTGCCGCTCATCGGCGTGAACCGCGCTTTCGTCGTCAAGGGACTACAGATGGCGCGGCAGCAGAAGAATGAGGGGCTCGCCGCACTGGCGCGGGTGTCCCGCATCGGTGAGCCGATAAGCACCTTTCATCTCGCCTATCTGATTGGGCCGCGCATCAATGCCGGCGGCCGCATCGGCGATGCAGCACTTGGCAGCCGGCTGCTCGCCACCGACGATCCGGTTGAGGCCGGGACCATTGCCGAGACACTCGACCGGCTCAACCAGGAACGCCAGCAGATGGAGCTGGAGATGCTGGCAGCGGCGCGCGCCGAGGCTGACGCCGAACTTGCCGGCGGCAACGGGCCGGCCATCATCGTCACCGCCAGCACCAATTGGCATCCCGGCATTGTCGGCTTGATCGCCTCGCGGCTGAAGGACCATGCGCGGCGGCCGGCCTTCGCCATCGCCTTCAACGCCAATGGCATCGGCACCGGCTCTGGCCGTTCGGTGTCGGGCTTCGATCTCGGACGGCTGGTGCGCGCAGCCGCCGATGCCGGGCTGATCGTCAAGGGCGGCGGCCACGGCATGGCCGCCGGCATCACGGTGGAACGCGCCAAGCTCGGCGAACTCCGTGCTTTCTTCGAGGAGCGCGCGGCGACCGAAGTGTTCCGGCTGCAGGACGAAGAAAGTCTGGCCGTCGACGGCGCGCTCGCCGCCGAGGGCGCGACGATTGCTTTGCTCGATGCATTGGAAAAGGCCGGGCCTTTCGGCGCCGGCCATGTCGCGCCGGTGTTCGCGCTGCCGCGCCATCGGCTGGCCGACGCGCGGGCCGTCGGCACCAACCACATCCGGGCTGATCTGCAGTCGGAAAGCGGCGGCCGCATCCAGGGCATCGCCTTTCGATCCGTCGATACCGCGCTGGGCGAATTCCTGTTCAAGAACAGGGGCAACACGATCCATGTAGCCGGCTCGCTGTCGGGGAATTATTGGAACGGCAACCGCACGGTGCAGTTCCGCATCACCGATGCGGCCAAAGCCTGACATTGCCGAATTGGTTTAAGCGAGAACCGTCTGCAGCCGCTTCAACTCGCTGATCTGCGCCATCGTCGCCTGGTAACCGACGCTGATCGCCTCATCCGCGCGGTGGAATTCGGTCAAGCCGATATGGCTGAGTTTCGGTTGGAGCGACATGTCGGGCGGATCGCCCGCCAGCCTTGCGCGTGAAATCCGGTCCTGGATGATGTTGAAAGCTTCGACCATGACGCCGGTGATGCCGAGACGGCTTTGGTGCGGCTGGTGGTCGGGGCTGGCCTGGCCTGGCCGGGGCGCGTCCTTCTCGATGAGCAGTTCGCCGGCGCTGTGCTTGATGACGGCGGCGCGGCCGAACAGATCGTAGTGAAGGTTGACCGCGACGACCAGCGGCTGCTCGTAGGCGCGGCAGACCGAAACCGGAACCGGGTTGACCAGCGCGCCGTCGACCAGAATGCGGCCGTTGCAATTCACCGGTTCGAACACCCCGGGCAGCGCATAGGAAGCCCGCATCGCGGTGATCAGCGAACCGCTGGACAGCCAGATCTCATGGCCGGTGCGAATTTCGGCGCCAACGGCGACGAACGGTTTCGTCAGATCCTCGAAGCGGATGCCTGCCATGTGCTCGCGCAGCCTGACGTCCAGTTTCATACCGCCGAACAGGCCGCTGCCGCGCAGATTGAGATCGAGCAGGCCGAAGATGCGCCGCTTGGTCAGGCTGCGGGCGAACTCCTCGAGTTCGTCCAGCTTGCCGGCGAGATAGCAGCCGCCAACCAGCGCGCCGATCGAGGTGCCGGCGATCATTGAGACTTCGATGCCGGCTTCGTCGAGCGCGCGCAGCACGCCAATGTGCGCCCAGCCGCGTGCGCAGCCGCCGCCCAGCGCGAGCGAAATGCCTGTCTTGCCCGCAGGTTGCGGGTCAGGCACGCCGCCGGACGATGAGGGGCCATTGGCCTCCCGCACGTCCGGTCTGCTACGCAATGACGCCCACTCGAGCATCATGATCTCCCTTGTCCCGCGTCCGTTCTACAGGAAGGACGTTTGAGAATAGTGAATATGAGTGGTTTGCGACTGTTGAATGGTTCACGCGGGCTTCCGATACGTTTTTTCCGCATCGAACAGCGGCGTGCTGCCATCGCCGGCAAGCGTTGCCTTGCCGCCGATTAGCCCCACCGTCCGATAAAAACATGAACGCCGGCCGGTGTGACAAGTTGCGTCGTGGCCCAACACTTTGACGCGCAACCATATGGCGTCCTGGTCACAATCCGTGAGCATCTCGACGACCGTCTGAAAATTGCCTGATGTTTCGCCCTTCTTCCACAGCGTGCTGCGCGAGCGCGACCAGTAGTGCGCGATGCCGGTTTCGAGCGTCAGCGCCAGCGCCTCGGGATTCATATGCGCGACCATCAGCAGCATACCGTCAGCGGCGTCGGTGACGACGACGGTGACCAGCCCGGCAGCATCGAAGCGCGGGGAAAACACCGCGCCTTCTTCGAGAGCCTTCTTGTCTGATGGAGCCGTGGGAAATGTTAGTGCCGACATCGCGGGTCCTTGATCTAGCGATGCCGGCGAGGGGCTTACGCCCCGAGGCCGCGCACCATGGTGACGAAACGGACCTGTTCCTCGGGCGTGTCCTTGAACACGCCGGTGAAGGTCGAGGTCAGCGTGGTGGAGCCCTGCTTGCGGATGCCGCGCATGGCCATGCACATATGCTCGGCCTCGATCATGACGGCGACACCGCGCGGATTGAGCACGTCCTGGATGACGCCGGCGATCTGTGCGGTCATGGCCTCCTGAGTCTGCAGGCGATGGGCGAAGATATCGACGACGCGCGCGATCTTGGACAGGCCGACGACCTTGCCGTCCGGGAGGTAGCCGACATGCGCCTTGCCGATGATCGGCACCATGTGGTGCTCGCAATGCGAGTGGAACTGGATGTCCCTGACGATGACGAGATCGTCATAGCCGGCGACTTCCTCGAAGGTGCGGCCGAGTTCTTCGGCCGGGCACATGTCATAGCCGTTGAACATTTCGAGAAAGGCCTTGGTGACGCGCTTGGGCGTGTCGATCAGGCCCTCGCGGTCCGGATTGTCGCCGGTCCAGCGCAACAGCGTGCGCACGGCGGCCTCGACCTCGGCTTCGCTCGGCCTGTCGGTGACCGGCTTGTCCAGATAGTCGGAAGGGGGCATGATTTTCTTGATGACGGCATCCATAAAGGCGTCTCCCGTAGTTCCTCTCTCAGGAGGAACGAGTTGAACGGACCACGACCTTTCGGGTGCTGAAAACTCGCCCGGTTTCCAGCCCGCAAGCGGCGTGAACGAAATGGGCAAGGACGATGGCTCTGCGTTGCCTTGTCGATACCCGACTGCCAGCATTATATATGGTCGTGCGCAGCGAATGAAAGACGCCACAGCGGCAATCGCTGTTCGCTTGGCGGCGACGGATTGGAAAAATATGATTGACGACGTCTACAATGCGAAAATTCTGGGTTTTGCCGGAAACATCGCCCGCATAGGCCGGCTCGATCATCCGGATGCGAGCGCCAAGGCTCATTCCAAATTGTGCGGCTCGACGGTAACCGTCGACCTCAAGATGGACAATGGCGTCGTCACCGATTTCGCTCATGACGTGAAGGCCTGCGCCCTCGGCCAGGCTTCGTCCTCGATCATGGCTCAACATGTCATCGGCGCCAGCGCCGACGAATTGCGGGCGGTGCGCGACACCGTGCTGAAGATGCTCAAGGAAAACGGCGCGCCGCCGCAAGGCCGCTTTGCCGATCTGAGATATCTGGAGCCGGTGCGCGACTACAAGGCGCGCCATGCCTCGACCATGCTGACCTTCGATGCGGTCGTCGATGCCATCGGTCAGATCGAGAAGAAACGCGCAGAAGAAGCAGCGTGATGTTGGTACATGACGGCTCCTCCAACAGCCGGTGAATTGTCAAAATTGGGCGCTGAACACGTCGAGGAGCTTCTCACGTAACCGGGCTCATGCCTTGGTTTGCTGCGCCCGTCTGCTTTCGGCAAATTCGCTTCTCACCCAGTCGGCGAAGGCCTTGGCCGGCTCCGCCAGGTCCTTCAAACTCCTGGCGACCAGCCAGTAGGCGCCCGATGCGACATCAATGTCGAACGGCTTGATCAGCGCGCCGGATGCAATCTCCTCGCCGATCTGCAAGAGGTCGCCCAGCGCCACGCCGTGGCCGAGCAGGGCCGCCTGCTTCGACAGCGACACATCCGCCAGCATAGGGCCGCGCGCCGGAATGGTGTCGGCGGCGACGCCGGCTGCCTCGAACCAGCGCGCCCAGCCTTGACGATTCTCCTCGTGCAACAGCGTGTAGCGGGCAAGGTCGAGCGGCTTTTCGAGGGCAGGGCCCGATGCCAGCAAGGCGGGCGACAGGACCGGTGAATCGACGGTCGAGGCGAGCCATTCGGCCTCGCTGCGCGGCCACGAGGTGGCGCGCGCGCTGAAGCGCAAGGCGAGTTCAGGCTGATCGCTGCGGAACTCGATCGGCCTTGGGTCGACTTCGAGGGAAACGTCGATATCAGGCCGCAACTGGCTGAACCGGTTGAGCCGCGGCAACAGCCATACCGAGGCCAGCGACGGCTCGACACTGACGCGAACCACCGACTGTGCCGGGGCCGCCACCAGGTCCGAAACCAGCCTGTCGATGTCATCGAAACTCCTGACCAGCTGATCGAGCAGGCGCTGGCCGGCCTAGGTCAACTCGACGCGACGGTGATGACGGTGGAACAAGGGCTGGTGCAGGAACTGCTCGAGTTCGCGGATCTGCCGGCTGATGGCGGCCTGGGAGACGAACAGCTCCTCGGCGGCCCGGCTAAAGCTCAATTGCCGGCCGGCTGCCTCGAAACTTCGCAACGCCGTCAGGGGCAACCGTCCGCGCTTCATTTCGCATAACCCGAAGTTATCCGAACCGGAAATTATACTCGTTTGAAGGCGAAGGCCAGCGGGCGTCTAATCCGCCTCAAAGGAGATGCGGCCATGATCCAGTTACTGGAAATCTTTTGCGATGTGATGCGGATCGCGACGTTTCAGTGGCATGGCCACAGGCGGCATCATGTGCAGCGCACCGAGCAAAGGCCGGCCACCCGCTGGGCGGCTCCATCGGAGCGGCATCCCTTTCGCCGCTCGCGACCCTGAAGCCGACACAGAGGCGAGTGAGTGAAGAGGATTGCGTTTGCCGGCCGAAGCTCACATCTATCAGTTTGGAAACGCAAGCTGACCCGGAAGCCGGTTTCGGGGTCGCGTTCGGAAAGAGACTGCGGTGGGCGACCAGCATCGGCATGTGCATGCCGCCGGACGGATCCAGCGCGGGCGCAACTGGCCCGGTCCCTGGCGCAAAACACCCAGCCGCGTTTTCGGCACGTTGCTGGTGCGCCTCTATCAACTGACATTGTCCGGTTTTGTCGGCAATTCCTGCCGGCATCTGCCGACCTGTTCCGAATACGCGCATGAGGCGATCGCCCGCCATGGCCTGTGGGCCGGCAGCTGGATGGGGCTTTTTCGCGTGCTGCGCTGCGGGCCGTTCGGAACGCACGGCATCGACCGCGTGCCGGAGGTGCTCGCCCCGCGCTACGTCTGGTTCACGCCATGGCGTTATTGGCAGATCGGCAGGAAGCGCGGCGAGGCCTGACGGCGGGTGCGCTGGTCCCTGATCCAGGTCGCCAGCGCGGCATTTCTTTACAATCCGGTAAGGTTAACAACGACCTGCACAAAGACTGCGCATTTGAGTCAAAATCGGGCCAAGACACTTCGCTAAGCGCCTCCTGTCATTCCCAGGAGAGCCCACATGCGTCGGATCGAAACCCATCCCTTCATCATTGCCGCGGTCCTCTTCCTGCTGGCCTGGTTTCTGGGATTTCCGATGCGGGCGCAATCGGCGCCGCTTGGCGATTTCGCCTGCACGCTTATCCAGGACGCGGCGAGCGGCGAGACGCTCTATCAAAGCGGCGTCTGCGACCAACGCGTCAGCCCGGCGTCGACCTTCAAGGTGCCGCTGGCGCTGATCGGCTACGACAGCGGTGTCCTCAGCGACGCGCATACACCGAGCTGGGATTACAAGCCTGAGTTCAACGCCGTGAAGCGCGACCACAAGGCCGTCGACCCGACGATCTGGGAGCGCGACTCGATCGTATGGTATTCGCGCGAGATCGTGCGCCGGCTCGGCGCAAAAAGCTTTGCCCTCTACGTCTCGAAATTCGGCTACGGCAACATGGATGTCTCGGGCGATGCCGACAAGGACAACGGGCTCACGCAGTCCTGGATAAATTCCTCGCTTGAGATATCGCCGGTCGAACAGACAGCCTTCCTGCGCCGGCTGCTCGCCGGCAAGATGCCGGTTTCTGCCAAGGCACATGAGATGACCCGAGCCATCCTGCCGAGTTTCCAGGCCGACGGCTGGACGGTGCAGGGCAAGACCGGCAGCACCAGGCTGGGAAACAGCAAGGACAAGCGCGCGCTGGGCTGGTTCGTCGGCTGGGCCGAAAAGGGCGGCCGGCGGATCGTCTTCGCCCGGCTGGTCGTCGACCCCAAGCCGATCGACATGCCGAAAGGCCCGGCGACACGCGCGGCGTTACTGAGGGAGTTGCCGCAACTGGTGAAGTGAACTTGCTTTAGCTTCAAGTGCTCCGGCGGGCACGAAGGATGTGGCCGCCGGAATTCCTTGTCTCCGCCTTTGGCGTCCTGGAGAAGCGGGCGGCGATGTCGCTGCTTTCCAGATCTTCGATCTCATCGAAGCCGAGCTCGCGCAGCGATTGCGCCAGTGCCGCGGGCACGAAGAAGCTGATCCAGGGCTCTCCGGCAGCGGCGACGCGCGCCGCATGGAAAGAGAGGGCAGCCTGTCCAGCCGCATCGCGGTTCTCGGCCGGCTCGCTGTAGTCGAAGACGACCTCCGAACCGGGCATGCCGGCAATCCAGGACAGGGTGCTGAAGATTGCGTCCTGGCTCAGATACGGAACGACACCCAGCCAGATGAAGAAACTGGGCTCGGTCTGCCGCAAACCGGCCGATGCCAGTTCATCCGCGGGGCGCTGGCGCTCGAAGTTGACCGGCACGAACATGGTGGCCCGCGGTTCGGCAAGACCAGCATCGGCGATGCATTTCCGTTTCCAGGCCTGTGTCGCCGGGTGATCGACTTCGAACACCGCGACATCAGGGTACGGATTGCGCAGCGAGAAAGTGTCGAGGCCGGCGCCGAGCACCACCACTTGCCGAACGCCCCGGCACACCGCCGCTGCAAGCCAGTCCTCGGCGAGACGGGCACGCGCCGCCACGAATAGGCGCATGCGCTGGCTGCGCTCATCTTCCTGCTCGAGTTCCTGCGCCGTCGGTGCGGCATCGCCCAGTATCGCACTCGCATATGGGTCGCGAAACAGCGCCGCCTGTTGCGAGAACTGGTGGAGGGCTCGCATACGCGCGACGCCCAAGGCGGTTCGGCTGGGTTTTGCGTCTTCCATGCCGGGGATTCCAACCTCGTGTCGGGGAAATTCGCAAGCCTGTGCGACTGGCCTGCGACATCTGTCGCGCCATTTCCTGACAGCTGCGCCAACGACGGCTCTTTACCTGATGCCGCGTGGCCTCTAAAACCCGCCCGCTGCCGGATGCCTCCGGCTTCACACCACGACCACCCGCGCTCGTTTGCGGGACTGGATAGGAGATACCCGATGCTGAATTCCGTTTCCCTGACATTTCCCGATGGCTCCGTCCGCGACTATGACGCGGCGATGACCGGTGCGGGCCTCGCCGAATCGATCTCGAAGTCGCTGGCCAAGAAGGCTGTCGCCTATGCCATCGACGGCACCGTCCGCGATCTTTCCGACCCGCTTGGCAAGTCCGGCAAGGTCGAGATCATCACCCGCAGCGATCCGCGCGCGCTGGAGCTCATCCGTCATGATGCAGCACACGTGCTGGCGGAGGCCGTGCAGGAACTGTGGCCGGGAACGCAAGTGACCATCGGGCCGGTGATCGAGAACGGATTCTATTACGACTTCGCCCGCAACGAGCCGTTCACGCCTGACGATTTCCCGGTGATCGAAAAGAAGATGCGCGAGATCATTGCGCGCAACAAGCCGTTCACCAAGGAAGTCTGGTCGCGCGACAAGGCGAAAAAGGTCTTTGGCAACAAGGGCGAGCGCTACAAGCTGGAACTGATCGACGCCATTCCCGAAGACCAGGATCTCAAGATCTATTCCCAGGGTGACTGGTTCGATCTCTGCCGCGGCCCACACATGGCCTCGACCGGCCAGATCGGCAACGCGTTCAAGCTGATGAAGGTGGCCGGCGCCTATTGGCGAGGCGATTCGAACAACCCGATGCTGACCCGCATCTACGGCACGGCCTGGGCCGAGCAAGCTGAACTCGATGCCTACCAGACTATGCTGGAAGAGGCAGAGAAGCGCGACCACCGCAAACTCGGCCGCGAGATGGACCTGTTCCATTTCCAAGAAGAGGGGCCGGGCGTCGTCTTCTGGCACGCCAAGGGCTGGAAGATGTTCCAGAATCTGGTCAACTACATGCGCCGCCGCCTCGACGAGCAAGGCTACCAGGAGGTCAACGCACCGCAGGTTCTCGACAAGAGCCTGTGGGAGACGTCAGGCCACTGGGGCTGGTATCGCGATGCCATGTTCAAGGTGACGGTGGCCGGCGACGACACCGACGACGACCGCGTGTTCGCGCTGAAGCCGATGAATTGTCCGGGCCACGTGCAGATATTCAAGCATGGGTTGAAATCCTATCGCGATCTGCCCGTAAAGCTTGCGGAATTCGGCAATGTGCATCGTTACGAACCGTCCGGCGCCTTGCACGGGCTGATGCGCGTGCGCGGCTTCACGCAGGACGATGCGCACATCTTCTGCACCGAGGAGCAGCTGGCCGCGGAGTGCCTGCGCATCAACGATCTGATCCTGTCGACCTACGCCGATTTCGGCTTCGACGATGTCAGCGTGAAGCTGTCGACGCGGCCGGATAAGCGCGTCGGCACCGACGAGGCCTGGGATCATGCCGAGGCGATCATGGGCAACGTGCTGGATACAATCAGGACGCGCTCGGGAAACCGCATCAAGACCTCGATCAATCCGGGCGAGGGCGCTTTCTATGGGCCGAAATTCGAATATGTGCTGAAGGACGCCATCGGCCGCGAATGGCAGTGCGGCACCACGCAGGTCGACTTCAATCTGCCGGAACGCTTTGGCGCCTTCTACATAGGTTCGGATTCGGAAAAGAAGCAGCCGGTGATGGTGCATCGCGCCATCTGCGGTTCGATGGAACGCTTTCTCGGCATCCTGATCGAGCATTATTCCGGCCATTTCCCGCTGTGGTTCGCGCCGCTGCAGGTGGTTGTGGCCACGATCACCTCGGATGCTGACGATTATGCGCGAAAGGTTGTCGCACAGATGAAGGCGGCAGGACTTTTGGCCGAACCGGATCTGCGCAACGAGAAGATCAACTACAAAGTGCGTGAGCATTCGCTGGCCAAGGTTCCTGTGATCCTCGTCTGCGGCAAGCGCGAGGCGGAGGAGGAGACGGTCAACATCCGCCGGCTCGGCTCGCGCGATCAGGAATCGCTCAAGCTGGCGGAGGCGCTGAAGCTGCTTTCTGACGAGGCTGTTTCGCCCGACCGCAGGCGAAGCGCGGCCTGAGCAAACAATGTTTCGGAGAAATGGCGGTGGAGCGATCCACCGCCATTTTCACATGCCTGTCACGCGAACCTTGTAACGAGCCCCCATGCTCAAGCTGAAGATACGGGAAAGACCGTTTCCCGAACTCTCCTATGCCAATGCGAGCCAACCGGCGCTGACGCGCTGGTTCATCCATTCCATTGAAGGCCTCTCGGGGCGCGACCGGTATGCCGCGCTCTACGATTTCTGGCGCCGCCAGGTGGCGCCGACGGGCGAGCGGGTGTTCAGCCGCATGCTGGAGCTGATCGACGTCAAGGTGCGCAGCACCGATCGGTGGCCGCCGGCGGGGCTGCCGGACACGCCGCTGGTGATCGTCGCCAACCACCCGTTCGGCATTGGCGACGGCATTGCCGTGCTGTCGCTGGTCGAGCAGCTCGGGCGTCCGTTCCGCGTCATGATCCACAAGGATCTGCTGAAGGTCCGCGAAATGGAACCGTACTCGCTGCCGATCGACTTTTCCGAGACCAAGGACGCGGTGAAGAACAACATGGCGGTGCGCCACGAGGCAGTGCGGCTGTTGAAAGAGGGCGTCACCATCGTGGTATTTCCGGCCGGCGGCGTCGCCACCGCGCCGAGAGGCTTTGGCCGGGCGCGAGACCTGCCGTGGAAGATGTTTCCGGCGCGCCTCGTGCAGGACGCCAAGGCGTCGGTGGTGCCGATGCATTTTTCCGGGCAGAACGGCCGGCTGTTCCATCTGGTCAGCGGCCCGATGAACATGGGGGAGCGCGAAGGAAGGCTGGCGAAATTAGTCGGCAAGGCGTCGCTGACGTTGCGCCTTTCAATGCTCATCCGCGAATTCGCGCGGCTGTCCGGCAAAGCGATCGACGTTCGCGTCGGCAACGTACTGCGCTGGGATGAGCTGGAGCCGCTGCGCGACCGCAAGACCTTGCTTGATCGCCTTCATCGCGGCGTCTTCGATCTGGCGCCCGACGCACCGCGCAGCCGCGTCCACTTCCTGCCGCGCCGTATGCGCAAGGCAGCCTGACGAAACGGGTACCACTTCAATAGAGCGGCAAACGCGCCGGTTAGTCGGCGCCTTCCTCGGGATCGATCGCCGAGGCTTCGGTGGCCAGAACCTCGATCTCCTGGTTCTGGCCGGCGACGACGGTGAAATCCTTCTGGTAGATGCGGTCGCGGTTCTTGGCGATGATGGTGTACTGACCTTCGGCCAGCACCATCGAGGCGAAGGCGCCGACGGCTTCCTTGATCGGGTCGCCGGATTCGTTGAGTAGCGACCAGGATGTATCGGCGATCGCTTCGCCGCCGGTCTCGCGCACCAGCTTCATGGTCTCCTCCGCCGCGCGATGCTCGACGGTGGCTTCGGTCAGCTTGCCGGCTTCGACACGGATGTCAGAGCGAATAACGGCATTGACCGCGCCATAGGTGGAGACGACATGATAAACGCCGGCGTTGAGCCGCACGACGCTGTTCGGCTCGACATCGGGGATGATCAGAGCGCGGTCGCCATTGGCCTCGGCGGTGCCCTCATAGATGGAAAAGCGCAGCTTTTTCGGCGGAATGCGCACGCCGCCCGACAGCACCGCGTCGAGCTTGAGGCCGCCGGCATCGAGCACCAGGCTTTCACGCTTGGCGTCCTTGCCGACGGTGATGCGCTTGGTGGCGCCGGCGCGTCCGTATGAGGCGTGGACCAGATAGCTGCCGGGTTCGAGCTGGAACACGGCGCTGCCGCCATGCGCGGAAGCCACCATCGGCAGCTTGCCGTCGCTCGCGGCCTCGGGCTTGAAGACGCGCCAGACGATGCCGCGCGTGATGTCGGCGCCCTTGTCGGTCAACTGCGCCGACAGCGTTATGGCACCGCCGCCACCGAGTGCCAGCGGCGTCTCGCCCTTGGGCGGTGCATAGCTCGAAATATCGGGGAGTTTCAGATTGCCGATGCCGTCGGCATTCTGCGCCATGGCCATCGAGGCCGGCGCAAACAGCGCTACGGCGAGCCAAATCAGGAAAAGGCGCGATGTCCCCTCAAACATGCCTTGCGTTGAAGCCCAAGGCGGTGGCAATTTCAAGGCTTAAGAGTCCGACCGCCTTGGCAACAGGTTCTTTCGTCCGGCGCGCCCGCGCCAATGCCCGAGCCGCCCCGATCCGCAATGGCGCGCTTCAGCTCAAAATCGAGTGCTTTAGGAGACCTGGCCCCCATGGCGTCGCCGATCATCGACTTCCTGCTGACCCGAAACTCCGCACCTATTCCTGAATTGAAGGAACCGGCGCCCAGCGATGCCGATATCGCGACCATGATCGCGGCTGCAAGCCGTGTGCCCGATCACGGCCGACTGGAGCCGTGGCGCTTCATCCTTTATCGCGGCGAGGCGCGATTCGAGATCGGCAGGAAGCTGGCGGCGCTCGCCGAACAGCGCGAAGGGCCGCTGCCGGAAAACCGCCGCAACCAGGAGCTTGCGCGGTTTTCCCGCGCGCCGCTGGTGATCGGCGTGGTGTCGGTTCCGAAGGACAATCCAAAAATCCCGCAATGGGAAATGTTCCTGTCCGGCGGCATGGCGGCGCTGAACCTGATGATCGCGGCCAACGCGCTGGGCTATGGCACCAACATGATCAGCAACTGGTATTCCGACGTCGCGGAGGGCAGGGCGATCCTGGGGCTGGCGCCGCAGGAGCGCGTCGTCGGCTTCATCCATGTCGGCTCCTACCAGGGCCCGGCGCCGGAACGGCCGCGGCCCGATCCGGCAAAGCTCTATGCCGATTATACTGGGCCGTGGAACGGCTGACACCCGAAAGCGATTCCCCTTTATTTAAACACAGGCTAAGACGGCGGCTTGGCGATGCGTGGGGTTGGCGTATCGATCATAGGATATTGGGGGTCGCCGGCGACATGAAGAAACGAGACTCGCTGGGAACCCGGCTGCGCTACGGGTTTGACAAGAGCATGGCCGCCGGCCCTATCGCGCTGATCGGCTGGCTCGCCGTCGCTTCCCTGCTGATCATCATCGCCGCCGCGGCTTTCCTTGCGGTGACCCGCATCGCGCCGGAGGGCGGCGAACCGCTGAACTTCTTCGAAGCGTTCTGGGAATCGCTGATGCGCACGCTCGATTCGGGCACGATGGGCGGCGACACCGGCTGGGCCTTCCGTCTCGTCATGTTGTTTGTCACGCTTGCCGGCATCTTCGTCGTGTCGGCCCTCATCGGCGTGCTCAGCGCCGGCGTCGACAGCAAGCTCGATGAATTGCGCAAGGGTCGTTCTCGGGTGCTTGAGAGCGACCACACCATCATCCTCAACTGGTCGCCGTCGATCTTCGACGTCATCTCCGAACTCGTCATTGCCAATGCCAGCCGCCGCCATCCGCGCATTGTCGTCATGGCCAATATGGACAAGGTGGCGATGGAGGACGAGATCGCGGCCAAGGTCGACAAACTGGGCAATACGCGCATCATCTGCCGCAGCGGCGACCCGACCGACCTCTACGACCTAGCCATCGTCAACCCGCAGAGCTCGCGCTCGATCATCGTGCTGTCGCCGGAGGGCGACGACCCGGATTCGCAGGTCATCAAGACAGTGCTCGCGCTGGCCAACGACCCGAACCGGCGCACGGCGGCCTACAACATCGCCGCCGAGATCCGCGACGGCAAGAACGCCGAGGTCGCCCGCGTCGTTGGCGGGGCCGAGGTGCAGCTTGTGCTGGCCGACCAGCTGATCTCGCGCATCGTCGTGCATTCGAGCCGGCAGTCGGGTCTCAGCGGCGTCTATTCGGAACTGCTCGATTTCGACGGCTGCGAAATCTACACGACCGAGCAGCCTGATCTCACCGGCAAGACCTTCGGTGAGGCGGTGATGGCGTATGAGCATTGCACGCTGATCGGGCTCTGCGACCAAACCGGGCGCGTCAATCTCAACCCGCCGTCGGATCTGGTGATCGGCAAGGACATGCGCGCCATCATCATTGCCGAGGACGATGCCGCTATCAAGCTGGGAGGCGCGGGGGCCAAGATCGATACCGCGGCAATCCTTCGCCATCAGCTTGTCGACGCGAAGCCGGAGCGCACGCTGATCCTTGGCTGGAACCGGCGCGGTCCGATCATCACCTATGAACTGTCGCGCTACGTCGCGCCGGGTTCGATCCTGACCATCGCCGCCGATACGCCAGGCCTCGAGCAGGAAGTTGCCGGCCTGCCGGTCGTCGGCGACAATCTGTCGGTTTCCTGCCGCATCACCGACACGTCGAGCAGCACAGCACTGGCAAGCCTGGACGTGCCTTCCTACGACCACGTGCTCGTCCTTGGCTACAGCGAGACCATGGCAGCGCAGCCCGCCGATACGCGCACGCTGGTGACGCTGCTGCATCTGCGCAAAATCGCAGACGATGCCGGCACGCACATCTCGATCGTCAGCGAGATGATCGACGTGCGCAACCGCGAGCTGGCGGCGGTGACTAAGGCCGATGATTTCGTCGTCAGCAACCGGCTGGTCAGCCTGATGCTGGCGCAGGCATCGGAGAACCAGCATCTCGCCGCGATCTTCGATGATCTGCTCGACGAGGAGGGCTCCGAAATCTACATGCGTCCGGTCGGCGACTATGTCGCCATCGACCATCCGGTGACGTTCTGGACGATCGCGGAATCGGCGCGTCTGCGCGGCGAGATCGCCATCGGGCATAGGCGCGTTCGCGCTGCGCAGAATGATGAGCGGGCTCTGGGCGGCGTCACCGTCAACCCGTTGAAGTCGCAAGCGCTGGCCTACCTGCCGGAGGACCGGGTCATCGTGCTGGCGCGGGACTAAACCCCGGCTGCCTTGGCGCGAGCCAGAAGCCGTTCGGCGAGCCTGAGATGCGGCCGGTCATACATCTTGCCGTCAATGCCGACCACGCCGGGATTTCCGGCCGCCTCGAAGGCCGCGACGATGGCCTGCGAGCGTTGCACTGCCTCCGCCGATGGCGTGAAGGCGGCGTTGATGACCGGCACTTGCGCCGGATGGATTGCCATCTTGCCGGTAAAGCCGTCACGCTCGGCCTCCGTGCATTCGGCTTCGAAGGCGGCCATGTCGCGAAAGGCAGGGAAGACCGTATCGATCGCCGCGACTTCGGCTGCGCCGGCGGCGAGGATGGTCATGGTGCGGGCAAGGCGGAAGACATCGGTGTATCGACCGTTGTCGTCGCGCGCAGCCCGCGCACCGATCGCCGCGGACAGATCTTCGGCACCCCAGGTGAGGCCGGCAAGCCGGGCGCTTGCCCCGGCATAGGTCCCGGCGGCCAGCAACCCAGCAGCGGTCTCGGTAATGATCGGCAGGATCTTGATCGCGCCATCCGGCAATCCGTTTTCGGCCTCATGTACGCGGAGCTTTACGGATAGCTGCTGGACATCCTGGCCGCTGTTCGACTTCGGCAGCATGATGCCGTCGGGTTTGACCGGAACCAGGGCGGCCAGATCGTCATCGGTCAACCCGGTCGAGAGATCGTTGACGCGGATATAGATGGCGGAGCTTGTCTGCTGCCGGTTGCCGCCGATAAAGCGTGCCGCGATGTCGCGTGCCGACGCCTTGTTTTGTGGCGCCACGGAATCCTCAAGGTCGACGATGACCACGTCGGCGCCGGCGCCAAAGCCTTTGTCCAGCTTCTTTTCGGAATCGCCGGGCACAAACAGCAGCGAGCGCATCAGGCCGCCTTTTTCATCATCATCGCCTGGCGCGTGCATTTGGCGACGAGCACATCGTTCTGATTGTAGGCGCGATGCTCGAACTCGACGATGCCGCGGTCCGGCTTGGATTTCGATTCCCTGACCGAGATCACAGTCGTTTCGACACGGATGGTGTCGCCATGGAAGACCGGGTGCGGAAACACTGTCTCCCTCATGCCGAGATTGGCAATTGTGGTGCCGACGGTGATGTCATTGACGGAAATGCCGATCATCAGGCCGAGCGTGAACAGCGAATTGACCAGCGGTCTGCCCCATTCGCTCTTGGCGGCGAAGTCGAAGTCGATGTGCAGCGGCTGCGGGTTCAGCGTCATCACCGAGAACAGCATGTTATCGCTTTCGGTGACGGTCTTGCGCAGCGTGTGCCGAAAGACATGTCCGACGACGAACTCTTCGAGATAAAGCCCGGGCATCGTTTTTCTCCTCCGCTGCCTGACGGTTGATAGGCGCTGCCCATGCCACCCGCAAGCCAGTTAATAAACATGGTGAACCGTTCGTAAACCATTTCTGCCTAGGGTCATTCCTGGGGCCGGAAGTTTTCCGGCAAGGGGCGTAGCAGGCAGTATGGTTGTCTCGCATTTTCTCAAATGGATCTACACCGCGAGAGTTTCGGAGCGCGCCGCGGCGGCAAGCGCGCTGGCCCGCGCCTACGTCAATTCCGACCTGCCTTTCGAAGACCGTTGCGCGGCCGAAGCGGCGCTGACGCTGCTGCTCGACGACGCCTCGTCGAAGGTGCGGCTGGCTATGGCCGAAGCGCTGTCGATGAGCCATCACGCGCCGCTGCAGATCATCAGCGCGCTTGCCTCCGATCAGCCGGAAGTGGCAGCCCTGGTGCTGGCGCGCTCCCCGCTGCTGACGGACGCCGACCTGATCGACCGCGTCGCGGCCGGGCACAAGGCGACGCAAAAACTGATCGCCGACCGGCCGGTCGTTTCGATGGCGGTTGCCGCGGCGATCGCCGAGATCGGCGAACCGGAAGCGTGTGCGGCGCTGCTCGCCAATGACGGCGCCGATATCGCGTCGCTCAGCTTCCGCCGCATGGCCGAGCGGCATGGCCATATCGCTCATTTGCGCGAGGCAATGGTCACGGATGTGCGGCTGCCGGCCGACTGCCGGCACATGCTACTGGTCAAGCTCGGCGAAACGCTGAAGGCTTCGCCGCTGGTGATGGCGCTGATGGGGGCGGCCAGAGCCGAGCGCGTCACGCGCGATGCTTGCGTCAAGGCTTCGGTGCGGCTGGTCGAAGGCACGCGCGCGGAGGAACATGCGGCACTCATCGAACATCTGCGCCTGCGCGGCGACCTGACCGCAAGTTTCATCATCCGCACCATTGCCCACGGCAAGGTCGACTTTTTCGGCTCGGCCCTGGTCGCGCTCAGCCAGCAGTCGGAGCAGCGGGTGCGGGCCTTGCTCGCCGGCGGCCAGGACCTTGCGTTGCAGGCGCTGTTCCGCAGCGCCGGCCTTGCCGCTTCCACCCATGCCATCATCCTGCGCGCGCTCAAGATCTGGCGCGAAGTCGCCAACGGCAAGCGCCTCGCCGGCGTGCAGGAAGTCAGCTGGCTGATGCTGAAGGACCTCGGCGGTCCGGCCACCGAGGGCGATCTCGCCGGCCTGGTCAAGTCGATCCACCTCGACGCGCTGCGGGAAAACGCGCGCGGGCATGCGCTGGCGATAGCCGCGGCCTGACGCCCTAGCCACGGTCCCTGGTGAAGAAATCCGGGAAATCCTCGATCGCGGCGGCGATGATGCGCAGCGAGGCTGCGATCTGCAGCGTGTCGGCACTACCGCTGCGCTCTGAGAGGCCGGCTGCATATTGCCGGGCCACAGTGATGGTCGCCGTCTGTGGATCGCCGGTTGCGCGAAAGAGCAGTTCACGCGCGAGGCCGCGCAGGAAATTGGCGATCGAGAGCGCGGTGTCGGTAGGAGTGGACGGCCTCTGCTGCGCGGCGCGCAGGCGCAGGATTTCGAGGCCGACGGTAACGGCGGCGACCCCGCCGCCCAGGATCGCATCGCCTTTCCTGCCGGCATTCTGCAAGAGCGGCATCAGCTGGTTGATGCGGTCATAGGCCAGGCTCTCGAAGGCCGAACGCCGCGGTACCCGCTCGTGCAGACACAGCCGCGCCAGATCCTCGCGCATGGCGCGCACGATGCGGTTGGCCGCGCGCCATGGATCGACCGGCAGCACCACGATGAAGACGCCGATGGCCAGCAGGATGCCGACCAGCACCGACGCCGAGCCGGCGAAGAACGGGCCTGGGGCATAGGTCATCGCCTGATGCGGGCTGAGGAAGGCGAGGAAATTGATTGCAAACGCCGTCGCCACGCCGACGGTGCGTGGATTGGCCATGCCCAGCGCCGTCGGTACCAGGATCGGCACGACAAACAGCGTGAACCAGCCGAAGCCGGGCAGGGCAGGCAGCGCGACCTGGCCGACAAGGAAGGCAAAGGGCAAAGCCAGCAGCGTTCCCTTGAAGAAGCCCCAGGACACCCGCACCGGGTCAGGCCGCGCGGCGAAAAGACTGGAGACGACGGCAACGAGGATGACGGTGCCGGCCGCATCGGACCATTTCGTCGTCAGCCAGAAGGCGGCGACCGCCAACGTGGCAAGGGCGGCGCGTATGGCATTGCGCGAAGCCCCGGGATAATCGCGGTGCACCACCAGCGCAGGCGGCTGCCTGTTGCTCCGGATAGGGCGCGTCACCGGTGCGCGCAGGGCGTCGAGGCCGCGCAGCACCTGCTTGAAGGCTTCGGCGAAATCGGCGGCGATGGTGAGGCGCGTGATGGTGCCGACCCTGTCGTCGCCCTGATCGGTCGAGGCGTCGGGCATTTGCCGGGCCTTGCCGGCAATCGCGTCGAGCCGCGTCACCCAGGGCGACGTGTCCTCCAGCGCCTCGGGCGTGGCTGCCAGTTCGCTGACCAGCGACTGCAGTTCCGAGCGCACCGGAATGAGCGCTGCGTTTTTCGGCGCGGCGTGAGAATGCAGCGCGCGTGCCGCCGACAGCGCCGACAGAAGCTGACCGATGGTGAGGCGGACCGGATGGGCGCGGGTGGCGAAGCTCGGGGCTTCGAGCCGGGCATAGGTGCGCATCTCGGCCAGCATCTGGGCGTCCGTGATCAGCTTGCCGTGCAGGCCGGCCAGTCTCGCCGGGTCGCCGCCGGAAAAAGCGCCGCCCGCATAGGTTGCAAGGTCGAGGATGCTGCGCTTCAGCCTGGAGATGATGGCGTCAGCGGCCAGCTTGGGCAGGATCAGCCGGCTGGTCAGGCCGGCGCAGACGATGCCGAGCACGATCTCGGCGCAGCGCGCGACAGCGAGATCGACGATCACATGCGGCTGGCCGAAAGCCGGCAGCCCAATGATCATCGCGGTATAGCCGGCAAGTGCGGCGCCATAGGCTTCCGGATTGCGCAGCAGCGACGAAACCAGCGTGCACAGCCCAATCCAGACGGACAGCGCCGTGACCAGCAGCCAGGGATTGGTGCCGAAAACCGAGGTGATGCCGATCGCCGCAAGTCCACCGGCCAGCGTGCCGAGCAGCCGGTAAAAACCTTTCGCCAGCACCATGCCGGCGACCGGCTGGGCGACGATGAAGACCGTCATCATCGCCCATTGCGGGTGGTCGAGTTTTAGCGCGTAAGCAGCGAGAAGCGCGATCAGACCGGCCGAAACCGTGCGCAGGGCGAAAATCCAATCCGAGCGCGTCGGCTGCGTCAGGCCCGCCAAACTGGTTTCGAAGTAGCTCTTCAGCCGCGCCCAGATCATAAGCTGGTCTCCGTATCGGAAGCGCAGGCTAGAGCAGTTCCAGGAAAAGTGTGAAACGGTTTTCCGCCCGGAACTGCGTCAAAACGAAGAGTTGGCCAGCGCTCAGATATCCAGCACTTCCGTCGCGGCGAATTCGGCGCGTTCCTGGATGAAGCGGAAGCGGGCTTCCGGCTTGGTGCCCATCAGCGCGTCGACAGCATCCTTGGTCGCCGCCACGGCGTCGATGACATCGACCCGGAGCAGCGTGCGCTTCCTCGGGTCCATGGTGGTTTCCTTGAGCTGCGCGGCCATCATTTCGCCCAAGCCCTTGAAACGGCCGATCTCGACTTTGGCGCGGCCGGTGAATTCGGTGCGCAACAGCTCGTCCTTGTGCGCATCGTCCCTGGCATAGGCAACCTTGCCGCCTTGCCGGATCGAATAGAGCGGCGGCACCGCCAGATAGAGATGGCCGCCATTCACCAGGTTCGGCATTTCCTGGTAGAAGAAGGTGATCAGCAGCGAGGCTATGTGAGCGCCGTCGACGTCGGCGTCGGTCATGATGATCACGCGGTCGTAGCGCAAATCCTCGTCGCGGTATTTCGAGCGCGTGCCGCAACCGAGCGCCTGAATCAGGTCCGAAATCTGCTGGTTGGCGGCTAGCTTGTCGTTGCCGGCGCTGGCGACGTTGAGGATTTTTCCGCGCAGCGGCAGCACCGCCTGGCTGGCGCGGTCGCGCGCCTGCTTGGCCGAGCCGCCGGCCGAGTCGCCTTCGACGATGAACAGTTCGGCGCCCGCGGCGGCATTCTGCGTGCAGTCGGCGAGCTTGCCGGGAAGGCGCAGCTTGCGCACCGCGCTCTTGCGCGACACTTCCTTTTCCTGGCGCCGGCGCACCCGCTCGTCGGCGCGCGCAATCACCCATTCCAGCAGCTTGGAGGCTTCCTGCGGATTGTCGGCCAGCCAGTGGTCGAAGGGATCGCGGATGGCGGTCTCGACAATGCGAATGGCTTCGATCGTTGCCAGCCTGTCCTTGGTCTGGCCGACGAATTCCGGCTCGCGAATAAACACCGACAGCATGCCTGCCGCCGAGATCATCACGTCTTCGGAGGTGACGATCGAGGCGCGCTTGTTGCCGACCAGGTCGGCATAGGCCCGAAGCCCGCGCGTCAGCACATTGCGAAAGCCGGCCTCATGCGTGCCGCCTTCGCCGGTCGGGATTGTGTTGCAGTAGGAGTTGACGAAGCCGTCACCGCCGAACCAGGTCACCGCCCATTCCAGCGAACCGTGGCCGCCCTGCTTCTCGCTCTTGCCGGCGAAGATTTCGCGGGTCACCTGGAAATCATCGCCGAGCGATGCCTTGAGATAGTCCTTCAAGCCGCCGGGGAAATGGAACTCCGCCTTGGCCGGCGTCTGGTCCTTTTCCTTGATCAGCGATGGGTCGCAGCTCCAGCGGATCTCGACGCCGCCGAACAGATAGGCTTTCGAGCGGGTCATGCGATAGAGCCGCGCCGGCTCGAAGGCGGCGCCCTTGCCGAAAATCTGCTCGTCGGGATGGAAGCGGATTTTGGTGCCGCGCCGGTTGTGCACTTCGCCGAGCTGCTCCAGCCCGCTCACCGGAACGCCGCGCGAGAACCTTTGGCGGTAAAGCTGGCGACCGCGCGCGACCTCGACTTCGAGATGGTCCGACAGCGCATTGACGACCGAGACGCCGACACCGTGCAGACCGCCGGAGGTCTCATAGACCTTGCTATCGAACTTGCCGCCCGAATGCAGCGTCGTCATGATGACTTCGAGCGCCGGTTTCTTGAATTTCGGATGCGGATCGACCGGAATGCCGCGGCCATTGTCGGTGACGGTCAGAAATCCGTCGGCCGACAGCTCGACATCGATGAAGGTGGCATGGCCGGCGACCGCCTCGTCCATCGAATTATCGATGACCTCGGCAAACAGATGGTGCATCGCCTTGTCGTCGGTGCCGCCAATATACATGCCGGGACGGCGCCGCACCGGCTCCAGCCCCTCCAGCACCTCGATGTCGGCGGCGCTATAGCCCTCGCTGCCGTCCTTGGTCGCGGCAGGACGCTTCGTGGCCTGCACCAGCGGGTCGGCCGGGCGCGAAGGTGTCCGAGCCGGTTGGGGCTGCTTTTCCAGATTGCCGAAAAGATCGTTGTTGTCGTCCATGCCTGCCATAGAATCCGGTGCCGCGAATCACCCGTCGATACTGCCACGCTTTTCGGCGCCAAGCGACGGAAGTTCCTGTTACGTTCGGGGATTAAACCCTTCTTATCCTAAAACCTTTCGATAACCAAGCCGGCGGAAATAGGTCCGTGCGGAGCGGGCGCGATTCCTGAATCTTTAACAAAGCGGCCTAGCGTCGCCTCAACAAAACAAAAGACCACGAATGTCAGGGGTTGGTTGTGAGGGGCAAGGCCATAACGATGATTGGCATCGCTGCCGTCTTCGGCGCGATTTCAATCTTTGCCGCGGATTTCTGGGTGAAAAGCCAGGCCAAGGCCGATGCCGAAGAGAAAACGGCGTCGATCCCGGCGCCCGCCGTCCCCAAGGTCGTCTTCAAGACCATCGTGGTGGCCAACGCGCCGCTGCGTTACGGCATGGAGCTTGACCGGGCGCAGCTCAGCGAAATCCCATGGTCCGAGGATTCGGTGCCGCAGGGCGCGTTCACCACAGTCAATGCATTGCTCGCCGAAGGCAGCCGCGTGGTATTGTCGCCGATCGAGATCAACGAGCCGGTGCTGATCAGCAAATTGTCGGGGCCGAACGGCCGCGCGACGCTGTCCAACATGATGACGCCCGGCATGCGGGCGGTGACAATCCGCACCGACGAGATCGCCGGTGTCGGCGGCTTCGTCATGCCGGGCGACCGGGTCGACGTGGTGCTGACACGCGATGCGGGCGAAATCCAGGAAGTGGCCAAGAACGCGCAGGGCGCTGCCGGATCGACCGTTACCTCCGAGATCGTCGTCTCCGACGCTAAGGTGCTGACCGTGGGGCAGGGCGCCGACGAGCGCCAGACCGCACCGCAGATCGCCAATTCCGTCACCATCGAGGTGACGACCGAAGGCGCGCAGAAAGTGGCGCTTGCCCGCACCGTCGGCACCTTGTCGCTGTCGCTCCGCTCGGCCGCAGACGGAGGGGCCGCCAAGGACGGCGTCACCACCATCTCGTCCTTCGGCGGATCGGTCGCCTTCGGCGTCCAGGCCGCTGCCGGCGCGCTGTTCACTGCCGCGACCAAGGAGCCTGAGAAGCCGAAATTCAAGACGATCATCGTGACGCGCGGCACGCAGGTCGAAGAATACCAGGTTCCTGCGCGGGACCAGCAATAACTGCCGGTGGGGACCGGGCGAGGGACGGGACAGATGTCGGGACTTCATGCATTTCAGACGACGAAAGGACTGCGCCCAATGCGGGCGCTCGCGATAGCGGCTTGCCTCACCGCGGCCGCAATGCTCGGCCTCAGCGCGCCAGCCAAGGCCGACAACGATATCGTCCATGTCTCGTCGACAACGAATGCGTCGATCAAGGTGGCCAAGGGCAAGCCGAAGACGGTCATGACCAATGCCGCCTTCTATCAGATCGTCATCGGCGATCCGGAGATCGCCAACGTCAATCCGCTGACCGACAAATCCTTCTATGTGCTGGGCAACAATCTCGGCACCACCGGCATCGCGCTGTTCGACGAGAACAAGCAGTTGGTCGGCACCGTCGACATCGAGGTGACGCTGGACACCGACCAGCTGGCCAGCACCATTCGCGCCAGCGTGCCGGACGCCAAGATCAAGGTCGGCTCGGCCAATGGCCGCGTCGTGCTGTCGGGCGAGGCCGATGACGCGGTCGCCGCCGAGAAGGCAAGCAAGATCGCCAGCCGCTTCTCCGGCAATGAAGAAGTGATCAATTCGGTCAACATCTCGTCCTCGCAGCAGGTTCAGCTCAACGTCCGCTTCGTCGAGATCAATCGCCAGGCCGGACAGGATCTCGGCGCCAAATACAGCGCCAATTTCGCTTACGGCATTGGCGGGCGCGACGTCACCCTCGATCCTGGCACGGTGCCGGGAGCCGGCAATGGCGAGATCATCGGCCGGCTGCTGTCCAACGGCCTGTCGATCGACGTCGCCATCAAGGCGCTGGAGGAACGTGGTCTCGCCAGGCGGCTGGCCGAGCCGAACCTGATCGCACGCTCGGGCCAGACGGCAAGCTTCCTCGCCGGCGGCGAGTTCCCGATCCCGGTCTCCGAGGACAATGGCAAGATTTCCGTCAGCTACAAGAAATACGGCGTCAGCCTCGACTTCACGCCGACGGTTCTCAAGGACGGGCTGGTGAGCCTCGACATCGCGCCGGAAGTGTCCTCGATCGACGCTTCGGCCTCCTACAATATCGGCAATATCTCGGTCCCGGGCTTTATCGTGCGCCGCGCCAAAACATCCGTCGACCTGAAGAATGGCCAGAGCTTCATGATCGCCGGCCTGCTGCAGTCACAGAACGACATTACCACATCGCGTCTACCCGGCCTCGGCAAGCTGCCGGTGCTCGGCTCGCTGTTCTCCTCCAAATCCTATCAGCGGCGCGAGACCGATCTGGTGATCATCGTCACCCCCTATCTGGTCAAGCCGGTCGATCCGTCGAAGAAGCTGCTCGAGCCGACCGACGGCACGCAGCCGGCCAGCAATGTCGACTATTTCCTCAACAACACCGAGGAAGTGAAATCGTCCGAAGCCAATCGTGCAGTGGCAATGGCCAGCGGCAGTACGCCACAGCCGGCCGCGGTCACCACCGTCGGGCATTTCCTCGACCTGCCGAAGGATTGAAGCCATGCGCGTGGAATCATGCATCGCCCTGCTGATCGCCGGCCTCGCCGGCGGCTGCACCAGCGACGACTATGTCCGCTCCGAGGGACCGACGATTGCCGCCGGCAACGCACAGGCCGCCAATACGGCCATGCAGATGGTCGATCCCTGGAAATACGGCGTCCAGAACACCAGGCTGCTGGTGCCGGCGCAGCGCAGTGAGGCGGCAGTCAACGCCGCCGACCAGGCTGCTGCTGCCAAGGCCGTGCAACCGACAGCGACAACCGATTGATTTGCCCCGGTGATTTGACCGGGAATGACCTGACAGGCTGACAAAATGGCAAGCGGCATCAAGACCAAGAAGATCCTGCTGGTGTCCAGCGACCGGACCTTTGCGCAGGATACGCGCACCGCGTTCGCGGCCTCGGAGGTGATCCAGCTTTCGACCGTCGAGAAGAACATTACCGAACTGCGCGGCGAGGTCCAGGAAGCCGATTTCGGCGCGCTCATCGTCGACATGGATGCGGCAAAGCTGGAAGAGATCGAGTCGCTGCAGCGCATCATGCGCCGGCTTGAAGGCCGCGTTCCGGTGGTCGTCGTCACCCAGGAATTCAACGCAGCCGCAGTGCGTATCCTGGTGCAGCTCCAGGTCGCCGATTTCCTGGTCAAGCCGATCACCACCGCCGATCTGGTGCGGTCGGTCGTGCGCGCGCTGCAAGGGCCGGGGCGCGAGGAAAACACCGAGTCGCAGATCTATACCTTCATGCCGGCCGCCGGCGGCGTCGGCACCACGACGCTGGCGCTGCAGACCGCCTTCCAGCTGCATCATTCGGTGACGCGCGGCGCGTCGACCTGCGTGGTCGACCTCAATTTCCAGCAAGGCGCCTGCGCCGAATATCTCGACCTCGAGCCGCGCTTCGACATCACCGAAATCGAGAACCAGCCCGAGCGCCTCGACCGTCAGCTGCTGGATGTGATGCTGTCCAAGCATGCGAGCGGGCTCTGCGTGCTGGCGGCGCCAACGCATCCGTCGGAAATGCGCTCGTTCAAGACCGATGTCGTGGTGCGCATGCTCGATCTCGTCTCGGCCTATTTCGATAACGTCGTCATCGACATGCCGCGCACCTGGTTTCCGTGGACGGAGACGGTGCTGCTCGGCTCCAACAAGCTCTACATCGTCGCCGAAATGACGGTGCCATGCCTGCGCCACACGCAGCGGCTGATCCAGGCGGTCTACGAGACGGCCGGCAAGGAAGTGAAGCCGAACGTCATCGTCAATCGTTTCGAGCAGAAGATGTTCGACAACGGCATCAAGCAGGCGGATGTCCAGGAAATCCTGGGCGAGCATTTCGTCGGCGGCATCTCCAACAATTACCGGCTTGTGCGTGAAGCGGTCGACCGCGGCGTGCCGCTGCATGAGATCGACCCGAACGCCAATGTCGTCAACGATCTGAAGAGGATCATCCTGCCGGAAGAAGCCGTGGTGACGCCGGAGAAATCGCGCTCGCTGTTCGGCATCGGCAGGGGCCTCCTGAAGAGGAAAGCCGGATGACCAGCCGCTTCTCGACCCTGCAGAACCGTGACGTCCGCGCGCTGAAGCCGGCCGAGGCGGCGCCGGTCGCGCATCACGCCGTGGTCATCCCGACGAACCGCAAGGCCTTGCCGCCGAAGCCGGAGACAACACCGGGAAAAAGCGCCAACAAGGTGCTCGATGCCCGCGTGCGCATCCACCGGCTGCTGCTCGAGGAAATCAACCTGGTCGCGCTGGAGCGCCTGCCCAAGGATGAGATGCGCCGGCAGGTGCAGGAGTTCGTGTCGGAAAAGACCCGCCAGGAGCGTATGGCGATCAACACCGTCGAACTTGAAGCGCTGGTCGATGACATCGTCGATGAGATGGTCGGCCTCGGCCCGCTGGAACCGCTGCTCAAGGACCCCGACATCAACGACATCCTGATCAACGGCCACCAGAACTGCTTCGTCGAAAAACGGGGCAAGCTGCAGCAGGTCCATATCCCGTTCAAGGACGAGGCGCACCTGTTGCGCATCGTCAACAAGATCGTCGCCGCCGTCGGCCGCCGGGTCGACGAATCGCAGCCGATGGTCGATGCCCGCATGCTCGACGGCTCGCGCTTCAACGCCGCCATTCGCCCGGTCGCCGTCGACGGGCCGCTGGTGTCGATCCGCAAGTTTTCAAAGAACAAGCTCGGCCTGCACAAGCTGGTCGAGTTCGGCGCCATCACCCAGAACATGGCCGAGGTGCTGGCGGCTGCAGTCCACGCCCGCAAAACGACCATCATCTCGGGCGGTACCGGCACCGGCAAGACGACGATGCTCAACGCATTGTCAGCCTTTATTCCGGAAGACGAACGGTTGATCACCATCGAGGACGCGGCCGAACTGCAGCTGCAGCAGCCGCATGTCGCGCGCATGGAAACGCGCCCCGCCAACATCGAAGGTCATGGCGAGCTGAAGCAGCGCGACCTGGTCAAGAACGCGCTGCGCATGCGCCCTGACCGCGTCATCCTCGGCGAGTGCCGCGGCGAGGAGGCCTTCGACATGCTGCAGGCGATGAACACCGGCCATGAAGGCTCGATGGCGACCATCCACGCCAACACGCCGCGCGACGCCATTTCGCGCCTCGAGCAGATGCTGGGCATGACCGGCATGCCGATGACGGTGCAGTCGATCCGCAGCCAGATCGCCAGCGCGCTCGACCTTATCGTCCAGCTGACGCGACTGTCGGACGGCAAGCGCAAGGTGACCAGCGTCGCCGAGGTGACCGGCATGGAAGGCGACGTCATCCAGATGCAGGAGATATTCCGCTTCGTGCGCACCGGCATGGAAGCCGACGGCAAGATCCTCGGTCACTACGAGGCGACCGGCATTCGCCCGCGTTTCCTCGAGGACCTGCGCAATATGGGCATTGAATTCCCCGGCAAATATTTCGAACCCGGCCGGCCGCAGGAGTAGCCGGGTGTTCGAGAATTTCAGCCCGATCTATGTCGTCTATGCCGCGGCAGCGCTGACCGGCATCATGATCGCCGAAGGCTGCTATCTGCTCTATGCCGGCCGCAGCGACAAGCGCCTGGCTATCAACCGGCGCATGAAGCTGCAGGAAAACAAGATCAGCCAGGAACAGGTGCTGATCCAGCTGCGCAAGGAACGCGGCCTCGATTCCGGCACGTCATTCTTCTCGCCCGACCGTTTTCGCGCGCTGCGCACGCAGTCTGGCATGGTGATGCCCTTGCCGAAATTCCTGACGATGACGACGGGCGTGGCGCTGGCGATGATGCTCGTCGCGCTCTGGTACGGCCTGCCGCTGTTGCTCGCCATTTTGCTGTTTGTGGTGCTGACAGCGCTGCTGCCGGTAATTGTGCTGCGTTCCAAGCGTGCCCGGCGGGTGAAGCGTTTCGGCGTGCAGTTGCCGGAGGCGCTGGAATTGATCACGCGCGGCTTGAAGGCCGGGCATCCGGTTCCGGTGGCGATCTCCATGGTGTCGCGCGAGATGCCCGATCCGATCGGCACCGAATTCGGCGTTATCTCCGACGAGGTGACTTATGGTTCCGACCTGGTTTCGGCGTTGAATTCACTGTTTGATCGCGTCGGCCAGGAGGATCTGCCGCTGTTCGTCACCGCGGTTTCCATCCAGACGAGTTCGGGCGGCAATCTGCGCGAGATCCTCGACGGGCTGTCGACGACGATCCGCGAACGCGGCAAGCTGCGCCGCAAGGTGCGCGCCATTTCGACCGAGGGTCGTATGTCGGCCTATATCCTGACGGCGGTGCCGGCGCTGCTGTTCGCCGCCATCATGGTGATGATGCCGCAATTTTATCAAAGCGTCTGGGATGTGCCGAAGACCTGGTATCTGCTGGGCGGTTCGGTGACATGGCTGATGCTGGGCAACATCATCATGTTCAAGATGTCGAACTTCCGGTTCTGAGATGGAGCAGGTGATCCAGTTTCTTGCCTCGCTGGCGCCGACGTCGCTGATGCCGGTAGCCGCGATGCTGCTGGCATTGGGCGGCAGCGCGGTGGCATGGCCGCTGGTGGTGGCCAAAGGCGACCGCAACGATCTCAAGCGCCGGCTCAAGATCGACGACAGCAAGACTCCCCAACAGGCCGAGGTGGCGCCGAAGAAGAACCAGAGCGTCGTGCGCGAGAAGGCGGTGAAGCGGGCGCAGGAATTCTACGCCAAGAGCGATCCGGAAAATGTCGCCCGGCTGCGTATGAAGCTGATCCAGGCGGGCTATATGGAGCCGCGCGCGGTCGGCACATTCTTCCTGATCCGCTTCGCCTGCCTGGTGGGCGCAGCGATCGGCGCGTTCCTGGTCAACCATTGGATGGGCAGCGCCGATTCCACCGCGACCAGCCGCTGGACCTTCATCATCCTGTCGGGAGCCGCCGGCTATTTCGTGCCCGGCCTGGTGCTCAGCCAGAAGGTGCGGGAAAAGATGCGCGAATACCGCAACGGCTTTCCCGACTTCATGGATTTGATGATCGTCTGCTCCGATGCCGGCATGAGCATGGAGGCCGGCATCGAGCGGGTCTCGAAGGAACTGGCCAAGACCTATCCGTCGCTGAGCCAGAATCTGCAGCTGGTGTCGCTGGAACTCAGGGCCGGCCGCAGCCTCGACGATGCATTGAAGGCGCTCGCCGACCGCCTCAGCCTGGACGAGGTGCGCTCCTTCGCCACGCTCTTGCAGCAGTCGAAGGAACTCGGCACCAGCCTCGCCGGGGCGCTGCGCGTGTTCTCCGACGAAATGCGCCACAAGCGCATGTCGTTGGCCGAGGAGAAGGCACATGCCTTGCCGGCCAAGATGTCGGTGCCGGTGGTGGTGTGCATCCTGCCGGTGGTGCTGATGATCGCCGTCATCCCGATCATCGTCAAAATGACGGCGGTTCAGTAGATACCAAGGCAGTAGATACCAAGTGGCCGCCCGGCGGCTTTCTGCGGTTACTCACTTCAACTACGCTTCGCCTGGATGTCATATCCGGCCGGTTTGGCCGCTTTCCTTCGGCAAAATCCGCAAAAAGCAAAATGAGTGAGCCGTCCATGCGAATAGTATTGTGCACCGCCTTCCTCGGCCTCGCCGCGGCCAGTCTGTCGCTGGCCTCGGCCGCGGCCGACGATTGCGGCGACGCTGCCGCTCTGGTGCAGCAGGCATATCCCAAGGCCCAAAAGAGTGCCGATGGCGCCTCCTTCACGCTCGAACCTCATACCAGCATCGCCCAGACGCTTTGGGATGGCGATGCGCCATTCGGCGTGGTCTGCAAGATCTGGCCCGCCCATGACGACCTGTTGTTGGTCGCCGTGCCGCTGATCGACAGCTCCCAATCCAGCGACGACGGGCATTTCGGCGATGTCGAGCTTCTGGTCGTCGACAGGAAGACCCGGCAGGTGCGCCAGCGCCTGCTCCAGCCCGGGCTGATGACCGATGATGCCGTCGGCATCCGCGAGATCGACTTCGATACCGGGCGCTACAGATTGGCGCCCGATGTCGGCGCCTTCGGCCTGCGCATCGACATGGGAAACCATTCGCAGCCGAATCCTTTCAGTGAAACCGACCTGCGGCTCTATGCCCTTGACGGCGGTGCTCTGCGCCTGGTGCTCGACGGCATCATCGTGGCCGGCTTTGGCTGCGAAGGCGACACCAATGCGCAGGATCCTTTCAATCCAACCGGGTCAGCCTGGCGATGAGCCCGGCGAGACATCACGGCTATCACGACATCACAGTGTTCGAGCGGTTGGACACCGACAATCCGTCTGTCGACAAGAATGGCGAGTGCCAGTCCCATCCCGGCAGGTCCATGAAACGAACCTACCGGCTGCGCTACGACGGCAGGCGCTATCAGTTTCCGGCGGGGCTCAAGGCGCTGGAGCCGGAATAGGCTTCGGTTGGTTAATGGCTTCTGTGCCCGAAACCAAATTTTAGGCGCGTTTCCGCACTGAAGTTTAATCGCCCTGTTGTAGTCTGCTTCCTCAGAGAACGACCCGGTAAATCGGGCGATTGGGGCCAGGGGCATGCGTCACAGAAGTTTCACGGCAATGGCCGCGCTAGCGGCGGTCTTGATGGTCGGCGGCTGCACGACCGACAACGTCGACAAAACCAAGACCACATCGATCCAACCGGTGGCAAAAGACGTCAGCACCTCCGACCTTGCGCAAGGCAAGGCGCAGTTCCGCGAGGCCAATTACGGCCTTGCCGAACAGCATTTCCGCAAGGCCGTGGAACTGAAGGCCGACAGTGCCGAGGGATGGATGGGGCTTGCCGCCTCCTATGACGAACTCGGCCGCTTCGACTTCGCCGACCGCGCCTACGACCAGCTTTTGAAGGTTGCCGGGCGCAAGCCGCAGATTGTCAACAATATGGGCTATTCGCAGCTGCTGCGCGGCAACAAGAAGAAGGCGAGAGCGCTGCTCATGGAAGCAAGGGCCGGCATGGCCGACCCGAGCGTGATCAACGCCAATCTGGCGCTGCTCAACAAGGGCTGAGACTAGGGACACTCGCGTGCCGAGCTTCGCGGGACGGCAGTCGACGCTTTGTAAACCCTGTCGGCAGGTTGCTTTGAAAACCGGCCGAAAACGGTATCTCCGGCCGGTTGCATGCCTATGATGCGCCACAAATCGAAGATCCCAAAGGTTGCCGCTCATCCATGCTGGATTTCAGTTCGCTATTGCTGGCGGCTGCGCTGTCGGGCACATGCCTGAGCGTCACCATGTTTGTGATCTGGTTCACGGCGCCGCGTGCACGCTTCGTGCTGACGGTGGCGTGCGGCATTCTCGTCCTTGTCGCCCACGTCATCGTCTTCTGGCGCTACACGAGGGAGCCCAGTCCCTTGCTTTGCCAGGCGGCGCTGGCGCTGCTCAGCCTCGGTTTCCTGGCGCTTTCACTTTCGGCCATGCAATATCTCGGTGTGCGAAATTACAGCCGCGCTGTCCTGCCGGCCATGCTTGCGATGGCTGTCTGCGCCGGCGTGACCTATCTCGGTTTCGATGGTGTCGGCTTCATCCTCACCTATACGACGGTAACAGTGCTGCTCGCCTCGATCGGGGTGATGTTCTGGATCAAGGGCAGTCAGGATCGCGGCATTCTGCTGGTCGTTTCGGCGCTAAGCGGCGTCTGCGGCGTATCCTTCGGGCTCTGCGGCGCCGTGCTTCTGGTCAAGGGCCAGTGGGTGCTCGGCGTCGCACCCGACAATTGGGCCGAGCGGTTGAATTCGGTCGTGGCAGTCGCCTGCATGACGGCGCTCGGCGCGCTGACGCTGTCGCTGCATCATCTGCAGGCACAGATCGAACTGAAGGCCGAGACCTTGACCGACCCGTTGACCGGTCTCATGAACCGGCGGGCTTTGAACTCGCTCTATCGCGAGCGCGTCTTCGGCCCGTTCATGTCGGTCGCCATGTTCGACCTCGACCACTTCAAGCGAACCAACGATGTCTATGGCCATCCCGTCGGCGATCGGGTGCTCTGCCGTTTCGCCGCAGTCATCAAGAAGTATGACAGGGTTGGCGTCGACGCCTTCCGGCTGGGCGGCGAGGAGTTCGCGTTGGTCATGTCTCGGATGACCGAAGACAAGGCCTACGATTTCGCCAGCAGGATCGGCGTCGCCTTCGGCACGGAAGTGGTGCCGACGCCGCGCGGGCCGTTGCGCAGCAGCGTCAGCGGCGGCATTGGCTTTGGCAAGGAAGACGGCAGCAGCCTGGATGAAGTGCTGGCCGAGGCCGACCGGGCGCTCTACGCGGCCAAGAACGCCGGGCGAAATCGCGTGCTTGTCCTCAACGGCAAAGCCGACGGACCGGCCCTGCGCTCAGCCTGACAGGCCAGAGTGTTATTCGGCGGCGCCGAGATATTCCGACAGCGGCGGGCAGGAGCAGACGAGGTTGCGGTCGCCGGCGACATTGTCGATGCGCGAAACCGGCGGCCAGTATTTGGCCGCCGTATCGACATCGCCGGCGGGGTAGGCCGCTTCCAGCCTCGAATAGGGGTGCGTCCACTGGCCGGCAAGGGTTTCGGCCGCCGTGTGCGGGGCATTGACCAGCGGGTTGTCCTCGAGCGGCCATTCGCCCTTCGCCACTTTCGCTGCCTCGCCGGCGATGGCGATCATCGCCTCGCAGAACCGGTCGAGCTCGCGCTTGGGTTCGGATTCGGTCGGCTCGACCATCAGCGTGCCGGCGACCGGAAACGACATGGTCGGCGCGTGAAAACCGTAGTCGATCAGCCGCTTGGCGATATCGTCGACGCTGATGCCGGCGCTCTCCTTGAGCACGCGCGTGTCGAGGATGCATTCATGCGCGATGCGATCGTGCCTGCCCTTGTAGAGAAGCGGGAAGTGCGGCGCGAGCCGCGTCGCCACATAATTGGCCGAGATGATCGCCGTCTCCGTCGCCTGCTTCAGGCCGGCGGCGCCCATCATGCGGATGTACATCCAGGTGATCGGCAGGATGGAAGCGCTGCCGAACGGGGCAGCGGACACGGCATGCGCCGAACCTTCGGTGACATGACCCGGCAGATAGGGTTTCAGATGCGCCCTGACGCCGATCGGACCGACGCCCGGACCGCCGCCGCCATGCGGGATGCAGAAGGTCTTGTGCAGGTTCATGTGGCAGACATCGGCGCCGATATCGGCGGGCCGCGCCAAAGCAACCAGGGCGTTAAGGTTGGCGCCGTCGAAATAGACCTGGCCGCCATGCTCGTGAATGAGAGCGCACAGGTGGCGCGCGCCTTCTTCGTAGACGCCGTGCGTCGAGGGATAGGTGAACATCAGGGCTGCGAGATTCTTCGAATGCTCGTTGGCCTTGGCCCGCATATCGTCCATGTCGATATTGCCGTCCTCCAGGCAACGCACGACGACGACGCTCATGCCGGCCATCGCCGCACTCGCGGGATTGGTGCCATGCGCGGACTGGGGGATCAGGCAGATGGTGCGATGGCCTTCGCCACGCGAACGGTGATAGGCGCGGATGGCGAGCAGGCCGGCATATTCGCCCTGGCTGCCGGCATTGGGCTGCAGGCTGACGGCGTCGAAGCCGGTGATCTCCGCCAGCCAGCCTTCCAGCTCGCCGACCATGGCGCGATAGCCGGCCGAATGGCTGGCCGGCGCGAAGGGATGGAGGTTGGCGACAACAGGCCAGCTGACCGGCATCATTTCGGCCGCCGCGTTGAGCTTCATGGTGCAGGAGCCCAACGGGATCATGGTGCGGTCGAGCGCCAAATCCTTGTCGGCTAGCCTGCGCAGCAGGCGCATCATGTCGGTCTCGGAGTGGTTTTCGCGGAAAACCGGCTGGGTCAGAAACTCCTTGCCGCGCGGCTTGCCGGGCATCGCGCCGGCCTCAGTAGCGCCGGACTTGGCGCCGAACAGGGCGGCGATCGCCTCGAGATCCGCCTCGGTCGAGGTTTCGTCGAAGGCGATGCTGATGCGGTCGGCATCGATGACGCGCAGCAGCCGACCACCTTTTTCAGCGGCAGCGGCGATCGAAGCTGCCTTGCCCTTCACTTCGGCCGTCACCGTGTCGAAACGGCTTGAGCCGAGCACGGAAACACCAGCGGTTTTCAGGCCTGCTGCGAGGCCGTTGGCGAGCTCATGAATTCGGGCTGCGATCGCCTGCAAACCAGTAGGCCCGTGCCAGATCGCGTATGCGGTCGCCATGTTGGCAAGCAGCGCCTGCGCGGTGCAGATGTTGGAGGTCGCCTTGTCGCGGCGGATATGCTGTTCGCGCGTCTGCAGGGCGAGGCGATAGCCGGGACGGCCCTTGCTGTCGATCGACTGGCCGACGAGGCGGCCGGGCATCAGCCGGGTCAGCTTGTCGGAGACGGCGCAATAGGCGGCGTGCGGGCCGCCAAAGCCCATCGGCACGCCAAAGCGCTGCATCGGGCCGACGGCGATGTCGGCGCCAAGCCTGGCCGGCGCTTCGGTCAGCGTGAGCGCAAGCGGATCGGCGATGAAGACGACCACGGCGCCGGTGGCGCGAGCTTTCTCGATCGCCGCCTTGTGGTCGCCATAGACGCCAAACGTGTCCGGCCAGGAGACCAGCAGGGCGGCGGTGTTGTCGTCGATGGTCTCGCCATCGATCTCGATGCCGAGCGGCTCGGCGCGGGTGCGCACGACGTCCAGCGTCTGCGGATGCGGCGTGCCGGCCAGCGCCACCTTGGTGCGCTTGTCGCGGTGATGGCGCAGCGCGATGCCGACCGCTTCGGCCACCGCCGTCGCTTCGTCGAGCAGGGAGGCCGAAGCCACCGGCAGGCCGGTCAATTCGGTGACCAAGGTCTGGAAGTTGAACAGCATTTCCAGGCGGCCCTGGCTGATCTCGGCCTGGTAGGGCGTATAGGCCGTGTACCAGGCCGGGTTCTCGAACAGGTTGCGCTGGATGACCGGCGGCACATGGACGCCGTGATAGCCGGCGCCGATGAAGCTCTTCAGCACCCTGTTTTTTGCCATGGTCGCAGCCAATTCGGCCAGCGCTTCGGCTTCGCTCGCCGGCGCGGGAAGGGCCAGCGGCAGATCGAGGCGGATCGACTGCGGCACAGCCTGGCTGATCAGCGTCTCGACAGAGGGAACGCCGATCACGGCAAGCATGGCTCTGACATCGTTTACATCAGGACCGATGTGGCGGGCCGAGAAGGGGGTAAGTGCTGCGCTCATGGCAATAGGTCCTGATATCAACCGATATGGGCTTTGTAGGCGGCCTCATCCATGAGGCCTGCGAGTTGGCCTTCGTCGGCGAGCTTCATCTTCCACAGCCAGCCGTCGCCGGTCGCAGCGGAGTTGACCAGCGACGGGTCCGAGGACAGCGCGCCGTTGGCGTCGGTGATCTCGCCGTCAACCGGCGCATAAACATCGGAGGCCGCCTTGACTGATTCGACGACCACGGCGGTATCGCCCTTGCTGAGCTTCGTGCCGATTTGAGGCAGTTCGACGAAGACGAGATCGCCAAGCTGTTCCTGCGCATAGTCGGTGATCCCGACGGTGGCGATGCCTCCCTCGACGCTCAGCCATTCGTGGTCTTGTGTGAAATAGGTCTTTGCCATCGGGATTTATCCTTTGCGGTAGCGATGAGGAGTGAAGGGCATGGAACTGATATCGACCGGGATTTTCGTTCCGCGAACGTCGGCGAACAGTTTCGTGCCCGGCTTGGCCAAGGCCGTTGACACATAGCCCATGGCGACAGGATGGCCGGCCGACGGACCGAAGCCGCCTGATGTCACGTGGCCAGCCGGATTGCCGTCGGCATCGAACAAAGCAGCGCCGGCGCGCACCGGCTGGCGGCCGTCCGGCTTCAGGCCGACGCGCTTTTGCGACGGCCCGCGCTCCAGGATGGACCGCAGCGCATCGGCGCCGATGAAGGAACCGCCGGCGCGGAGATCTTTGGGGATCCCCCACATCAGGCCGGCACTGGCCGGATCGATCTCCGGCGTGATGTCCTGGCCGTGCAGGCACAGGCCGGCCTCCAACCGCAGCGAGTCGCGGGCAGCAAGGCCGATCCACAACACACGCTCGTCCTCGAGCAGTTTCGTGGCCAGAGCGCGCGCATCCGCCTCCGGCAGGCCGATCTCGAAGCCGTCCTCGCCGGTGTAGCCGGAGCGGCTCATGAACCAGTTTTGCTTAGGCTCGATGCCATGCATGAACAAGAGTGAGCCGGTCTCGATGCCGGCGCGGGACAAGGCAGCCCAGGCTTCCGGCCCCTGGATCGCCAGGAAGACGCGGTCGAGCGCATCGACTTTGACCTCGAAGTCCGCGGCCAGCGCACGCAGATGCTTCTCGTCCTCGACCGCATTCCCGGCGTTGGCGACCACCATGAAGCGCTCGGCGCCGAGCCGGGTGACGATCAGATCGTCGATGATCCCGGCGGCCTCGTTGAGGAAGAAAGTATATTTGGACTGTGAAATCTCAAGCGCGCCGGCATCGAGCGGACTGGCGCGGTTGAGCAGTGCCGCAGCGCCCGGTCCGCTGACAGCGAACAGCTTCATATGCGAAATGTCGAACAGGCCGGCATGTTCGCGGGTGTGAAGGTGCTCTTTCATCACGCCGGCCGGATAGATCAGCGGCATAGACCAGCCCGCAAAGGCGCCAAAGCGTGCGCCGGCGGCGGTGTGCAGATCTTCGAGAGGAAGGTGTTTGGTGTCGTCGCCCGTCATGTCATCTCCAGAGTCGCACGCAATCGGCCGCTGCTGGCGACCAGTCCGTGCCCCTCTGTCTGAAGCCTGAGAGACTCGCGCAACCGGAACTCTGTCGGCGACGCTTACACCTTCGGCGCGGGGGCAAGCCCCGACTTTCCAGAGTGTCTTTCCCGTCTACGGTTCTTTTGCCTGAGAGATTTCGGGCGATTTCCCCTTCGGCGGCAGCTCGCGCTGCTCTCTCCCGCAAACAGGTAGGACTCAGACCCTGAGCCCTCGACGCGCCATCCATAGCTTGTCGGCGACACCTTGTCACCTGCCAGCGACATCTTCCTGACAAGTCTTCGCTAACCACGCCGTTTGCCGGTTTTTCAAGACAATGGCGATATTCTGGGCTGACGGTTTGGCCGGCAATTGCGTTGGGCACGGCGGATGGGGATTGACAGATGGGCGAACGGATCGGGAGCGCGCCGGTGGCGGGGCTGGCCTCGAAGGACCGCATCACGGCGGAAGATGTCGTCATGCTGCGTCGCGAAGTGTTCGCCGACGGCGTGGTGACGCGCGGCGAGGCTGAAGCACTGTTCGCGCTCGATGCGACAGCGACGGACAAATGCCCGCAATGGCCTGAATTCTTCGTCGAGGCCGTTACCGACTACATCGTCCACCAGGAAAAGCCGGCAGGCTATATCTCTGAAGACAATGCCGGTTGGCTGATCCAGACCATCTCGCTCGACGGAATGGTCGACAGTGTGACCGAACTGGAGCTGCTGGTGCATGTGCTGGAAAGGGCGAAATCATCGCCCGGCCGGCTCTCCGCCTATGCGCTCGAGCAGGTCGCCAACGCGGTGGTCGACGGCAAGGGACCACTGATGCTCGGCGGCGCGCTGGTTCCCGGGCTGGTCGCCAAGGCAGAGGTCGATCTGTTGCGCCGCATTCTCCATGCCTATGGCGGCGACGGTAACATTGCCATCACACGGGTTGAGGCCGAGGTGCTGTTCCAGATCAACGAGCAGACCGCAGCGGCCCACAACGACCCGTCCTGGAACGACCTGTTCGTCAAGGCGCTCGCCAATTTCGTCATGTGTTCGGCCGGCTACGAAGCGCCGACGCGCGATGTGGCGCTGCGTCGTGACAGTTTCTTGGACCAGGTCGAGCCCGAAATTGGTGGCTTCTTCAGCCGCATGGTGTCGGGCGGACTGGCCGGCATCATGGAAGCCTATCGTTCGCCCGGCGATATCGAGGCCGAATGGGAGTCGAAGAACCGTGCCGCCGAGGCACTCGCGCGCCGCGCCGAGACGATCGACGCCAGCGAGGCGAAATGGCTGGCCGATCGCATCGGCACCGACCGCCCGCTGCGTGACAATGAACGCGCGCTGCTGACGCTGATCAAACTCGCCTCGCCGGAGATACATCCGGCGCTCAAGCCACTGCTCGACAAGGTTGCTTAAGCCGCGCCGTTTTCTGCGACCGTTTTGCAGAGGACGATATTGGAGTGTCTTCAGGCCAATCGCCAAGTTCGGCCACGCGCTCGAAACCGGCTTCCTCAGGCAAGCTCGGTTCGGTCGGAGTCAGATCGTGCTCGGTCAGAATGCGAGGCCATCAAATCCCGCCATACCAGTCATAGCCATTGTCTTCCCAATAGCCGCCGCGGCCGCCGCCGATATTGGCAAAACTGTCGACGAGCTCGATCTTGTAGAGATACTTCGGCATCTTGTAGCCGAGCTGTCGTTCGACGCGCACGCGCAGCGGCGCGCCGTTTTCGACCGGCAGCGGCTTGCCGTTGAGGCCGTAGGCGAGGATCGTCTGCGGGTGGCGGGCATCGATCAGGTCGATGGTGCCGTAATATTTGATTTCCCCGGAGAGGCTGCGATCGATCGTATCGAGGCAGTGGAACATGACATAGCGGGCCTGCGGCTTGACCACAGCCTGGTCGAGCACCAGCGACAGCGGGGTGCCGGTCCATTTGGCGATGCAGCTCCAGCCTTCGACACAGTCGTGGCGGGTGATCTGCGTGCGGCTCGGCATGTTCTCCAACTGCTCGCGGCTGAGCGACAGCGGCTTTTCGACCAGGCCCGTTACCTCCAGCCGCCAGTCGGCGAAATTGTTGGCGAGCAGGCCCTTGTAGGTGTCATCGTCAGGCGCGGTGACGCCGTTCGGCCGCTGCGGCTGGCGGATGTCGGCCTCGGTGAATTCCGGCGCCAGAGCATCGCGGCCGGCAAGCCAGCGTTGCGCGCGGTAGGTCAGGCCATTGGCGTTTTCGAGGAAACTGCGCAGGCCGTCGCCCATGCCGAGCTGGCTGTCGAAGGCATCGCAGCCCGACAACATGATGCCGGAAACGCCGAGGCCGGCGCCCGTCAGGAACTTTCGGCGGCTGATCTGGAGTTTGGCCATCTCACGCACTCCTCTCGGTGTCGCCATGCCTTGGCGGATCGGTGCGGTACCAGCCGGTGATGATCGAGCGCAGTTCGTTGATCGGGCCGGCCGCGAGGATCATCATCATATGGACGATGAAAAAGCCGACCAGCAGCACCATCACCGTGAAATGGATGGTGCGCGCCGTCTGCCTTCCGCCGAGCAGTTCGTTGAGCCAGGGCAGCACCGAGTTCATGCTCGGCGACATGGCAAGGCCGGTGATGATCATGAGTGGCAACAGCACGAACAGTACGCCGCCATAGGCCATTTTCTGCAGCGTGTTGTATTCGCGTGTGTGGTGGAACCTGAGCTTGGCGTGCTCGATGATGTCCTGCGGCAGCCGCTTGAGATCGTCAAGGCGCGGCGCCAGATCGCGGCGCAGATGGCCGTTGACCAGGCTGGCGACCAGCCAGACAACCAAGGTGGTTGTCAGTATCCAGGCGAAGAAGAAATGCACAACGCGGGCGGTGCCGAGATCGTAATAGGACGGGATTGTCGCCCAGGACGGGAAGGCACGCGACGTTTGCTGCCGGGCCGGGCCCGACCAGCCGAGCACGCCTGTGGTGTCGAAGCGATGGCCGAAGATTTCGGTATAGCCGCGCGGGCCGGTGGCGGTGTTTTCGGCGCCGATGGCAAAGACGGTGTTGTTGTACTCGAAGCCGGATTGCTTGCCGATGTAGAGCTGCGGCCGGGCATTGAAGATCTGCAGGCCGGACAAAAGCATGAAGAACAGCGAGATCGCCCACAGCCAGTGCGTCAGGCGGGTCCAGCGCGATTGCCGGTAGATCAGCGTCGCATCCTTCGTTGAGGCGGCATCGACGCCTGCGCCGGGCTGACTCATGGTAATGGTTTCCATCTTTTCCTCGCCTCCGGCTGCGCGATCCTGGGATGGCCGCGCTCGTCCTTGTCCTCCCAATACGTCGCTATCGAAAGCGATGTTTCATGCGGTCACGTTTTTATTACGGGCACGGTTTATCGCGGGCACGGATACTCAATTGCCGAGGCTCACCGCGAGATTGACGACGGCGGCGACGATGACGGCGTTGAAGAAGAACGACAGGATCGAATGGACAAGCACCACGCGGCGCATATGCGAGGTCGTGATCGCGGTGTCGGCGGTCTGCGCGGTCATGCCGATCACCGTCGCGAAATAGAGAAAGTCCCAACCGTCCGGCCGTTTGCTGCCGGGAAAATCGAGGCCGCCGACCGGTATCTTCTTCTTGGTTTCGGTATCGATCGCGTCGCCGTCCATCCAGTAGACATGCGCATAGTGGAGGGCGGCCATGGCATGGATGGTGAACCAGCCAAGCGGGATCGACAGCATGGCGAAGCCGAGTTCGATGGGGTCGCGATCCTTGTGATTGATCAAAAGGAACAGCAGGACGATGGCCATGGCGACGATGCCGAGCGTGATGGCAAAGATGCCCAGCACTGGGAGGTCCAGTTCGCGCGCGTTCTTGCTGAGATAGCGGCCGGACAGCAGCGGCATCTTGGCGATGACGAGCGCGATGAAGACGACGAAGAAGGAATCGGCGGCAATCGAAATCGAATAAGCAAGCCGCGTGGAGACGGGGAGCGATCCAATCAAAGGGAATACCGCGGCAAATACGACCAGACCGACGGCTAGCGACACAAAGAACTGCTTGTGCCGCTGCAAGGGGATATTCGGCGATATGTCGGCCATACCCGACCTCGGATGGTGCTTCACGTCTGGTCGGGTGTGACGGATTTCAGGGCGCGCCGCAAGATACGGTCGAGCTCACCCAGGAAACGCGAGCGATCCTGTGGCGCAAAGCTGGCATTGTAGCCCTTGCTCTCGCCGGTTTCGCGCAGATGCTGCTTCAAATCGCGCATTGCAACCGCCATGCCGATGGTCTCCGGCGTGAACGGCCGGCCGGTTGGCCCAAGCACATGCGCGCCGAGCGCCACGGTGCGAGCGGCAAGCGGGATGTCGGCGGTGATCACGATGTCGTTGGGTTTTGCGTTCCCGACGATCCAATCGTCAGCGGCATCGGCGCTTTTAGAGACGACGACGTTGCGGATCATAGGATCGCGCGACGGACGCAGCCCGCCATTGGAGACGTAGGTGACGACCACGCCATGGCGCTCGGCGACCTTCTCGACCTCGGCTTTCACCGGGCAGGCGTCGGCGTCGACGTAGATGGCGGGTGCGGGCATTATCTCTCCAAAACGGACATGGGGCCGGCATGTTACCCGGCCCCATGCCAGAAATCTCGTACTGTCAGGCCGGCAGCGCGCCCGACTTCTTCGCCGTCCAGGTGGCTATGTAATCCATCAGGCCGGGGTTGAGACAGTCATAGGGTTCGAGGCCGATCGACTTCAACTGGCCGCGGATGCCGTCCATGCGCTTGGGGTCGACACCGGATTCGATGATCGACGAAACGAAAGCGGTGAAGCCCGGCGGTGACCAGCCGTCTTCCTGGAAGCGCTCGGGATGGATGAAGGACAGACCCTTGAACGGATGGTCGCGCTCGACCGGGCCGTGCATGTGGACGCCGCAACCGGTGCAGGCATGACGCTGGATCAACGCTGCCGGATCGACCACCTTCAGCTTGTCGCCATTCTCGGTGACGGTGACGTCGCCAGTGCCGGCGACCGCCACGACCGAGAACACCGCGCCGTCCGGTTTCCAGCATTTGGTGCAGCCGCAGGCATGGTTGTGGGCGATCTGGCCCTTGACCGTCACCTTCACCGGCTTGCTGGTGCAGGCGCAGACCAGCGTGCCGCCGGCAAAGCTTGCGCTCTCCTTTGGCAAGCCATTGTCGATTTTGGGATGCAGTTTCTCAGGCATTGTCTTCCTCCCTTGTTGAACCTGTGCAACTTCAGTCGCTGGCCCTTCGGTCGGCGGCTTGTTCTTCCTCCGTTTGGTGTGCGATCGGACGCAAAACCGGGCGCCACTTTTGTTGATCGCACTTAGTAAACGACGACGCTCCTGATCGACTTGCCCTCATGCATGAGATCAAAACCCTTGTTGATGTCCTCAAGCTTCAGCAAATGGGTGATCATCGGGTCGATCTGGATCTTGCCGTCCATGTACCAGTCGACGATTTTCGGCACGTCGGTGCGGCCGCGCGCGCCGCCGAAGGCGGTGCCCATCCAGGTGCGGCCGGTGACCAGCTGGAACGGCCGGGTCGAAATCTCCTGGCCGGCGCCGGCCACGCCGATGATAACCGACTTGCCCCAGCCGCGATGCGAGGCTTCCAGCGCCTGGCGCATCACCTTGGTGTTGCCGGTGCAGTCGAATGTGTAGTCGGCGCCGCCGATCTGGTCGGCGCCGCGCTTGGTCAGGTTGACGAGGTGAGGAACGATGTCGCCGTCGATCTCCTTCGGATTGACGAAATGCGTCATGCCGAAGCGCTCGCCCCATGCCTTCTTGTCGTTGTTGAGGTCGACACCGATGATCATGTCGGCGCCGGCGAGTTTCAGGCCCTGGATGACGTTGAGGCCGATGCCACCGAGACCAAAGACGACAGCAGTCGCGCCTTGCTCGACCTTCGCGGTGTTGATGACCGCGCCGATGCCGGTGGTGACGCCGCAACCAATGTAGCAGATCTTGTCGAAGGGCGCGTCCGGGTTGACCTTGGCGACGGCGATCTCGGGCAAAACGGTGAAATTGGAGAAGGTCGAACAGCCCATATAGTGGAAGATCTTGTCCTTGCCGATCGAGAAGCGCGACGAGCCGTCCGGCATCAGGCCCTGGCCCTGCGTGGCGCGGATGGCGGTGCACAAATTGGTCTTGCGCGACAGGCAGGACGGGCACTGCCGGCATTCCGGCGTGTAGAGCGGGATGACGTGGTCGCCCTTCTTGACCGAGGTGACGCCCTTGCCGACATCGACGACAACGCCAGCGCCTTCATGGCCGAGGATTGCCGGAAACAGACCTTCGGGATCGGAGCCCGACAAAGTGAACTCGTCGGTGTGGCAGATGCCGGTCGCCTTGATCTCGACCAGCACCTCGCCTTCGCGCGGTCCGTCGAGGTCGACCTCCATGATTTCCAACGGCTTTCCGGCGGCGACAGCGACAGCGGCGCGGGTTTTCATCAGGCAATTCCTCCCAAGGCGATTGGTCTTCAGGCTTTCAGGGTTTTTATACTGTTTCAACACGATTTGGCGACCAAATATGGCGCAAATCTTGGCCCAGTCGTCGGCGAGCCCAACCTTCGCCTCGCGGCACGGGCCTGGCGGGCCGGGAGCGTCTTGATGGATGCGCTGCCGGCGGTGCTTGAGCCCGGCTGCCGAAGCCCATAAGAAGGACGAAAGACCGAGGAAACGCCTTCGATGTTCACGAAAATCCTGATCGCCAATCGCGGCGAGATTGCTTGCCGCGTCATCAAGACGGCGCGCAGGATGGGGATTGCCACCGTAGCGGTCTATTCCGACGCCGATCGCGACGCCGTGCATGTGGAAATGGCCGACGAAGCCGTGCATATCGGCCCATCGCCTGCGGCGCAAAGCTATCTCCTGCCTGCGAAGATCATCGCCGCCTGCAAGGAGACCGGCGCGCAGGCCGTGCATCCCGGCTACGGATTTCTGTCGGAGCGGGCCGCCTTCTGCGAAGCGCTTGAGGCTGAGAGCATTGTCTTCATCGGTCCAAAAGCCAGGGCGATTAAGGCGATGGGCGACAAGATCGAATCGAAGAAGTTCGCCAAGGCCGCAGAAGTGTCGACGGTACCGGGCTGGCTTGGTGTCATCGAAAATGCCGACCATGCCGAAAAGATCGCCGGCGAGATCGGCTATCCCGTGATGATCAAGGCCTCAGCCGGCGGTGGCGGAAAAGGCATGCGCATTGCATGGAGCCAGTCGGAAGTGCGCGACGGCTTCGACCGGGCGCGCTCGGAGGCGAAAAGCTCGTTCGGCGACGACCGCGTCTTCATCGAAAAGTTCGTCGTCGATCCGCGTCATATCGAAATCCAGGTGCTGGCCGACGCGCATGGCACCGCCCTCTATCTCGGCGAGCGCGAATGCTCGATCCAGCGCCGGAACCAGAAGGTGGCGGAAGAGGCGCCGTCGCCATTCCTCGATGCCAGGACGCGCAAGGCCATGGGCGAGCAGGCCGTGGCGCTGGCCAAGGCGGTCGACTACCAGAGCGCCGGCACCGTCGAGTTCATCGTCGATGCTGAAAAGAACTTCTATTTCCTTGAAATGAATACACGATTGCAGGTCGAGCATCCGGTGACGGAGCTTGTTACCGGCATCGACCTGGTCGAGCAGATGATCCGTGTCGCCGCAGGCGAGAAGCTGGCGATCGAGCAGAGCGACGTCAAGCTGAACGGCTGGGCGGTGGAAAGCCGGCTCTATGCCGAGGATCCCTATCGCAATTTCCTGCCCTCGATCGGCCGGTTGACGCGCTACCGGCCGCCGGAGGAGGGCACGTTCGGCGATGTCGTCATCCGCAACGACACCGGCGTCACCGAAGGCTCCGAGATTCCGATGTTCTATGATCCGATGGTGGCAAAACTCTGCACCTGGGCGCCCACGCGTATCGAGGCCATCGATGCCATGTCGGAAGCGCTGGACAGTTTCGTCGTCGACGGCATCGAGCACAACATCCCGTTCCTGGCGGCGCTGATGCAGCATCCGCGCTGGCGCGAGGGGCGGATATCGACGGGCTTCATCGCCGAGGAATATCCTGACGGCTTCGCGCCGATCGTGCCCAATGGCGATGAAAAGGCAGTGCTGGCGGCGATCGCCACCGCGGTCGAGCTTCTGCGCCGCGATCGGCTTGACCGGCTGGGCGGGCGGCTGGCGCCGCATTCGGGCGCACTCAAGCGCGATTGGGTGGTGAAGCTCGGCGACGACTATCTCCAGGCTTCGATCATCGAGGGCATGATCTCCATTCCGATGGAAATCGATCTGTCGGTCGATGGCGGCAAAGCGCTGACCGTGGCGTCCGACTGGCGGCCGGGCGACCTCATCTGGCGCGGCACTGTCGGTGCCCGCAAGGTCACGGCGCAGATCAGGCCGCTGCCGAACGGCCTGCGCATCGCCTGGAAGGGCATGTCGGTGACGGCGCGCGCCATGCTGCCGCGCACGGCTGAACTGGAAAGGCTGATGCCGGAGAAGGTGGCGCCGGACACGTCCAAGATGCTGCTTTGCCCGATGCCGGGCCTGGTCGTGTCGATCGCGGTTGCCGAGGGGCAGGAGGTCAAGGCCGGCGAGACGCTGGCCGTGGTCGAGGCGATGAAGATGGAAAACGTGCTGCGCGCCGACCGCGATCTTGTCGTGTCGAAGCTCAACGCCAAGCCGGGTGACAGCCTGGCTGTGGATGCGGTGATCATGGAGTTCGCCTAGAGATTGTTTGGAAATTCTACTCCGGCGGCCATCTGAAGGCGGTTTCTGCGCTTCCCGTGCTCACGGACCAATGGCCGCTGCGCTCCGGTTCTCGGAACCACCCTCATATGACTCGAATTTCGAAACAATCTCTGAGCCGTGCGGCTGGGTACGGAAGCCTGTGGTCGGTGGTCATTTGTGCTGGACTGGCATCGCCCGGTCCGGGACAATACATCTCCATCGACTCAAAGCCCTTCGAGCAATTTGAAACATCATGGCGGATGACAAACTTCCACGCGATCCCCTGAGGCGCGAAGCAGCGCTCGCTGCTGCGCGCCCGGAGGCGCCGGCGCGGCCGTTCATCCATCTGCGGGTGCATTCGGCGTATTCGCTGCTCGAGGGCGCCTTGCAGGTCGCCGCCGTTGTCGGTCATGCCGTCAAGGACGAGTGCCCGGCAATCGCAGTCACCGACACAAACAATCTGTTTGGCGCGCTGGAATTTGCCCAGAAGGCGGTGAAGGAAGGCATCCAGCCGATTATCGGTTGCCAGATCGATCTCGCCTTTTCCGGCGAGACCAGCGACGCGCAGCGCGACCGCCGCCGCCATGGTCCGGAGATGCACGCCGTGGTGCTGCTCGCCGCCACCGAGGCCGGCTACAGCAACCTCGTCAGGCTGGTCAGCCAGGTCTATCTGGAGACGCCGCCGGGCGAGCCCGTGCATCTGACGTCAGCAATGCTGGAAGGCCATAGCGATGGCCTGATCTGCCTCAGCGGCGGGCCGCGCGGCCCGATCGGCCGGGCGCTGAAGGAGGATCGCCGAGATCTTGCCGAGACGCGGCTTCTGGCACTCAAGGCGCTGTTCGGCGACCGGCTCTATGTCGAGCTGGACCGTGTTTCCGGTTATGACCGCGCTATCGAGAAATCATCGGTCGACCTTGCCTATATCCATGATCTGCCGCTGGTCGCCACGAATGAGGCGTTCTTCGCCGCCCGCGACGACTATGACGCGCATGATGCTCTGATCGCCATTGCCGAGGGTTCGGTGGTTGCCGCCGACAACCGTCGCCGGCTGACTTCGGACAATTTCCTGCGCAGCCAGGCGGATATGGCGCGGCTGTTCGCCGACCTGCCGGAAGCGATCGACAACACCGTCGAGATCGCGCTGCGCTGTTCCTATTATCCCAAGACCCGCAATCCGATCCTGCCACGCTTTACCGGCGGCGATGTCGCCGACAATGAGGTGGCGCTGAAAGCGGAGGCCGATGAACTGCGCCGGCAGGCCCATGAAGGTCTCGACGCCCGGCTGGCGGCGCATGGACCCACCGCCGGCTACACGGTCGAACAATACCGCGAGCGGCTCGATTTCGAGCTCTCCATCATCGAGAAGATGAAATTTCCCGGTTACTTCCTGATCGTGGCCGACTTCATCAAATGGGCGAAGGCGCAAGGCATTCCGGTCGGGCCGGGCCGTGGTTCGGGCGCCGGATCGCTGGTCGCTTATTCCACCACCATCACCGATATCGATCCGCTGCGCTTCTCGCTGCTGTTCGAGCGCTTCCTCAATCCGGACCGCGTGTCGATGCCCGACTTCGACATCGACTTCTGCCAGGATCGGCGCGAAGAGGTCATCCGCTACGTCCAGCAGAAATATGGCCGCGACCAGGTTGGGCAGATCATCACCTTCGGTACGCTGCAGGCGCGCGCGGTGCTGCGCGACGTCGGCCGCGTGCTGCAAATGCCTTACGGCCAAGTCGACAAGCTCTCCAAAATGGTGCCGCAGAACCCCGCCAATCCGGTCAAGCTGGCGGATGCCATCGCCAACGAGCCGCGCTTTGCCGAGGAGGCCGAGAAGGAGCCAATCGTGCAGACGCTGCTCGATATGGCGCAAAAGCTGGAAGGGCTCTACCGCCACGCTTCGACGCACGCCGCCGGCATCGTCATCGGCGACCGGCCCTTGTCGGAACTGGTGCCGATGTACCGCGATCCGCGCTCCGACATGCCGGTCACCCAGTTTAACATGAAATATGTCGAGCAGGCCGGGCTGGTGAAGTTCGACTTCCTCGGCCTGAAGACGCTGACGGTGCTGGAGACGGCGGTGAAGCTGATCCGCCGGCGCGGCATCGAGATCGACCTGGCGACGATCCCGCTCGACGATCCTGAAACCTACGCCATGCTGTCGCGCGGCGAAGTGGTCGGTGTGTTCCAGGTGGAAAGTGCCGGCATGCGCAAGGCGCTGATCGGCATGCGGCCCGACTGCATCGAGGACATCATCGCGCTGGTGGCGCTCTACCGTCCCGGCCCGATGGAGAACATCCCGACCTACAACGCCAGAAAGCATGGCGAGGAGGAGATGGCATCGATCCATCCCAAGATCGACCATCTGGTGAAGGAGACGCAAGGCGTCATCGTCTACCAGGAACAGGTGATGCAGATCGCGCAGGAACTGTCGGGCTATTCGCTCGGCGAAGCCGATCTGCTGCGCCGCGCGATGGGCAAGAAGATCCGCGCCGAAATGGACAAGCAGCGCGAGCGCTTCGTCACCGGCGCGGTCGAACGCGGCGTCGGCAAGCCGCAGGCCGACTTCATCTTCGACCTTCTGGCCAAGTTCGCCGACTACGGCTTCAACAAATCGCACGCGGCCGCCTACGCCGTCGTGTCCTACCAGACCGCCTATCTCAAGGCGCATTACCCCGTCGAGTTCCTGGCGGCGTCGATGACGCTCGACATGGGCAACACCGACAAGCTCGCCGATTTCCGCCAGGATGCGCTGCGTCTCGGCATCGAGGTGGTGGCGCCGTCGGTGATGACCAGCTTCCGCAATTTCGAGGTCGGCGAGAACCGCATCTATTATTCGCTGGCGGCACTCAAGGGCGTTGGCGACGCGGCGGTCGAGCACATCGTCGCCATGCGCGGCGAAAAGCCGTTCAAGAATCTCGCCGATTTCTGTGAAAGGGTCGATCCCAAGATCGTCGGCAAGCGCGTCTTCGAAAGCCTGATCATGGCCGGCGCGCTCGACTGCTTCGGCCACGACCGCGCCCAGATGATGGCCGGCGTCGAACGGATGATGGGGCTGGCTTCGCTGGCGCAGCAGAATGCCATTTCGGGCCAGCACGACATTTTCGGCGCGTCGCTCGGCGCGCAGCAGCAGGCGCTCAATTTACCGGTAACCGACCCCTGGCTTGCCGCCGACCGGCTGCACCGCGAATTCCAGGTCGTCGGCTTCTATCTCTCGGCGCATCCGCTCGACGAGTACAAGGCGGCCCTGCAGAAGATGCGGGTGCAGAACTGGGGAGAGTTCTCGGCCGCGGTCAAGCGTGGCGCCGCCGCCGGCCGGCTGGCCGGCACGGTCACCACCAAGCAGGAACGCAAGACCCGCACCGGCAACAAGATGGGCGTCATCGCCTTTTCCGACACTTCTGGCCAGTATGAAGCCGTGCTGTTTTCGGAAGGGTTGGCGCAGTATCGCGATCTGCTCGAGCCTGGACGTTCGGTGGTGATCACCGTTTCGGCCGAGGATAGGCCCGAAGGGGTCAATCTGCGCATCCAGACGGTGCAGTCGCTGGAGGATGAGGCCAGCCGCATCCAGAAGGCGCTGCGCATCTTCGTGCGCGATGCGGCTCCGATCGGCATGCTGGCCGGCCAGCTTGCGGTGAAGGGCGAGGGCCAGGTCAGCTTCGTGCTGATCAAGGAGGCCGGGCAAGGTGAGATCGAGATCGAATTGCCCAATCGCTACCGCATCTCGCCGCAGATCGCGTCGGCCATGCGCGCGGTGCCGGGGGTGGTCGAAGTCGAGCTCGTCTAGGCTGCCCTGATATACACGGCAGTCGCATCGACGTCGGCCAGTGCATGACGGCCTAAGAATGCTCTGGGCCTGACATTGCAGCCGATAGGGCCAGCGTGCGGGGCGTGGTTGAACTGACCTTCCTTTGAACCACATGCGTTGAGCAGAAACTTCACAGGAACGCACAATCATGCCCAGCCGCGAACGCGTCGAAGCCTTCCTCAAGGAGGTGGTCGAAGGCAGCCACGTCAAGGCGATCGCCGACTTCTACCATGACGATGCCACCATGCAGGAAAATCTCGGCGTCCCGCGGCGCGGCAAGGAAACACTGATGGCGCATGAGCAGGCAGCACTCGACCGGATCGAGAAGATGCACACCCATCCTGTCCAGACATTCCTGGTCGATGGCGACAATGTCGCCATCCGCTGGACCTTCGACCGTATCGACAAGGCCGGCACCGTGCGCCGGCTGGAAGAGGTGGCCCTGCAGCGCTGGCGTGGTGACCGGATTGCGGAGGAGCGGTTCGTCTACGACACCGCCTCGGCCTGGCGCCTCGTGGGGCCGGACGGCAAGGTGGTGGAGGGCTGACGATCACCGGGGCCACTAGATCATGATGAGATTCGGTTGAAATCTCATCATGATCTAACCCTTTGTTGGAGCATGATCTTTTCCGCAAACCGGCACCCACTTTTTGGGATCATGCTCTAGACGACCCCGGCTGGGACCGTTACGCACTTGGTGATGAAAGCAGCCGAGAAGGACGGATTGCAGCAAAGCTCAGCGATGGCGCGGCTGCGTGACAGGCTGCGCAAGCTCTATCACGGACGCACGCCGGCGGCGTTCCGGTTTCAACTGGTGGCGGTCATCATCGACCTCACCATCGTCGCCTTCTTCGTTGCCACGCCGGTGCTCCAGGACAAGCCGTCATTCCTGTGGCTCGACTATACCGTCGCCGCATTGGTCGCCGCCGACCTGATTGCCCGACTGTTAGCCTCCAACGACATGTTGCGGCTGATGAAACAGCCGACATCCTGGGTCGATGTCTTCATCCTTTTGACGCTGCTGATGCCGACGGCGCTGGCAAATCTGGCGTTCCTGCGCATCCTGCGGCTGTGGTCGCTGTCGCGCAGCGGGTCGCTGTGGCGGCATTTCGAAATGCGTGGCTTGAGGCCCTGGCGCGAGGCGAGCCACGCGGTCATCAACCTGTTGACGTTCCTGTTCGTCATCACCGGCTTCGTCTACACCTTCTTCTTCCGCACCGGCGCCGGCCTCGAAAACTACATTGATGCGCTGTATTTCACCGTTGCCACGGTGACGACGACCGGTTTCGGCGACATCGTGCTGCCGGGGATCGCCGGCAAGCTGACCGCGATCGCCACCATGATCATCGGCATCTCGCTGTTCGTCAGACTGGCGACCGCGATTTTTCGACCCGCCAAGGTGTTCTTTCCCTGTCCGCAGTGCGGACTGCAACGGCATGAGCCGGACGCCGTGCACTGCAAGGCCTGCGGGCATCTTCTCAACATACCGGATGAGGGGAATTGACCGACCGCTACGAGGCCGCGGCCTCAGCCGGCTTTGGCGCCTTGCGCTGCAGGTTGAGCAGATTGCCCATCAGGATCAGCAGGGCGCCGCCGGCTGTAAAGATGTCGATCTGTTCGCTGTAGAGCAGCCAGCCGATCAGCGCTGACAGCGGCACGCGCAGGAAATCCATCGGTGAAATCACCGTAGCGTCGGCATAGGTGAGGGCACGCGCCATGCAGAAATGCGACGACATGCCGGTGAAGGCAATCAGCAGGATCCATGGCCAGAGTTCGAGCGGTGGGTTGCGCCATTCATAAAGCGCCGGGATCAGGCCGACCACCGACTGGATGATCAGCATCCAGAAGATGATGCGCACGACGCTGTCGGTGCGGGTCAGCGACTTGACCAACACCACCGATACGCCAAAGCACACGGCCGCGCCGAGAACGACGAGGTGACCCGGATCCATGGAGCCGACGCCGGGGCGAACGATGACCACCACGCCGATCAGGCCAAGCACGACCGCCGCAATTTTCGGGCGGGAGAGCCTTTCGCCAAGAAACGCCACCGCCAGGATCGCGGTCCAGATCGGCGTGGTGAATTCGACCGATATGAGGACCGCAAGCGGGATCAGCGTCAGCGCATAGAGCCATGCGGCCTGGCCCGTATAGTGGATGACATTGCGAGCGATATGGGCCAACGGGCGCTGCGTGCGCATTGCAGCGAATCCGCCGCTCATCATCACCAGCGGCAACAGGATGAAGAAGCCGATCACCGAGCGCAGTTCCAGCACCTGGAAGACGTTGAGCTCGGCGGTGGTTGCGCGGCCGGCGACCGACATCGCCAGAAACGAGGCGATCGACAGCGCCATCCAGAACGCGGCTTTGGGGATCGATGGGGAAGGTGCCATAGGCGCTATGTCGCAAGCCGGGACTTCTATCGCAACCGTTAGGCCACGCATTCGACTGGGCCAGACCCGTTGCAAAACAGCCATGCTGGACGTGGAACCTGACGCTACGGCAGGCGTTGGTTCCCGGTATTGGCCAATTGCTGGACGCATCGTTTCTTCAACATCAACGGGGGAGAGATTCCGATGAAATCATTCGCGCGGTCTCTGCTAGCCGGCTGCCTGCTAACTGCAAGCGCCACGGCCCATGCCGACGAGGCGAATTTTCTCAGCTCCTTGCAAGGGAATTTCTCCGGCAAGGGGACAGTCAAGGTCACCACCGACGCACCGACGGTGAATGTGTCCTGCACCTTCAATTCCGACGCGACCTCGAGTTCATTGTCGCTTGACGGCAATTGCCGTGGTCTTGTCGTGGTGACGCGCGCCATCAGCGCCAATCTGAAGGCCCGCGGGGCGAAGTATACTGGCGTCTATGTCGGGTCGCGCACCGGGCCGGCACAGCTCGCCGGCAGCCGTTCCGGGAACGCGATCAGGCTCGGCATTCGCTGGGCGGCGGAGGTCAATGGCGATCGCAAGGCGCGGTTGACGGTCGAGAAAACCAGCGGCGACGGAATGCGGTTGACCGTTACCGACGTCGATCCGAAAACCTGCAACAACGTGGTGACGAGCCGCATCGATCTCAAGCGTATCTAAGCCGTCTCACTCCTCGATCGGCTCCGGCGGGTTGGCGTTGCGGCCTTTACCGAAGGTGTAGCCGGTTTCCACCGCCTTCTTGCCGAACTTGTCGCGCAGCGTATCGATGGCGCTTTCGGCCATGGCGCGCTTGCGCGAGCCGACGTCGACGAGATCGGGCGGATCGGCTTTCTCGTCATCCGAGAGATCGCTGACACCGATGCCGAGCAGCCGGTACTTTGTCCCGTCCGCCTCCTTGCGCAACAGCTCGAGACCGGTCTGGAAAATACGGTCGGCCAATCTGGTCGGATCGCCGAGTTGGCGGTTGCGGGTACGCAGCTTGAAATCCTGCGTCTTCAGCTTCAGCACCACGGTGCGCCCGGCAATGCCTGACTTCTTCAGCCGCGCCGAGACCTTTTCCGACAATCCCCTCAGCACTGGAACCAGTTCGCCCATTTCAGCTATGTCGGTGTCGAAAGTGGTTTCGGCCGACACACTTTTCGCATCCTGGTCGGGATCGACACGGCGGTCGTCCTGGCCGCGCGAGAGATGGTAGAGCCGGGTGCCCATCACGCCATAGCGGCGCATAAGATCGGCGCGCTCCATGCGCTGCAACTGGGCGATGCTGCGGATGCCGTCGCGTTCGAGCGTTGCGGCAAAAGCCTTGCCTACGCCCCAGATCAGCGTCACTGGCTGTTCGGCCAGGAAACCCAGCGCCTCGGCTTCGCCGATCACCGAAAAGCCGCGCGGCTTGCGGAAATCGGAGGCAACCTTGGCCAGGAACTTGCAGTAGGAAAGGCCGGCCGAAACGGTGATGCCGATTTCCTTTTCGACGGTCTGCGCAAAGCGCGCCAGCACCACCGCCGGCGGCATGCCGTGCAGGCGCTCGGTGCCGGCAAGGTCGAGAAACGCCTCATCGATGGAGAGCGGCTCGACCAGCGGCGTGAGCGCCTGCATCAAGGCGCGGACATCGCGGCCGACGCGGACGTATTTCTCCATATTGGGCGGGATGACGACCGCTTCCGGACAGGCTTCGAGCGCCTTGAACATCGGCATTGCCGAGCGCACTCCCTTGATGCGGGCGATGTAGCAGGCGGTGGAGACGACGCCGCGCTTGCCGCCGCCGATGATCAGCGGCTTGTCCTTCAGCGCCGGATTGTCGCGCTTTTCGATCGCCGCATAGAAGGCGTCGCAATCGATATGCGCCAGATGCAGCTGGTAGAGCTCGGGATGGCGGGTGAGTCGAGGGCTGCCGCAACGCTCACAGCGCCTGGTATCGCTGCGCTGAAAGGTCAGGCAGTCGCGGCAAAAACCGTGCTCGGGATTGTTGACAGGGGCCGCCATCGCTGCGAACATAAAGAGAACAGATGCAATGGTACGCCAGGACGGAAGCCGCCACAAGCGGTTAGCCGGGAGAGAACTCATGAGCACCACCATAGCGCCGCTGGCGCCTGACCTGTGGGCGGATTTCGAGGATCTTTTTGGCAAGCAGGGCGCCTGTTACGGCTGCTGGTGCACGCATTTCCGGATGGCGCCGGCGGTCCGACGGGCCAGCGACAAGCAGCGCAACAAGGATCATATCAAGGCGCGTATCGAGGCCGGACCGCCGCCGGGGCTTTTGGCTTTCGAGGACGGCATAGCGGTCGGCTGGATGCAGATCGGCCCGCGCGCCGACGTGCCCGAATGGAACAATCGGGGCAGGGGCTCGGCGCCGGTCGATCCAACCGACGCCGTAGATCCCGGCGTCTGGGCCATCTCCTGCTTCTTCATCCGCGCCAGCGCGCGCGGCCGGGGCGTCAGCCACCGCCTGGTCGAGGGCGGCATCGCTTTTGCCCGCCAGAACAAGGCGCGGCTGGTCGAGGCGTGTCCGATCGACGTGTCGCGCGATTCGCGTTCGATCGGACTGTTCGTCGGCTCGTCGCGTGTGTTTGAAAAGGCCGGCTTCGAGCGGCTTGTCGAACGCAAGGCCGGACGGCCGCTGATGCGGCTGGTGTTGTAGTCTAATTACCCGTCGGCGTTTGTTGATGTCCTGTGGAAGCTGTAGGTTGGTTTCATAGCAGACGAACGAAGCGTTCCTTTTTGGTCAAATGGAGAATTTTGTGAACCGTGTCTTGCCGCTTGCTTTCCTTCTCGCCCTCAGCGCTCCTGCCTTTGGCCAGGCTGTCGATGCCCAAGGTGCCAAGCAACTTTCCGATGAGCTCTCTCGCTATGTCGGCAAACAGGCGCTCAATGAAGGCATTTTGAAGATCTCAGCCGAGGAGGGTGCCTACAAGATCACCTTCGATGTGATGGCGCTTGTGGCGAAGATGCCGAAGCAGGATCTGAAGCGGTTCGATTTCCCGCCCGTCACGCTGCGGGTCAAACCGCGCAGCGACGGAGGCTGGGATGTCGCCTCGGATTTCTCTACGACTGGGTCCATCGAGGTAAATGGCCCAAATGGCCTGAACACCGGGCAAATCGTTGTCAAGGATGGCAAGTTCACGGGCGTCTATGACCCGGAACTGGCGGCATTTACCAGCGGCACCAGTTCGATTGCGGGCATGACGATGACGTCGCGCCAAGTCAGTCAATTGACCGATTTGAGCGTGGGGCTGGGCTCTTCCAAATTTGACGCCAGGAAGTCGGCCAACGGCGGCGTCGATCTTAATTTCACACAGGCGATGGCGGACTTCGTCGAAACGGTCAAAATCGATGACCGGTCAATCGCAGCGCTCCGGGCACCGGAGCTCGCTGTGAACGTGACCGCTAAGGCCATTCAGACCAAGCCGCTTCTGGATCTTTTGGCGTTCGCCGTCGCCCATGAGGACGAGGCCCGGCTGAAGGCCGATCAAGCAGAGTTCAAAACGCTTCTGCTCGGTGCGCTGCCGCTATGGGAACGGATCGATGGGACCTACGCATTCAAAAACCTTGCCATTGAAACATATGCCGGCAATTTCGGCGCGGCGCAGCTGAACACCGTTGTCGGCATGGACGGCATCACCAAGGACGGCAAGATCAGCTACGCATTCAAGGTTTCCGGCCTGACAATACCGCAGCAGATGCTGCCCAGTTGGACCGTTGCGTTGCTGCCGACGGATCTCGACCTGAATTTCGGCGGCGCCAACATCGATCTCGACAGTATGGCCAGGAAAACCATCGACACCCTCGATTTCAGCAAGGATCCACCGCTGCCGCCAGATTTCGGCGACGAGATTTCCGCCAATTTCCTGGCCAAGATACCAAAATTCGTTCTCGGGCACAGCACGGTGAAGAACGGCGACATCGAGGTCGCGATGGAGGGCGAAATGACGTTCCCCGGCAAGAAGCCGGATGCGAGCGTGACCGTCGACGTAACCGGCTACGACAAGATCGTTGAAACCTTGCAGGCGGCGGCTAAATCTGACCCGGAGGCCTCGCAGGCTTTCACAGGGGCGCTTGCGATTAAGGGATTCGCCAAGACGCTGCCGGACGGCCGTATCGAATGGGTGATCAACGCCAGGCATGATGGGTCGGTGACGGTCAACGGCGCGATGCTGAAGGGGCCTGATCCGGTCGTGGAAGACAACGCCGATCCGGATGCGATCCCTGGGACAGCAACGAAGCCTTGAGCACTGACCTCGGGGGCGGCTAACTCAGAGTCCCAGCGCGCTAGCAATCTTTGGCGCGGCCTCGTGCCAGTCCTCGACGGAGATGATGTCGTCCGGCACCGGCGGCAGGAAGGCGCGCAGCGAATTGTCGGCCATCAGGTGGAAGAGGTGGGCGTCGGCAACCGAGTTGCGTGCCGAGATGAGATTGGCGGGCTGGTCGTCGACAAAGGCTACCGGCCGCCCTTTGCTACCACGCAACTTAGCCACCGCGGGTCCCTTGGCCATCTCCGTGGTCAACAGCGGATAGGGCAGCCCGAGCGCATCGAGATGAGCGCGGCGGGCGGCGCGATGCCGGTGCGGCATGGCGGTCAAAAGGACGATCTCGACGCGGTCGCTGAGGCTGGCAAGCGCTTGTTCGGCACCGTCGGTAACGCTCTGCCAGTCGGCCTGCGTATCGAAGAAATCTCCGAGAAGTGCCGTCACCTCCGGCTGTTCGATCAGCCGGCCGCTCGCCGTTTCGGCAATGTTGCCGGTGAGACGGAAGGAGGCCAGGGTCAGGCCGAAGCCGCGCGATTTCAGGAAATGCGGAAACGGCCGGATGAATTCGAGCACGACATCGTCGACATCGAGGATCAGCAGAGGCCGGTCGTCGGCTGCAAGTTCGGCGATCTGGCGTGCCGTCTCGGGATCGTCGCTCATATCGAATGCTCATGGTCGTCGCCGCCAAGAGGCAGCGCGCGCAACGCCTTGCCGACTGAGGCCGGCGGAGTGTCGGTTTCCTCGGCAAAGCGCAGCAAGGTCGGCTCGTGGGCGAGGATGAACTGCAGCACGCCGGCAAGGAATCCCGGTTGGGCCGCGGCGCGGCGGATGGCGGACGCCTCGATGCCGGTGAGGGCCAGGAAGCGCGGCAGGAGTTCGGGGTCGGCGGCGACGAAGCCCAGTGCCTTCACGGCAATGGTTTCCGCTTCCTCGCGCATTGACGCTGCGTTTGCCATCACTACTTTCTCGTTGCGGAAATGAGTCTCTTTTCCGCAGTAATCGCAAGCGTCGCCTGCGGCAAGCCACAGCCCCGATCCAATGTGGTTTTCGAGGTGGAATCCGAATGGCTTTTGCCGCTTCGAGTTTCCATTTCGTCAATCATATTGCCTTAAGAGTGGGCGAGGGTTTGGTGTGCTTCGACAAGGGCGCATAGCGGCAGGGCTTCGGGCAGAAGCCTGGCCGGGACGGGAAATCGATGCCTAAGAAGGTCATGATCGTCGAGGACAACGAGCTCAATATGAAGCTCTTTCGCGACCTCATCGAAGCCAGCGGTTATGAAACGGTGCGCACGCGCAACGGGCTCGAGGCGCTCGATCTGGCGCGCCAGCACAGGCCCGACCTGATCCTGATGGACATCCAGCTGCCCGAAGTGTCGGGGCTGGAAGTGACGAAATGGCTGAAGGAGGACGACGACCTCCATTCCATTCCGGTCATCGCCGTCACCGCCTTCGCCATGAAGGGCGACGAGGAACGCATTCGCCAGGGCGGTTGCGAGGCCTACATCTCCAAGCCGATCTCGGTGCCGCGTTTCATCGAGACCATCAAATCCTATCTCGGTGATGCCTGATGCCTTCAGCCGGAGCCTTGTGACATGACCGCGCGGATCCTCGTCGTCGACGACATCCCTGCCAATGTCAAACTTCTCGAGGTTCGGCTGCTGGCCGAATATTTCGAGGTGTTGACGGCCTCCAACGGGCCGGACGCGATCGAGATCTGCGAAAACGGCAAGGTCGATGTCGTGCTGCTCGACGTGATGATGCCCGGCATGGACGGGTTCGAGGTCTGCAAGCGGCTGAAAAGCGATCCGGCGACCGCGCATATACCGGTGGTCATGGTGACCGCGCTGGGCCACGTTGCCGACCGGGTGCGCGGCCTCGAGGCAGGCGCCGACGACTTTCTCACCAAGCCGGTCAACGATCTGCAGCTGATGACGCGGGTGAAGAGCCTGGTCAGGCTGAAGTCGCTGACCGACGAGCTGCGGCTGCGCGCATCGACCACCCGCAACATCGGCATCGATGCGCTGTTGAGCCGCAGCTTCGCGTCGGAGGACGCCACGCCGAAGGTGCTATTGATCGACGAGCGCAAATCGTCGGTTGAGCGCATCCAGAAAATGCTGCGCGGCAGCGCCGAGCTCGACATTGCGACCGATCCGCATGCCGGCTTCTTCCAAGCCGCCGAGGCGCTCTATGAGTGCGTGCTGATCTCGACCGGTTTTGCCGATTTCGATCCGCTGCGGTTGTGTTCGCAATTTCGTTCGCTCGACCGCACCCGCTTCCTGCCGATCATCCTGATTGCCGATGGAGGCGAGGAGGGGCGCATCATTCGCGGGCTCGAGCTCGGCATCAACGACTATCTGATGCGGCCGATCGACCAGCAGGAGCTGACGGCGCGGCTGCGCACGCAGGTGCGCCGCAAGCGCTACAACGACCAGCTGCGCGCCAGTGTCACCCAGACCATCGAGATGGCGGTGACCGACGCGTTGACCGGGCTGCACAACCGCCGCTACCTCGACAGCCATTTGCAGACGCTGTTCGACCGCGCCGTGGCGCGGCGGCGGCCTCTGTCGGTGATGATCACCGATCTCGACCGCTTCAAGACCGTCAATGACTCGCATGGCCATGATGGCGGCGACGATGTGCTGCGCGAGTTCGCAAGGCGGCTGCGCAAGAACGTCAGGGGCATCGACCTTGCCTGCCGCTTCGGCGGCGAGGAATTCGTCGTTGTGATGCCGGACACGGACGGCACGGTGGCGGAGAAGGTTGCCGAGCGCATTCGCGCCGAAATCGCCCAGCTGCCGTTTGCCATCGGTCCTGACGGCAAGGCGATCGAAGTCACGGTCAGCGTCGGCGTGTCATCGGTTCTGAAGGGCGCGGACACGGTCGCGGCGTTGATGAAACGTGCCGACGTGGCGCTCTACGAAGCCAAAAGTGGCGGCCGCAACCGGGTCGTCGCCAAGGCAGCGTAGGCTAGACCACCGATTATGCAGTCAATCGGACAGGGTTAGGAATTTACCTTAATCCAAGCGATTCGGCAGGCTTGGTTAAGAAACTATTGATTTTCAAACATTGTTGCGCAAATGTGCGGTGCAAGAACAAGGGCGATGCGGGCACGAGGGTAGACAGCCGCATCGCTTCGCCGAATACCCCATGATGCTCAGGTCCGCCGCATCTCCTGGGTCCGTGGGGTCGGCCGGCCGGCGCTGGCACATAGTGGCCTCCTCGTACCGCTGCCATACGCCGACCGGCCCCCTTTTTTGCCAAAACATGAGATGAGCACTTCGCGCCAAACAGCGGAGGGTTCTGGCTTTTCGGGGCCTTGAATCAAAAACGCCGCCCGAAGGGGCGGCGCTTTTGACAGAGCGTATGAAAACCAGATTACTTGATCTTGGTTTCCTTGAACTCGACATGCTTCTTGGCGACCGGGTCGTATTTGCGGAACGACAGCTTGTCGGTCTTGGTACGGCTGTTCTTGCTGGTCACGTAGAAGAAACCGGTGTCGGCGGTCGACAGAAGCTTGATCTTGATGTTTGCGGCTTTGGCCATTGTATCAGTCCGTTATGTTCGTGGGGTTTTGGCCGCTGGAGCGGGGGAAAACACCCGGACGCGGGAAACTTGGCGCGACACATAAAGAACGTGCCCGGAAAGTCAAGCCCGACGCCTTGCCATGTCGTAAGCACATGAGTTGTCCGGATTAGGTAGCACATGGTTGTCCGGTTTTATCACCGGCTCGATGGAGGCTGAGGCTCAGGGCGTTCGAATCTTGAAAAGCCAAGCAATTGGCTTTTCGTCCGCTACGAGGCCGCTTCTCACCCCACAAGGAGAGAAGGTAAGGTCGCTGTTGCTCGCCCTCTGCGGGGCCGGATTTCTAGGCTTCTTCCTTAACTGGAAGCGCTTTCTTCCAGTCCCCGGTGGTGTTCCACCGGCGATTCGGATTGGCGCGGTCGTCCAGGCCCTTGGAGCGGCTGGCGAGGATTGGCTGGATGCGGATCACCGGCTCCTGGTAGGAATGCGCCTGGAAAATCGCCTCGACGACGCGGGCGGCGAGCGCCTGGTCGTCGGGCAACTCGAACGAGACCTCGACGGTGCCGGGGCGGCGGCGCAGTTCGGTTTCGACGCCGGCGGCTGCACCTTCCAGCGGCCGGTAGCGTTCGATGCCGTGCGCCGTTTGATAGGCGTTGCGATCGTATTTTCCCATCGCCAGCGGCGCGATCGCGACCACGGCGTCCATGATGCGGTCGACATCGGCTGCCGGGGCCTGGAAGCTGACAAGCAGCAGAAGCGTCATGCGCAGAGATGTGGTTTCAAAGCCGCTGTCGATCATCGCCGTATCCTCAAACTCGGGTTTTTTGGGACACCCTTTTAGCTGAGGTCTCCTGACACGGTTCTGTCAGCAGCGGCGACATCCCGTCAGGATTGCGCAGGCTGGCGACGGACAGGCTACCAGATCTTGCGGACCAGCCTGGCGCTGACCAAGGCGATATAGGCGGCAAAGAACAGGCCGAGCGACCAGCCGAAGCCGGAGGGCCCGAAGGCATCCATGCCGATGCCGATCGCCTGCGGGCCAAGCACCATGCCGACGCCGTAGCAGAGCACGAAGGCGGCATTGGCCGAGGCCAGTTCATGGCCGGAGAGCTGCGAGCCCAGATGGGCAAGGCCGATCGTGTACATGGCGGCCACCACGCCGCCCCAGACAAACAGAAGCGCCGCCATCAGGTGCCAATTGCCGGCGAAGAACGGCATGAAGATGGTGCCGGCAAGTCCGACCGTGGCACAGGCCAAAAGCAGATAGCGGCGGTCTGAGACGCGGTCGCTGATCATGCCGATAGGGATCTGCAACAGCACGTTGCCGAGGCCGATCATGGTGAGCAGGAGGGCTGCATCCGCCTCGGAATAGCCGATGCGGTTGCCATAGACGGGGAACAGCGCAAAGCCGCCGGTCTCGACGGCGCCGAACACCAGCACGGCGGCGGTCGCTGTCGGCACCAGCCAGATGTAGCGCAGGAAGTTGCTGGTTTCGCCGTCAACCACGATTGTGGGACTTTCATTCCGTGCGGCCAGCACCGGGATTGCGGCCAGCGCGACCAGGACGATGATGACGCCAAACGGCAAGAAGCCGGTGCTGCCGATATGGGCGAAGATCCATGGCCCGGCGGCGAAGCCGAGCGACAGCACTGTGGCGTAGATGCCGAGCACCAGGCCGCGCCGGCGCGGCGGCGCCGAGGTGCTGATCCAGAATTCCGACAGGATGAACAGCACCGTCAGCGCGATGTGCAGCACGACGCGTAGTGGGAACCACATCCAGAAGTCCGGCGCGAAGTGGAAGCCGACAAAGGCGAGCGCGCCGGCGGCGATCATGGCGATCATCGTCCAGGCGACGCCGAAGCGCATCGCCAGCGGCGTGGCCAGCGGGGCGCCGGCGATCGAGGCGAGGCCGGCGACCGCGGTGTTGAGGCCGATCATCGATGCCGAGTGGCCGCGGCTCTCGAGAATAACGCTGAGCAGCGGCATGCCGAGGCCTATGGCGATGCCGACGACGCTGATCGACGAGATCGCGGCGATCATCGGTAGCCAATGTACGCGCTCGTCGCCCTCTTGCTGGGTATCGACCGTCATGGGATGCCTGAATACTCTGTCTGTTTGATATTGCGCAATTCCGGACGGAAAACCGCGTCACACTTTTCCTGGAATTGCTCTAAAGAATTTCGCGAACGAAGCGGTTGCGGACAAGCCGGTAGAACGGCACGGACCCACCCGGTCGCAGGCGCGGATCGTCGGCAAGCCGCGTCTCCAGTTCCTGCAAGATCGTTCGGGTGATGTCGGGGATATCGGCCTCTCTGGCCTTGGCGAGCGGCAGCCAGACCAGTTCTTCCAGCTCATTGGTCGGGCCGCCACCCGGCAGTTCCACGGCGACATCGCTGCGCCAGGCGGTGAAGAAGCGGGTGTCGAAACGACGCACGCGATTGGGCGGGGTGATGGCGCGGGCGATGAAGCGCAGCGGCGCCAGCGAAGGCTGGACGCCGTGCTCGACAAAGCCCTGCCAGTCGCGTTTGTCGGTTGCGAAAGAGCCTTTGCGGCCGATGAGCAGGCCGGCTTCCTCATAGGTCTCGCGGATGGCCGAGAGCGCGATGGCACGGGCCCGCGACGGGCTGATGCGGCCGACGCCGGCGGTCAGCCTGGCTTCTTCCTCCGGAAGCAATGGGGTGGCAACGGCAATGCGGCTGTCGGCCGAATCGGTGCGGCCGCCGGGAAAGACGAACTTGCCGGGCATGAAGGCGTGGCCTGCATGGCGCCGGCCCATCAGCACCAGAATCTCGTCGCCCTCGCGGTCGAGCAGGATCAGGGTGGCTGCATCGCGCGGACGTATGGACTGGCTGCTGTGGGCGGCCGCGCCACGGTCCATCCTGCTGACTTCCGCCTTGGTCATACCTTCCATGCGCAGGACCTAGCGGAAACTTCTGGCAAACGAAAGTGGCCTTTCACGCGGCGTGTTGCGCCAGGCGACATTGCCCTGACGCAACTAGGTTCCGGGATGCGGCTCCGTGCCGTCTTTTTCGCCGCCGAAGCCGTGCATATAGAGCGCCCATTGCAGTCCGATGACGGCGCCCTTGACCGGTTGCAGCAGAGCGACCGACAGCACGATCGTCAACGGCACCCAAATGGCGATGTGCTGCCACATGGAGAGCGTCGACGTCGCCTCGACGCCCATGAAGGCGCCGAGAACGATGTGGCCGACGATGACGATGACGAGATAAGCGGGCAGGTCATCGGCGCGGTGGTGGTGGAACTCCTCACCGCACACGGCGCATTTGTCGACGCTCTTGGTGAAGCCGGCGAACAACCTGCCTTCGCCGCAATGCGGGCAGCGGCCAAGGGCGCCGCGCTTCATCGCCGTCCACAGCGGGCGGGCGACTCGGCCCGAATGATGTTCGCCGCCGAAAACCTGCTTCTGGATTCCCATTTCGCTTGCCATTATCGTCTCCTGCCGCGCGACCCCGGGCGCGATTGCGACGCGCGGGCGCGGCCTTTTGCCTTGTGAAACGACCGTTTGGAGCCGGGCAGGGGCTTCGGGTCGGTCAGCATCTCGAAACGCATCGCCCCGGCCATAGGCGCCACCTCGATCAGGCGAACCTCGACGCGGTCGGCAAGCTGATAGCCCTTGCCGGTGCGTTCTCCGAACAGCGATCGCGCGGTTTCGTCATATATATAGTAATCGCCATCCAGACTTGACACCGGGATGAAGCCATCTGCGCCAAACTGCGGCAATTGGACAAATAGTCCCGATTTGGTGACGCCCGAAATGCGGGCGTCGAAGCGGTCGTCGATGCGCTCGGCGAGGTAGGCAGCGATCAGCCGGTCGACGGTGTCGCGCTCGGCCGCCATGGCGCGGCGCTCGGTGCCGGAGATCAGCACCGCGACGTCTTCCAGCCGCGTCTCTTCGTCCTGCGTCAGCCCGCCGGGGCCGAGCCCAAGTGCGGCAATCAGCCCGCGATGCACGATCAGATCGGCATAGCGGCGGATCGGCGAGGTGAAATGCGCGTAGCGCTTCAGGTTGAGGCCGAAATGGCCGATGTTCTTGGGCGAATATTCGGCCTGACTCTGCGAGCGCAGCACCACTTCGTTGACCAGCCCCTCATTGTCGGCGCCACGCACGCGCTCGAGAATGCCGTTGAACTGGGCGGGCCGCATCTGCGCGCCACGCGCCAGCGACAGGCCGAGCGTCTGCAGGAACTCGCGCAGCGATTCCTGCTTGGCCAGCGACGGCGCATCGTGGACGCGGTAGACCAGCGCCTGCTTCTTCGCTTCCAGCGTTTCGGCGGCGGCGACATTGGCCTGGATCATGAATTCTTCGATCAGCTTGTGGGCGTCGAGCCGCTCCGGGATGATGACGCGGTCGACGGTGCCGTCCGGCTTGAGCAGGATCTTGCGCTCCGGCAGATCAAGCTCGAGCGGCTGGCGGCCATCGCGGCCGCGCTTGAGGATGGCGTAGGCGTCCCACAGCGGCTTCAGCACCGTGTCGAGGATCGGGCCGGTCTTGTCGTCAGGAAGGCCGTCTATCGCGGCCTGGGCCTGCGGATAGGCGAGCTTTGCCGCCGATTTCATCATGACGCGGTGGAAGGTGTGACGCAGCTTGCGGCCATCGGCGGCAAAAATCATGCGCACGGCAAGCGCGGGACGGTCCTGGCCTTCGCGCAGCGAGCACAGGTCGTTGGAGATGCGCTCTGGCAGCATCGGCACGACGCGGTCGGGGAAATAGACAGAATTGCCGCGTTTCAGCGCCTCGCGATCGAGTGCGGTGCCATAGCCGACATAGGCCCCGACATCGGCGATCGCCACCGTGGCGATCACGCCGCCCGGGTTCTTCTCGTCGAGGTCGGGCGTGGCGAAGACGGCGTCGTCATGGTCCTTGGCGTCGGCCGGGTCGATGGTCACCAGCGGCAGGTCGCGCCAGTCCTCGCGGTGAGCAAGCGTCGCCGGTTTTACCGCCTCGGATTCGGCGATGACGTCGGCCGGGAAGATATGCGGAATGTCGTGCGCGTGGATGGCGATCATCGAGACCGCCTTTTCGCTGGTCAGCGAGCCCAGCACCGCCAGCACTTTTGCGCGCGGCAAACCATACCGGGAGGCCCGCGCGGGCTCGACCTCGACAAGGTCGCCGTTCCTGGCGCCGTTCTGGAATTCCTTGTCGACGATCAGTTCGGGCTGGCGACGTTCGACCGGCTCGATGCGGAAGGTGCCGTCCCTCAGGATCCGGAAGACGCCCAGCACGGCATCTGTCCGCTTCTCGAAAATCTTCATTACGCGGCCCGTATAGGCAGGCCCGGTCGCCTCGTCGGTCGGGAAGGTCTTGGCCAGCACACGGTCGCCAATGCCAGGCTGCGGGCCATTGCCGCCGCGGGAGACGCGGATCGAGATCACCGGCGGTTCGCCGGTGCCGACGGCCTCCGCCGGATGCGCCAGCAGAATACCGTCGCCGTCGCGGCCGAAAATGTCGAGCACGGCGACATGGGGCAGGGCGCCGACACGGGCCAGCCGCTTGCGCTCCTTGGTCAGGATGCCTTCGTCCTGCAGGTCGCGCAGAATGTCCTTCAGCCAGATGCGGTCGTCGCCGCGCAAGGCAAACGCCTTTGCGATGTCGCGTTTTCCCGCGCGGTCGGGGTTCTCGGCGATGTAGCGCAGGATTTCGTCACGCGAGGGCCTGTAGTCGTCCTTGACTTTGGCCCTCGTGTCGGCGGTGCGCGGATCGCCGTGGCTTCTACCGGTGATCCTGCGCGCCACGCTGCTATCCCTTTTTCTTCGCCGCCGGCTTCTTGGTCGCCGACTTCTTGGCTGTGGTTTTCTTGCCAGTGGTTGTTTTGGCAGTGGTTTTCTTGGCTGTGGGGGCCCGGGCGGCTGCCGCCTTGCGGAACGGCTTCTTGCCGCCGCCTTTGGCTTCCTTCTCGGCAATCAGCGCCACCGCGTCCTCGACGGTCACCGACTGCGGATCCTTGCCCTTGGGCAGTGTCGCGTTGACCTTGCCGTAGTTGACATAGGGCCCGTATTTGCCATCGCGCACGACGATCTTGCCGCCGCCATCGGGATGGTCGCCGAGTTCCTTCAGCGCCGCCGCAGTGCCGCCATTGCGGCCGCCCTTGCCCTTCAGCTGCTTCTCGGCGATCACGGTGACAGCGCGGTTGAGGCCGATCGAGAACACATCCTCTATGCTGTCGACATTGGCATAGGTGCCATCATGCAAAACGAATGGACCATAGCGGCCAAGCCCGGCGGAGATCATCTTGCCGGATTCAGGATGCTTGCCGATATCGCGCGGCAGCGACAGCAGCGCCAAGGCCTTTTCATGGTCGATCGAGTCGGGCGTCCAGCCCTTGGGCAGGCTGGACCGCTTGGCTTCCTTGCCGTCGCCGCGCTGGATATAAGGACCGAAGCGGCCTGAGCGCAGCGTGATTTCCTCTGCCGTGTAGGGATCGTTGCCGAGCACCTTGGTGCCGTCCTCGCCGCCGCCATTCTCGCCATTCGGGTTGGCGGCATCGCCGAGCTGGCGGGTAAAGGAACATTCCGGATAATTGGAGCAGCCGACGAAGGCGCCGAACTTGCCGAGTTTCAGCGACAGATTGCCGGAGCCGCATTTTGGGCAAATGCGGGGATTCGAGCCATCCTCCCGCGCGGGGAACACCAGCGGCGCCAGTTCCTCGTTCAGCGCATCGAGCACGTCGGTGACGCGCAGTTCCTTGATGTCGGCGACGGCGCCGGAAAAATCTTTCCAGAAGTCGCGCAGCACGTCCTTCCAGGCGAGCTTGCCGTCGGAAATCTCGTCAAGTTTTTCCTCGAGTGAGGCCGTGAAGTCATATTCGACATAGCGCTCGAAGAAGCTTTCGAGGAAAGCCGACAGCAGCCGGCCCTTGGCCTGCGGCACCAGCCGGCGCTTGTCGATGGTGACGTAGTCACGGTCTTCCAACGTCTTCAGGATCGCGGTGTAGGTCGACGGACGGCCGATGCCGAGCTCTTCCAGCTTCTTGATCAGCGACGCCTCGGAGTAGCGCGGCGGCGGCTCGGTGGTGTGCTGGGTGGCATTGATCGCCTGACGGGCCAGCTGCTCGCCGGCACGGATCTCGGGCAGACGACGGTTTTCCTCGTCTTCGGCGTCGTCGTCCTTCTGGTCGGTGTAGGCGGCGATGAAGCCGTCGAAGCGAACGACGGAACCGACGGCGCGAAGCTCCGCGGTGCGAGCGCCATTGACCGCCTCGATTTCGACCGTGGTACGCTCGATCTCGGCCGACTGCATCTGGCTGGCGATGGCGCGCTTCCAGATCAATTCGTAAAGCCGCAGCTGGTCGGAATCGAGATACTGCCTGACCGAAGCCGGCGTGCGCATGAAATCGGTCGGGCGGACCGCCTCGTGCGCTTCCTGGGCATTCTTGGCCTTGGCTGTGTACTGGCGCGGCTTTTCCGGGAGGTATCTTGGGCCGAATTCCTTGGCGATGGTGTCGCGGGCGGCGTCGATCGCCTCCGGCGCCATCTGCACGCCGTCGGTTCGCATATAGGTGATCAGGCCGGTGGTCTCGCCGCCGATCTCCATGCCTTCATAGAGGCGCTGCGCCACCTGCATGGTGCGCGTCGCCGAAAAGCCGAGGCCCGACGATGCCGCCTGCTGCAGCGTCGAAGTGGTGAAGGGCGGGCCAGGATTGCGCCTTGTCGGTTTGGCTTCCACCGACAGAGCCTTGAAGGTCGCGCCTTCGAGCATGCCCTTGATATCGTCGGCCTGCGCCTTGCTGGCGATGTCGAGCTTCTGCAGCTTCTTGCGCTCGAACGCGGTCAGCCGCGCCTCGAAGCTGTCGTTACGTGGCGTGCCGAGGAGGGCAGCGATCTGCCAGTATTCCTCGCGGATGAAGCGCTCGATCTCGGATTCGCGGTCGCAGACCAGGCGCAGCGCCACCGACTGGACGCGGCCGGCCGAACGGGCGCCCGGCAATTTGCGCCACAGCACCGGCGACAGCGTGAAGCCGACGAGATAATCGAGTGCGCGGCGAGCCAGATAGGCATCGACCAATGGTGCATCGATCTGGCGCGGATTGGCCATCGCTTCCAGCACCGACGACTTGGTTATGGCATTGAAGACGACGCGGCTGACCGGCTTGTCCTTCAACACGCGCTTCTGCTTGAGCACCTCCAGCACGTGCCAGGAAATGGCTTCGCCCTCGCGATCCGGATCGGTGGCGAGGATCAGGCCATCGGCATCCTTGACCGCGTTGGCGATGTCGGTGAGACGCTTTCCGGACGCGGTGTCGACCGCCCAGGACATGGCGAAATCCTCGTCGGGACGCACCGAACCATCCTTGGCCGGCAGATCGCGGACATGGCCGAACGAGGCCAGAACCTTGAAGTTCTTGCCGAGATACTTGTTGATTGTCTTTGCCTTGGCCGGCGATTCGACGACGACGACGTCCATGAGGTCTCATATCAGCTGTGGGGCGGCAGAAGAATTCCGCTGCGTGACGCATTCAATTGGTCGCTCACATGGCCGCGCTTTTGCGATCGGTCAAGGGCAAGCGGCCAAAATGCGGAGGCGTGTGCCGCAATACACTCTTAGAGTGTATGGAGAAGATCACAAAATTTTTGTCTGGGAGGGTTCGTGTTTCGAGCCACCGGGAAAGGCGCCGCGACCAGTTCGTGCTGCCCGTAAATGCCGAACTGGTCGCCGGGTCGCTTGGAGCCGGCGGCCAGCCGAGTCCCGCCGATGGGGTGCGGGATAGAGGTTCGGACGATCAGTCGGCCTTGACGATGTGCCAGACTTCGCCGACGCCGTTGCCGGTGATGTCACCGGCCTTCTTGTCCTTGATGAAGGTGTAGACCGGCTTGCCGTCATAGGCCCACATCTTGGTGCCGTCGGTGCGTTCGACGATGGTCCATTCGTCGTCCGCCTTGGCGCCATCCTCGGCCTTCAGCGGCGGCCAGTTGGTGGCGCATTTGTCATAGCAGTTGGTCTTGCCCTTCTCGTCCTTGTCATAGGTATAGAGCGTCATGCCATTGGCATCGGTGTAGATCTTGGTGCCACCGACTTCGGCTTCCTTCCACGCTTCGGCGGCGAAGGATGCGGCGGTGCTGAGCAGAAGGGCGGCCAGGCCGACGGTGATCGTTTTCATGGAAATCTCCCTGGTGATCCGACGAAGCGCGCAGAAATCGCGGCTTCGCTCTGTGAACGTTCGGCGAGGGATATTTCTTCCCCGGCTTGGTCAACTTGGGATTGGCCGACAACAATTCGTCCGGCCGGATCGTATCTGTAGCCAAATTCCACACGATGGTGATTGGCGAACACGATTTTGCGTCGCTATATCGGCGCCAAGGAATCTGGAGTTCTGGAATGCCATTGGACATCGGCTATGTCAGCGCGGTCGGAGCGGGGGCGATCTCGTTCCTGTCGCCTTGCGTGCTGCCGCTGGTGCCGCCCTATCTCTGCTACATGGCCGGCGTGTCGGTCGACGACTTTCGCGGTGGCGGTGCCGGCGTCACGGCCAAGGCCGGCGCCCGCGGCGCGCTCATCTATTCCTCGCTCGCCTTCGTACTCGGTTTCTCCACCGTGTTCGTGGCGCTTGGCGCCGGCGCCTCGACCATCGGCCACTGGCTGCGCGTCTGGCAGGAGCCGCTGGCGATGGCGGCCGGGGTGCTGATCATCCTGATGGGGCTGAATTTCCTCGGCATCCTGCGCATACCACTTCTGTCGCGCGAGGCGCGCTTTCAGTCGCAGGGCAAGCCTGCCAGCATGGTCGCCGCCTATGTCATGGGGCTGGCCTTCGCCTTTGGCTGGACGCCGTGCATCGGCCCGGTGCTGGGGCCGATCCTGACCTTGGCCGGCGGCCGCGAGACGGTGGGCGAGGGCGCTCTTCTGCTTGCCGCCTATTCGCTTGGCCTCGGCATTCCGTTCCTGATTGCTGCCCTGTTCTCCGGCGCCTTCATGCGCTTCCTCGGCAGGTTCCGCGTCCATCTCGGCCGCGTCGAAAAAGTCATCGGCGCGCTGCTGGTCGTCGCCGGGGTGTTCTTTCTCACCGGCGGCGTGCAGACGGTGTCCTACTGGCTGCTGGAGAATTTTCCGGTGCTGGGCCGGCTGGGGTAGGTGCTGGGCTTGACCCTAGGAATATCCGCTTCTGTGCACTTCAAATCGCCGTCCGATCTTCTCCGGAATGACTACCTCCTGGCCATCCGAGTCGATCCACGCACCATTTACAACTAAGCATTCTCCCATTGGGGCGGACTATCCATGTCCGTCCCACCCTGGGATGTTAAGATCGTGTTTGGGTGCGGTAGAGACCAACTCGTATCGCCATATCCTTGCCGATGTTGCGTCGATGGAGTTGTCGATTGACCAATTTTTATGCGCAATCGGTAGCGATTCCTTCTTATAGGCATCAAGCAACTGCAATCTGAGAGCCGCGATCAACACGCAGTTTGCCGCCTGTCCAAGATCAGGATGAACTAGATACTGAGCTCGCAAACCCGTGGGGCTATTAAAGAAAATGTCAAAGGTCGTTGGCTTAACCCGCAAACAAAACCCAGCGCGATGACACCCGAATAATTCGGCTCGGTTCCCGGGCCTTACAGACGCATCTATCTTTCTTGAAGCGGCTTCCTTGCATATTCGCTCTACAATCTCGTCAAAAGCAGGCGAATTCTCCAACTCAAATCGCCGCCGTTTGTCGAAATCGGACCGAAAGGCCCAACTGACAGCTCGCGGGAACGAAATCTGGGTATTCATCCCCAAAGCACTTTCTGTCTCCTGCGGATGACCATACTTACCTGACGACCGCCAAGGGTCTTTGTTAGGTTTCTACCGAAATTCAGCCGCATTGGACCGCGATGCCTCCGGTGCTAAGACTGCAACGAATCTCGGTCCTCGGAAACTCCCAACATGCAAACCAGATCCTGCCTGTCCGTTATCCTCGCCGCCGGTGAAGGCACGCGCATGAAGAGCGCGACGCCGAAGGTGCTGCACCAGATCGCCGGACTGCCGATGGTCGCCCATGTGGTGAAAGCGGCCGAGGCCGCCGGCGCCCGCAGCCAGGCGCTGGTGATCGGCCATGGCGCCGATGATATGCGCAAGGCGGCGGCGAAATTCGCGCCCAAGGCCGAGACCTTCGTGCAGGAGAAGCGGCTCGGCACTGCGCATGCCGTGCGGGCTGCGCGCGATGCGATATCAAAGGGTTATGACGATATTCTCGTGATGTTCGGCGACACGCCGCTGATCGATGCTGAAGCCCTGGTGACCGCGCGGCAAAAGCTTGCCGATGGCGCGGCCGTCGTGGTGATCGGTTTCCGTCCGCCCAGCCCGGCCGGCTATGGCCGGCTGATCGAAAAAGGTGGCAAGCTCACCGCCATCCGCGAGGAGAAGGACTGCTCCGCCGAGGAAAAGAAGATCGGCTTCTGCAATGCCGGCATGATGGCGGTGGCCGGCGCTCATGCGCTCGAACTGCTCGACAAGGTCGGCAACAAGAACGCCAAGGGCGAGTACTATCTCACCGACATCGTCGAGATCGCCAGTGCGAAAGGGCTCGATGTCGTCGCCACCGAAACGAGCTTCGAGAGCGCGCTCGGCATCAACAACAGGGCCGAGCTGGCGCAGGCGGAAGGCATCTGGCAACAGCGTCGTCGGGACGAGGCGATGCTGTCGGGCGTAACGCTGATTGCGCCGGACACCGTGTATTTCTCGCACGATACCGAAATCGGCGCCGACACCATCGTCGAGCCCAATGTCTGGTTCGGCCCGGGCGTGAAAATCGCCGGCGGCGCCAAGATCCACGCCTTCAGCCACATCGAAGGCGCGACCGTCGCTGCCAATTGCGACGTCGGTCCGTTCGCACGGCTCAGGCCAGGCGCCGATCTCCGCGAGAAAGCCAAGGTCGGCAATTTCTGCGAGGTCAAGCAGGCGGTCATCGAGGAGGGCGCCAAGGTCAATCATCTGACTTATATCGGCGATGCCCGTGTGGGCGCGGGGGCCAATATCGGCGCCGGCACCATTACCTGCAACTATGACGGCTACTCGAAGTTTTTCACCGACATCGGCGAGGGCGCCTTCATCGGTTCGAACTCGTCGCTGGTGGCGCCGGTTACGATCGGCAAGGGCGGCTACATCGCCTCGGGTAGCGTCATAACCGAAAGCGTGCCGGACGATGCGCTGGCCTTCGGCCGCGCCCGCCAGAAGACCATTCCCGGCAAGGGCAAGGAATTGCGCGAGCGCTTCGCGTCTGCCGCAGCGGCGAAGAAAAAGGCCGGCACCGGCCATTAACCGCCGAAGCAATTGAACAACCGAGGAATTGCGGTAACCGGATTGCAAGAGCGGTGTGTCATGGTGCATCGGGTTGAGAAGCGTTCCGTTACAGCAGACGAAACGCAAAGTGACTTTCGCGGCGGGCCGGCAATCCCTAGATAGCGCTGGTTTTCCATCGGACTGGTTTTCCAGGTGAATCGGGGGCAGGCGCATGTGCGGTATCGTCGGAATTGTCGGCCAGAGCCAAGTCGCGCCGCTCATCGTCGATGCTTTGAAGCGGCTGGAATATCGCGGCTATGACTCGGCCGGTGTCGCCACGATCGAGCATGGCCGGCTTGGCCGCCGCCGCGCCGAAGGCAAGCTGATCAACCTCGAACGCCGGCTGAAGGACGAGCCACTCGATGGCACGATCGGCATCGGCCACACGCGCTGGGCCACACATGGCGTGCCCAACGAGACCAACGCCCATCCGCATTTCTCCGACGGCGTCGCCATCGTTCACAACGGCATCATCGAGAATTTCGCCGAGTTGCGCGATGAGCTGATCCGCGACGGCTATTCCTTCTCGTCGCAGACCGATACCGAGGTCGTAGCGCATCTGGTGGCGCGGCAGCTTGCCAAAGGGCTGAAGCCGATCGAGGCGGCGCACCAGGCGCTGAAGCGGCTGGAAGGCGCCTTTGCTCTGGCCATCATGTTCACCGGCGACGAGGATCTCATCGTCGGCGCCCGCAATGGCCCGCCGCTGGCCGTCGGCCATGGCGATGGCGAGATGTTTCTGGGCTCCGACGCCATCGCGCTGGCGCCGTTCACCAATTCCATCACCTATCTCGAAGACGGCGACTGGGCGGTGGTGCGCCGCGATGGCGTCACCATCTTCGACATCGACGGCAAAGAGGTTGCCCGCAAGCGCCAGCAATCACTGTCGACCAGCTTCATGGTCGACAAGGGCAACCGCCGCCATTTCATGGAAAAGGAAATCCATGAACAGCCCGAAGTGATCTCGCATACGCTGGCGCACTATGTCGATTTCGTCTCTGGCGTGTCGAAGCCGCTGGAACTGCCGTTCGACTTCGCTAAGATCGGCCGGCTGGCGATCTCGGCCTGCGGCACCGCCTATCTCGCGGGGTTGATCAGCAAATACTGGTTCGAGCGCTATGCGCGGCTGCCGGTCGACATCGATGTCGCCTCGGAATTCCGCTATCGCGAAATGCCGTTATCGGCTGATGATGCTGCCTTCTTCATCTCGCAGTCCGGCGAAACCGCCGACACGCTGGCCTCGCTGCGCTATTGCCGCAAGGCGGGCATGAAGATCGGCGCCATCGTCAATGTGCGCGAATCGACCATGGCGCGCGAATCCGACGTCGTGCTGCCGACGTTGGCCGGGCCGGAGATCGGCGTCGCCTCGACCAAGGCTTTCACCTGCCAGCTTTCGGTGCTGGCCTCGCTGGCGGTGCGTGCGGGTGTGGCCCGCGGCACGATCTCGAAGGACGAGGAAAAGACGCTGGTGCGCGCTCTTTCGGAGGCGCCTCGCTACGCCAACCAGGTGCTCAAGCTCGAGGAGCAGATCGAGCGCATCGCGCGCGAAATCTCGCGCTACAAGGACGTGCTCTATCTCGGCCGCGACACCAATTTCCCGCTCGCCATGGAAGGCGCGCTGAAACTCAAGGAAATCTCCTACATCCATGCCGAGGGTTATGCCGCGGGCGAACTGAAGCATGGCCCGATCGCACTGATCGACGAAAACATGCCGGTCATCGTCATCGCGCCGCATGACCGCATCTTCGAAAAGACTGTGTCGAACATGCAGGAGGTGGCGGCGCGCGGCGGCAAGATCATCCTGATCACCGACGCCAAGGGCGCGGCTCAGGTGAGCTTGAAGACGATGGAGACGATCATCCTGCCTGACGTGCCGGAAATCATCTCGCCGATCATCTATGCGCTGCCGATCCAGATGCTGGCCTACTACGCCGCCGTGTTCATGGGGACGGACGTCGACCAGCCGCGCAATCTGGCGAAATCGGTGACCGTGGAGTAGTCGGCGCTCATCGGGGGTCTAAAAAACTTCGCAGTTCCAAAGCGCCGTCCGCTTCACTAGTGTGGCGCTGCAACCCGCATCCCCGGTGAACCATGTCCGATGCTCCCAGAACTTCCGGCATGACCCGGCTGAGGAACTATTTCCTCACAGGCTTTATCGTCTGCGCGCCGCTGGCGATCACCGCCTATATCGCCTGGTCGTTCGTCGGCTGGGTCGATTCCTGGGTGAAGCCGTACATTCCGGCGCGCTACAGCCCCGACACCTATTTGCCGTTTCCGGTGCCCGGCTTCGGCCTGATCGTGGCGCTCGTGCTGATCACGCTGATCGGCTTCATGACCGCCAACATCGTCGGTCGCGCCATCGTCAATTTCGGCGAACGGCTGCTTGGCCGTATGCCGCTGGTGCGCGGCATCTACGGTTCGCTGAAGCAGATTTTCCAGACGGTGCTGTCGAACAAGGGCGATATGTTCCGCCAGGTCGGGCTGGTCGAATATCCGCGAAAAGGCGTCTGGTCGCTGGTCTTCGTCGCCAGCGAGAAGGAAACCGAGATCAACCAGAAGCTCGACCATGCAGGCGACCCGATGATTGCCGTGTTCATGCCGTGCACGCCGAACCCTACCACCGGTTTCCTGATGTACGTGCCGAAATCCGACATCGTGCTGCTCGACATGACGATCGAGGACGGCGCCAGGCTGATCGTCTCGGCCGGGCTGGTGGCGCCCGAAGTCAAGCCGAAAATGGTGACGATGAACGGCCAGCCGATCGACGGAGATCTCGCCAACCCGCCGCTTGGCGGGCTGATCGCCGAGGGCGCTCAGCCGGCGCGCAAGAGCCGTACGGCCTCGTCGCGGCCGAACAAATAGAGCAGCAGGCGCAGCGCCTCGCCGCGCTCAGACTGTAGTTCCGGGTCGCGCGACAGGATCAGCCTTGCATCGTCGCGGGCTGCTTCGAGCAAGTCGGCGTGCACCTCGATGCGCGCCACCTGGAAGCCCGGCGTGCCGGACTGGCGGGTGCCGAGCAATTCGCCTTCGCCGCGCAGCTTCAGATCCTCTTCGGCGATCAGGAAACCGTCCTCGGTCTCGCGCATCACCGACAGCCGGCGCTTTGCCGTCTCGCCGAGCGGGTCCTTGTAAAGCAGCACGCAGGAAGAAGGCTTGTCGCCGCGCCCGACGCGGCCGCGCAGCTGGTGCAGTTGCGCCAGGCCAAAACGCTCGGCATGCTCGATGACCATGATCGTGGCGTCCGGCACGTCGACGCCGACCTCGATAACGGTGGTGGCGATCAGGATGCGGGTTTCGCCGGCCTTGAAGGCGCGCATCGCCTCGTCCTTTTCGGCACCCTTCATGCGGCCGTGGACGAGGCCGATGCGATCGCCGAACAAGGGCTGCAGCGAGGCAAAACGGTCCTCGGCCGACATCAGCTTGATCTCTTCGGATTCCTCGACCAGCGGGCAGATCCAGTAGATCTTCTGGCCGTCGGCAACCGCGTCCAGCATGCGACCGACCAACTCGTCCAGCCGTTCCAGTGGCAGCGTGACGGTGCGGATCGGCTGGCGGCAGATCGGTTTTTCCGTCAGCTTGGATACGTCCATGTCGCCGAAGGCGGTCAGCACCAGAGTGCGCGGGATCGGCGTCGCCGTCATCACCAGCATGTCGGGGGCGTCGCCCTTGGCGGTGATGGCAAGCCGCTGGTGGACGCCGAAGCGGTGTTGCTCGTCGACCACGGCAAAGACGAGGTCGTGATAGGTCACCGTTTCCTGGAACAGCGCATGGGTGCCGACGACGATGTCGATCTCGCCGCTGGCGAGACCTGATAGCGTTTCAGTGCGTTCGCGGCCCTTTTCGCGGCCGGTCAGGATAGCGACGCGCAGGCCGGCCTGTTCGGCCAAAGGCGTGATCGTCGCCAGATGCTGGCGCGCCAGGATCTCGGTCGGCGCCATCAATGCCGCCTGGCCACCGGCCTCGACTGCGCGCCCCATGGCCAGCAGCGCCACCACCGTCTTGCCGGAGCCGACATCGCCTTGCAGCAGGCGCAGCATGCGCTCGGGGTCGGCCAGATCGGCATTGATTTCGGCAAGCGCGAATTCCTGGCTGCCGGTCAATGAATAGGGCAGGGCTGCGCGCAGTTTCTCAACGATGCGACCGTCGCCGATGAGCGGCCGGCCCGACAGGCGGCGCACTTTTGCCCGCACCAATGCCAGCGAGACCTGGCCGGCGAGAAGCTCGTCATAGGCAAGGCGGCGCCATGCCACCCCCTCGATGGCGACATCGATCGGGTCCGCGGGATAGTGGATGCGGGCGAGCGCGTCGGCGAAGGCGGGGAAAGTCTGCTTGCGCATGAAGGCGCCGTCCTGCCATTCCGACAATTCCGGCAGCCGGCCGAGCGCCTGGCCGATGGCGCGGCGCAGCACCTTGCCCGACAGGCCGGCGGTCAGCGGATAGACCGGTTCGACCAGCGGCAGTGTTTCCGCCTCGCTCACCAGGGCGATATGGTCGGGATGGACCATGGTCGGGCGGCCGTTGAACCACTCCATGCGGCCGGAGACGACGACATGCTCGCCCACCGGCATCGCCTTTTCGAGATAGGCGGCATGGGCGTGGAAGAAGATCAGGCCGATCTCGCCGGTGTCGTCATGGGCATAGACGCGGTAAGGCACCGACCGGTTGCCGCGCGGCGGCGGCTGGTGGCGGTCGATGCGCACGTCGAGCGTGACGATGGCGCCGGCCGGCGCAAGCGCGATGCCGGGACGATTGCGGCGGTCTATGACGGTGTGCGGCAGAACGAACAACAGGTCGCCGGCGCGCGCCGGCCGTTCGCCGAGATCGGCCGCCACCACCTTCTCGATCAGAGCGCCAACCTTGGGGCCGACGCCGGCAAGCGAAGTGATCGGGACGAAGAGAGGGTCGAGGAGGGAGGGGCGCATGGCTTCACTCTCCCCCCTGTGGGGAGGGTCGATCCTCGAAGCGGAGCGGGATGGGGGTAGGTGCGCGGCTAACTTTCGAGGAAGTCGGTAGGTCAGCGCCGCACCCCCACCCCGTCTCACTCGCTTCGCTTTGCGAAGCGTGCTCGCCGACCCTCCCCACAAGGGGGAGGGTGAAGTGCGGGCGGTGTCCGGCACCAGCGTTGTCAGGAGTGTTCTTCACACCAGGGATGTTTAGCCGCCCACCCGTGCGTTGCAAGGCTGACACCGCCCTCTATCCACGCTATATGCGCCGCACCAAGCAAGGATGCGGCACGATGACCGGGACGAAACGATCAAGCGAGGGGCTGGATATCAGGCGCCGCAAGCTGTTGTTCCGCTCCTGGCATCGCGGGATGCGCGAGATGGACCTTATCCTCGGTACGTTTGCCGACAACGAGATCGGCGCCTTGACCGGCGATGAAATCGACCAATATGAAAGGCTCCTCGACATCCCCGACACCGAATTCCTGCCCATGGTCACCGGCGAACGCCCGGTTCCCAGGAATATCGACTGTGCCGTCCTGCAAAAGATCCTGGCATCGCGCCGGACCATGACATTTTAAACGTGCAACCATGAGCCTCATTCCCAAAATCGGTCTGCCGAAAGGCCGTGCCGGCCAGTTCATCGTCGACGGCGTTGCCGATGGCTACGAAGCCTTTGCGCTGGTGCAGGCGATCCATGAGATTGCGCCTGACAAACCGGTGCTGTTCGTGGCGCGCGACGGCCAGCGCCTGCCGTCGATCATCGAGGCGCTGACCTTTGCCGCCCCCGGCCTGCCGGTGCTGGAGTTGCCGGCCTGGGATTGCCTGCCCTATGACCGCGTTTCGCCAGGCTCCGATGCCGCCGCCAAGCGGCTCGACGCCCTGACGGCGATGATCGCGCTGGCAAAAAAGCCGCATCGCGCGGTCATCCTGACCACTGCCAATGCGCTGCTGCAGCGCATTCCGCCGGCCGATCTGGTCGAAGCGCAGACTTTCCACGCAAAGCCCGGCAACCAAATCGACATGAACGCGCTGGTGTCCCGGCTGGAGATTTCCGGCTTCGAGCGAGTGCCGACGGTGCGCGGTATCGGCGAATTCGCCGTGCGCGGCGGCATCCTCGACCTCTACGCACCCGGCTGGACGGAAGCACTGCGGCTCGATTTCTTCGGCGACACGCTGGAATCGATCCGCGTCTTCGACGCCGCCACGCAGCGCACCACCGGCCAGCGCAAGTCGATGGCGCTGCAGGCGATGAGTGAAGTGGCGCTGACCCCCGAAACCATCAGCCGCTTCCGCCGCTCCTATATCGAAGCCTTTGGCGCGCCGCAGCGCGACGACGGCCTTTATGCGGCGGTGAGCGAAGGGCGGCGCTTTGCCGGCATGGAGCACTGGCTGCCGCTGTTCTACGAGCGGCTGGAGACAGTGTTTGATTATCTGCCGGATGCGCCTGTCATCTTCGACCATCTGGCGCACGAAGCGCTGGCTGAGCGTCACACGCTGATCCTCGACCACTACGAAGCGCGCCGCAAACAGGCCGACGCCGCGTTGAAGGACGCCGTGCCCTACAAGCCGGTGGCGCCGGACCTGCTCTATCTCTCACCGGAAAACCTCGTGGCGTCGCTCGGACCGCGCGAAGCCATCGACTTCACTGCTTTCGATGCGCCGGATGTCGGGGCCAGGAAGGTCTTCCATGGCGGTTCGCGCCATGGCCGCAGCTTTGCCGAGGAACGGGCTGACCCAAACATCAACGTCTTCGATGTCGTCGTAAAACACATCGCCGACGAGCGCGCGGCGCGCCGGCGGGTCATCGTCGCCGGCTGGACCGAAGGCTCGCTCGACCGGCTTGGCCAGATCCTGGCCGAGCATCATCTCGGCAATCTCGTGCCGGTGGCGACGCTGGCCGAAGCCGAAAAGCTCGAGCCGGGCCAGGCCGCCCTTGCGGTGCTGCCGCTGGAATCCGGCTTCGAGACCGAACAGCTGGTTGTCGTCGCCGAGCAGGACATTCTGGGCGACCGGCTGATCCGCCGCTCGAAGCGCAAGAAGCGCGCTTCGGATTTCATTGCCGAGGCCTCGTCTCTGTCGGCCGGCGACATCGTCGTCCACGCCGATCACGGCATTGGCCGCTTCATCGGCCTGCGCACCATCGAGGCGGTCGGCGCGCCGCATGACTGCCTGGAAATCCACTATGCCGGCGACGACCGGCTGTTCCTGCCGGTGGAAAACATCGAGCTTCTGTCGCGCTACGGCTCTGACACAGCCGAGGCGACGCTGGACAAGCTCGGCGGCGGCGCCTGGCAGTCGCGCAAGGCGCGGCTGAAGAAGCGCCTGCTCGACATGGCCGGACAGCTGATCCGCATTGCCGCCGAGCGCCAGATGCGTACCGCGCCGCCCATGGTGCCGGCGGAAGGGCTTTACGGCGAATTCTCGGCGCGCTTTCCCTATGAGGAGACCGACGACCAGCAGGGCGCGATCGATGCCGTCGTGGACGATCTCGGCGCCGGCAAGCCGATGGACCGGCTGATCTGCGGCGATGTCGGCTTCGGCAAGACCGAAGTGGCGTTGCGCGCCGCCTTCATCGCGGCGATGGAAGGGTTCCAGGTCGCGGTCGTGGTCCCGACGACGCTGTTGTCGCGCCAGCATTTCAAGACCTTTTCGCAGCGCTTCTCCGGCCTGCCGATCCGCGTCGGCCAGGCCTCGCGGCTGGTCGGCGCCAAGGAACTGGCGGAAACCAAGAAAGCCATCGCCGAGGGGCAGGTCGACATCGTCATCGGCACCCATGCACTGCTCGGGTCGGCGATCTCGTTCAAGAATCTCGGCCTGCTGATCATCGACGAGGAGCAGCATTTTGGCGTCAAGCACAAGGAACGGCTGAAGGACCTCAAGACCGATGTCCACGTGCTGACGCTGTCGGCGACGCCGATCCCGCGCACGCTGCAGCTTGCCTTGACCGGCGTGCGCGAACTGTCGCTGATCGCCACGCCGCCGATCGACCGCATGGCGGTGCGCACCTTCATCTCGCCTTTCGACCCGCTGGTCATCCGCGAGACGCTTCTGCGCGAACGCTACCGCGGCGGCCATTCCTTCTATGTCGTTCCGCGCATCAGCGATCTCGCCGAAATCCATGATTTCCTGCGCGAATCCGTCCCCGAGCTGAAGGTGGCGGTGGCCCATGGTCAGATGCCGCCGGGCGAACTCGACGACATCATGAACGCCTTCTATGACGGCCAGTACGACGTGCTGTTGTCGACCACCATCGTCGAATCCGGGCTCGACATTCCGACCGCTAACACGCTGATCATCCATCGCGCCGATATGTTCGGCCTGTCGCAGCTCTACCAGCTGCGCGGCCGCGTCGGCCGTTCCAAGGTGCGGGCATATGCGTTGTTCACGCTGCCGGCCAACCGCAAGCTCACCGACACGGCCGAGCGCCGGCTGAAGGTGCTGCAGTCGCTGGACACGCTTGGCGCCGGGTTCCAGCTCGCCAGCCACGACCTCGACATCAGGGGCGCCGGCAATCTACTCGGCGAAGAACAATCCGGACACATCAAGGAGGTCGGCTTCGAGCTTTACCAGCAGATGCTGGAAGAGGCGGTGGCCGAGGTGAAGGACTCCGGCGAGGTCCAGGACGGCGGCTGGTCGCCGCAGATCGCTGTCGGCACGGCTGTCATGATCCCGGAAAGCTACGTGCCGGACCTTCAGCTCAGGCTGGCGCTCTACCGCCGCCTTGGCGATCTCGAAAACACCGAGGAGATCGATGCTTTCGGCGCCGAGCTGATCGACCGCTTCGGCCCGCTGCCGGAGGAAGTGAAGCATCTGCTCAAGATCGTCTTCATCAAGGCACTCTGCCGCAGGGCCAATGTCGAAAAGCTCGATGCCGGCCCCAAGGGCGTCGTCATCCATTTCCGCAAGCGCGAGTTTTCCAACCCGGTCGGGCTGGTCAAGTACATCGGCGAACAGGGCTCGCTGGCCAAGATCAGGGCCGACCACAGCGTGGTCTTCATCCGCGACTGGCCAACGGCGGAGAAGCGCCTGGCGGGCTCGGCGGTCGTCATGACGCAACTGGCGCGGCTGGTGGAGAAGGCCGCATAGCCCGCCGGCTACCATTCGCCACCGCTTGAATTCCGGTCTAGAATAGGAAATCGGCTTCGTGTATGGAGCCGCCATCCCCATATGGGGCGGGAATGGCGGGCAAAAGCCTGCTGGAAAGAGCGTTTGGGTGCAGCGATGACGAAATGGTCGCCGAATTCTTGGAGAGCAAAGCCGATCAAGCAGGTTCCTGCCTATCCGGACCTCGCCGCGCTGAAGAACACGGAAGCCCAGCTCGCCACCTTTCCGCCGCTGGTTTTTGCCGGTGAGGCGCGCAAGCTGAAGAAGCAGCTTGCGGCTGTCGCTGCCGGCGACGCATTCCTTCTGCAGGGCGGTGATTGCGCCGAGAGTTTCGCCGAACATGGCGCCGACAACATCCGCGACTTCTTCCGCGTCTTCCTGCAGATGTCGGTGGTGCTGACCTTTGCCGGCGCGCAGCCGGTGGTGAAGGTCGGCCGTGTCGCCGGCCAGTTCGCCAAGCCGCGCTCGTCTGACAATGAGACCAAGGGCGAGGTGACGCTGCCAAGCTACCGTGGCGACATCATCAACGGCATCGAGTTCGACCCCAAGTCGCGTATTCCCGACCCGGCCCGCCAGGAAATGGCCTACCGCCAGTCGGCGGCGACCCTTAACCTGCTGCGTGCCTTCGCCCAAGGCGGCTACGCCAGCCTGGAGAATGTGCATCGCTGGATGCTGGGCTTCGTCTCCGACAGCCCGCAAGGCGAGAAGTATGGCATGCTCGCCAACCGCATCACCGAGACGATGGACTTCATGAAGGCCGTCGGCATCACCTCGGAGACCAACTACGCGCTGCGCGAGACCGACTTTTACACCAGTCACGAGGCGCTGCTGCTCGGCTATGAAGAGGCGCTGACCCGCGTCGATTCGACCTCCGGCGACTGGTACGCAACGTCGGGCCACATGATCTGGATCGGCGACCGCACCCGACAGCCCGACCATGCGCATGTCGAATTTTGCCGCGGCATCAAGAACCCGCTCGGCCTCAAATGCGGCCCGTCGCTGACGACTGACGGCCTGCTGGAGCTCATCGACCTGCTCAATCCGGAGAACGAGCCGGGCCGGCTGACGCTGATCGCCCGCTTCGGCTCCGACAAGGTCGCCGACCATCTGCCGAAGCTGGTGCGCGCGGTGCAGAAGGAAGGTCGCAGCGTCGTGTGGTCGTCCGACCCGATGCACGGCAACACGATCGAGGCCGCCGGCTACAAGACACGGCCGTTCGACCGCATCCTCAAGGAAGTCCAGACCTTCTTCGAGGTGCATCGCGCCGAAGGCACGCATCCCGGCGGCATCCATGTCGAAATGACCGGCAAGAATGTTACCGAATGCACCGGCGGCGCCCGCGCCATCACCGCAGAGGAACTGCAGGATCGCTACCACACCCATTGCGACCCGCGCCTCAACGCCGACCAGGCGATCGAGCTGGCGTTCCTGGTGTCCGACCTCTTGAAGAAGACCCATCCGATCCAGCACAAGCAGGCCGTGAACGGCTGAGAGCCTGTTTTCAGAAACTGAAATGATAAGCGCCGGAGAAATCCGGCGCTTTTTCGTTTAGATCAACGCCCGCGTTCCCAGCGCAATCCGTTGAGCCGGGGATCGTTGGCAAAGGCGGTTCTGGAAAACTCGATCCGCTTCTCCGGAAATTCTGAGATGGCCTGGACGCCGAACGCGCCGAGCCGGATGCGCCAGGTATGCGGCTCCAGCGGCTTGGCCTTGGTAAAGCCGCGGCATGTCAGCAGCGCCACATTGACGCCCTTCGGGTCGCGCGCCGAACGGTAACGGATCGCCTCCAGCCCAGCCTCACGCGCGACATCGGCAATCGCCTGGCTGGCGGCATAGTCGGTCGGATGCGTCCAATGGGCCCGGTCGCGGTCGAGCGGCGGCCGCGTCAGGTCGATGGCATTGTCGGTACGGATCGCGGCGGCGAAGGCGGTGTATTCGGCGGCGTCGTGCGGCCATGGCGTCTCGGGCGAATCGGCGAAGAACAACAAGCGGTAGAAGGCCATTTCGGCGACCGCCGTCATGATCGTCTCCGCGGCATAGTAGACACCCAGGGTGCGGCCGGCGCGGCGGAAGCGCGAGCCGTAGGGATAGATCGAGCCGTAGCGGAAGGGCGTCGCCAGGAGATAGTGGAGATGCCGGCATTCCATGGGGATTTGCGGTTTGGTCTCCTCGATCAGATCCTCGAGCAGCGCCTGTTCGTCCAGCGTGTCGACGATCTTAAGCGTCGAGACGCGGTGCTGCGCCTCGACCATGCGCCAGTATTTGCCGTCGAGCCGGACGGCTTCAGACGAGAGCGCGTCGGGAGTCCAGATAGGCAATGACATCGACAAGCCCGGTAATGGTGAGGATCTTTTCAAGCGGGCTGCCATCGAAAGCCGTGTTGGCATTCTTCAGCCATGCCCGGGCTATCGTCTCGTCACCGCCGACAATGGCATCGAGCGAACGGAACAGCCGCACGAACAGCACCGCGAGTTCGAACGGCTTGGTGCCGCGCTCCAGCAGGAATTCCTGCCTGCGCATGCGTGAAACCGTGGCTTCCGAGACGCCGATGATCGACGCAAGCACCCTGGCGGTTATATCCAAGAGTTCGGCGGCGCGCAGCGTGGCCTTGGTCAGAACCGCGTTTTCGGCCGCCTTCGCGGTCAGATCAGGGGCGGCAGCATTGGGTGGTGTAACAGACATGGCCTCGCTCTTTCCATGGAAAATATAGTCCACGGAAATTCATATGGAAAGAGGCGGGATCCGATAAATTTGCCTGTGCCCGGGAATTGGCTGCACGCCGAAGCGTCAGTCTTTCTTGTAGAGCAGCCAGTTCTTGCCGGTGCGGCCGGCCATTGTCGAGTGCCGGGTGACGCGGTTGCGCCCGCCAACCTTGGAGCGGTAGAGCGCCCGGTCCGCCTTGGTGTAAAGATCCTCCGGGCTTTCCGCTTCGGAAGCCATGCAGATGCCCATGGAAACGGTCACTGTGCCGTAATTGGCGCCGGTCTGGCTGCTGGTGAACGGCGTCTGTTCGATCAGCACGCGGATGCGTTCGGCGATCTCGTAAGTGGTATCCTCGCTGGCGCCCTCGACGATCAGCGCGAATTCCTCGCCGCCGGTGCGGGCAACGAACATGTCTTCACGGATGCTGGTCTGGAAGATGTCAGCGACGATCTGGATGATCTTGTCGCCGACCGGGTGGCCGTAGCGATCGTTGACACCCTTGAAATGGTCGATGTCGGCAAGGATCAGGGCGTTGAACAGGATCCCCTTGTTGGAGGTGTAAATCGCCGTGATTTGCTTGTCGAAGGCGCGGCGGTTCCAGATATGGGTCAAGGGGTCGGTGTCGGCGAGCCGCTTGTACTCCTCAAGCTTCGACTTGACGCTCTCCAGTTCCGCCGTCTTGTCGCTCAGCGTGGTTGCAACCTGCTTGCCGTGGTCGAGGGTCGAGTTGGTGGCCGCCGCCATGGCGCTGGCGACCTTCTGCAGCAGATCCTGCGAAAGCAGGCTGCGGTTGGCGAGGCCACTCGATGTCTCATCGAGGATCTTGCCGTATTTCTCGATATGGCTACGTTCGCTGCGCAGCAGCAAGGCGATGTCCTCGAGTTCCCTGGCCAGCACGTCGCGCGCCTGCTCGACAATGCCGGGACCGTGATGCTGGGCAAAGAAAGCGCGGCCGATGCGGTCGAGATCGTCCTGCGTCGGCTGGTTGCCCAGCGCGACGACGGCCAGGCCGAGTTCGCGATTGGTGCCTTTCAGTGCTTCGTAGAAGATTTCGTAATTGCGCGGCAGGCCAAGCACGCTGAGCTGACGCATGGTCGCCACAACGGCTGTTGCAATGTCGCTGTTTCGGTCGGTCTGGACGGCTGCCGGCTGCATGTTCTGTTCACTCTGCCTCTGGGAACCATCGCAGACCGTGCGAGATGCCGCCGACCGGAGAGTGCCAGCCGTATTTCGGATCATCCTGCGAAAGACACGTCCCCAATCGCGACATTCGCTTGGCAACGACCATAGATGCGCCGGCGCTAAAGTTTCCTTAATGTGCCGCCAGGTAACGCGTCCGTTCTACCGCAGGCTGCAGAAATGGTTTGCAAAGATCCTGAGGTCAGGTCCGAACACGCCCAGCCCATGTCGCATTTGCCGGTGCCCGGCTGCGGCAAAACTGAAATCCTCTCGGCCAGCGGCGAAGCCGTGGACGATGGCTGGTGGAGGTAGGGATGAGCAACAACCACAGCGGATCTTGCCTGTGTGGAGCCGTGCGTTTCCAGACGCGAGGGCCGTTGCGCGGCGTCATTTATTGCCACTGTTCGCAGTGCCGCAAGCAGAGCGGGCATTTTTACGCCGCGACCAACGTCGCCGACGGCGACATCACGATAACCGGCGCCGACAACATCAGCTGGTACGAATCGTCTTCCTTTGCCAAGCGCGGCTTTTGCAAGATCTGCGGCTCGGTGCTGTTCTGGAAGCCGGGTCAGGATGCCTATGTCTCAGTTCTGGCCGGATCGTTCGACAACCCGACCGGGCTCGAAGGCCAATGCCACATCTTTGTCGGCGACAAGGCGATTACTATACGATCGACGATGGACTGCCGCAGTTCGAGAAGTCGACGCCGACGATCAAGGTTGCGGAGGAGTGATTTTGCGGCGGCTGCCTTATTCCCTTGATCCAGCCATTGCGATATCCCCTGCCGGTGATTCGAAGGGGATGCGGCATGCAGCGGCTGATCGGTGCTTACTTCAATTCTGTGCGAGCCTTTCGCAAGCTCGCCGCCAGCGAAAGGGCATTTCAGCAGGAACTGATGCTGCTGGTGCTGGCGCTGCCGCTCGGCTGGTTCGTCTCGGTCTCGTGGCGCGGCTACGCGCTGTTGATCGGCGCGGTGCTGCTGCTCATCATGGTCGAAGTGCTGAACACCGGCATCGAGGCAGCCTGCGATGCCTTCAGTCGCGAGTTCAACGTCGACATCCAGCTCGCCAAGGACTGCGGCTCGCTGGCGGTGCTGATTTCGGTTGTTATCGTCGCCGGCGTCTGGGGAATCGCCCTCATCGAGCGCATCACGGGACTACCGATCTGATCTGAACGCTCCCATATGTTAGTCACCAAAGGAGACTGACGTCGTGGAAGCCAATTTTCTGCTGCTTGAAAGAGCCGGCCTGCCGGAAGACCTGCGCTGGCTGGCGGAAAAATATCCGCGCGAGACATGGCAGGGCCACGCCAACATCCACGGCATGGCAAACATGTGGCTGCAGCGGCACGACATGTTCCGAGAGCTGGGCGGCATGCTCACCAACGGCATTGGCGACTATCGCGAAGGCAGGCTGACGGCGCCGGATTTCGCGCGCTGGTTCGCGCCGCGGCTGAACCACTTTCTCGGCAATCTCGACGGCCACCACAATGTCGAGGACTACCAATATTTCCCGGCTTTCGCCAAGGCGGAGCCGCGCCTGAAGCGCGGCTTCGAAATCCTCGATGCCGACCATCACACCATTCATGAGGGGCTGGAGCGCAACGCCGAGACGGCGAACGCCTTCATCCGCACGCTCGAGGAGAGCGAGGACAGGCAGCGCTTCGCCGCCGACGCCTATGCGGACGAGAACAGCCGGCTGATCGCCATGCTGAAGCGGCATCTGGCCGACGAGGAAGATCTCATCATCCCGCTGATCCTCGATCGCGGCGACCGGGCTCTGGTCGAGGACGACGACTGAACCTTACGATGTGGTTTCGCTGTCGCGGGCGTCCTTGGCGCGCTCCTTGCCGGCGACGGTGCGGGCGATGAGCCAGGCAATGATGGCGACACCCAGACCTATGGCAAGCGCGATCAGCAGCCGTTCGTGATGGAGCAGTGCCTTGCCTATCATCTGCTCGGCGCCGAGGCCGAAGACGTAGCCGATGCCGCAGAACAAAGCCGCCCAGACCAGCGACGACACCGCGTTGAGGATAACGAAGCGCGCTACCGAAATGCTGGCGAAACCGGCCGCGATGCCGCCGACTAGGCGCAGGCCATAGATGTAGCGGTTGGACAGGACGAATATGTTGGGATGGGACGAGACGAGACGGTAGGCGTGGTTGAAGCCGGGCCTCGCCTTCAGTTTCAGCACCCTGGGATGGTCGGCAAAGCTGCGGCCGAGAATGAAGAAAAACGTGTCGCCGACGAAGGCGCCAATGGCGGCCGTGAGGAAAGCCTTCCAGAGGATGAAGACATGCTGATGGGCGAAGAAGCCGCCGAGGATGGCCGCACTTTCGCCTTCGGCGACACAGCCCATGAAAACCGCGATCAACCCATATTGCTCGATGAGGTGATGGACGATCCCGGTCATTGAGAGGTTTGCCGGCCCGACAGTTTTTCGTCTATGCGGTTCACCTGTTCGGCCAGGCGCGCGATGTCCTCGCGCACGCCGATGATCTGGCTGTGGCGCAGTTCGTCCAGCTTTTCATGCAGAGCCATGATCTCGATCTCGGCCTTGAGGTTGACCTCATAGTCATGCGCGGCGTCGATGCGGTCGCGCGCGGCCTGGCGGTTCTGCGACATCATGATCACCGGCGCCTGCAAGGCGGCGATCATCGACAGCACCAGGTTTAGGAAGATGAAGGGGTAGGGGTCGAACGAGTCTCGCCCGAGCAGCCACCAATTGGCGCCGATCCACAGCACCAGGAAAGCAATGAAGGACAGGATGAACGTCCACGAGCCGCCGATGCGGGCAATGGCATCGGCGACCCGGTCGCCGGCGCCCTGAAGGCCGGTGAGGCTGTCGTTGATATCCTGCGAGATGGGCTTGCGGTCGACAGTGCTCTGCAACACCCGCCGCTCGAGCTCGCTGAGGGTTTCAGGCGTTCGCCTCAACCAGCGGTTGGCAAGTTCTGGCACGGTCTTGTGCATGGATGTCTCCATAGGAAAAGCGTCGGCTTGGCAGCCTTGTTTGCATATAGGAAGATGGCGTTTCGTCAAAAGCGCGGCGCGAGGATGCAGGATGCCCGATTTCGCGAAGATTCGCGCCCGTGCTGCAAAACGCAAAGGCGGCGACGCGGTGCTGACGTCGCTGCTCGGGCCGGCGTCTGACAATGCTGCTGTTGCCGACATTACGGACGATCGCATCCTGTCGACGATGGCCGAGCGGGTATTTGCCGCCGGCTTCGTCTGGCGCGTTATCGAACAGAAATGGCCCGGGTTCGAGGACGCGTTTCTCCATTTCGAGCCGAAACGGCTGTTGTTTCAACCTGATGACTTCTGGCACGACCTGACGGCTGATCAACGCATCGTGCGCAACCCGCAGAAGATCAAATCCGTCCGCGACAACGCCGCCTTCGTTGAGCGTGTGTCGAAGGAACATGGCGGTTTCGGCAAATTCCTCGCGGAGTGGCCTGACGACGACCAGGTCGGGCTGATGGCGTATCTCGGCAAGCATGGCAGCCGGCTTGGCGGCAACACCGGCCAGTATTTCCTGCGCTGGCTGCAATGGGACGCCTTCGTCATCTCGGCCGATATGGTCGCGGCTTTGCGTGACGCCGGCCTCGACATCGCGGAAAGTCCGACGTCGAAGAGGGATCTCGACAGGATTCAGGCGCAGATCAACAAATGGGCGCAGGAAACCGGCCTGCCGCGCCGGCACATTTCGCGCATTCTGGCGATGTCGATGGGAGAGAACCATTCGCCGCAATCGCTGCGCGAATATATGGGCGACGACTGATCACCGAATTGGTCCAAACGAACGCCATTGCTCGGGCAAATTTGCCGCGCTAAACCGCACAGATGACCCAGAAGACCGCACCCGATATTCTGCGCATCGCCGTTGCCCAGCTCAACCCGACGGTCGGCGATGTCGCCGGCAATCTTGCCAAGGCGCGCGAGGCGAGGGCGGATGCCGCCCGCCAGGGCGCCGACATCGTGCTCTACACCGAGCTTTTCCTTGCCGGTTATCCGCCGGAGGATCTGGTGCTGAAGCCGGCCTTCCTCAAGGTTTGCGAGAAGGCCGCTCAGGATTTCGCCGCGGATACCTCCGATGGCGGGCCGGGCGTCATCATCGGCACGCCGCTGAAGCGCAAGAGCGGCACCCACAATTCGATCATCGTCGCCGATGGCGGCAAGATCCTCGCCGAGCGCTACAAGCTCGATTTGCCAAACTATGGCGAGTTCGACGAGAAGCGCGTCTTCCAGGCCGGGCCCGAGGCTCAGGGACCCGTCAACTTCCGTGGTGTGCGCATCGGAATTCCGATCTGCGAGGACATCTGGGGCGACGTTGGCATCTGTGAAACCCTGGCCGAGAGCGGCGCGGAAATCCTGCTAGTGCCGAACGGCTCGCCCTACTACCGCGCCAAGATGGACGTGCGCCATCAGGTCGTTATCCGCCAGGTCATCGAGACCGGTTTGCCGATGATCTATGCCAATCAGATTGGCGGCCAGGATGAGCTGATCTTCGACGGCGCCTCTTTTGCCATCGGCGCCGACAAGACGCTCGCCTTCCAGATGAGCCAGTTCGAGGAAACTGTCGATGTCACCACCTGGAAGCGCAGCCGTGTCGCCGCAGGCGCGCAAAATGCAGATAACTCTGGCGGCTGGGTCTGCTCGGAAGGGCCGATGTCGAAAATCCCCGAGCGCGAAGAGGCGGACTACCGTGCCTGCATGCTGGGCCTGCGCGACTACGTCAACAAGAACGGCTTCAAGAACGTCGTGCTGGGTCTCTCCGGCGGCATCGATTCGGCGATCTGCGCGGCATTGGCCGTCGATGCGCTCGGCGAGGAGCGGCTGCGGGCGGTGATGATGCCCTACCGCTATACCTCGGAGGATTCGCTGAAGGATGCCGAGGATTGCGCCCGTGCGCTTGGCTGCCGCTATGACATCGTGCCGATCTTCGAACCGGTCGAGGGTTTCCTACACACGCTGGCGCAGCTTTTTGAAGGCACCAAGGAAGGCATCACCGAAGAGAATCTACAGAGCCGCGCGCGCGGCACGATCCTGATGGCGATTTCCAACAAGTTCGGCTCGATGGTCGTCACCACGGGCAACAAGAGCGAGATGTCGGTGGGCTACGCCACGCTTTATGGCGACATGAATGGCGGCTTCAACCCGATAAAAGACCTCTACAAGATGCAGGTCTATGCGCTGTCGCGCTGGCGCAACAGCCATGTGCCGCCGGGCGCGCTCGGTCCCTCAGGCGAGGTGATCCCCAGGAATATCATCGACAAGGCGCCGTCGGCGGAATTGCGCGAGAACCAGACCGACCAGGATTCGCTGCCGCCCTATCCGGTGCTGGACGACATTCTGGAATGCCTGGTCGAGAACGAAATGGGCGTCGACGACATCGTCGCGCGCGGCCACGACCGGGCGACGGTGACGCGCGTCGAACATTTGCTCTACATTGCCGAGTACAAACGCCGGCAAGCGGCGCCGGGTGTGAAGATCACCCGGAAGAATTTTGGCCGCGACCGCCGCTATCCCATCACCAACCGTTTCAGGGATCGCGGCTGAACTTCGTTTAATTAGAGAACCTTGGGGCCTTCATGTTTTTCAGCTATTTCAAGGGAACGCCTGAATATCACATCCTGCGCTTCAAGAACGGCAAGGTCCGTGAGCAGGGGCGCGGCATCTCCTTCTGGTACGGGACGTTCGGCACCACCATCGCCATGGTGCCGGTGACGTCGCTCGACAACCCTTTCATCTTCACCGAGACGACGGCGAATTTCCAGGATCTGGCAATCCAGGGGTCGGTCAGCTACCGCATCATCGATCCACTCAAGGCAGCCGAAGGTTTTGATTTCAGCGCCAAGCTCAGCCGTGCCGACGTCGTCGGCGACGGCCGGGAGAAGATCGCCGAGCGCCTGGTGCTTGCGATACAGAGCCGCGCCCGCGCGGTGGTTTCGAGCATGACGCTGGAACAGGCGCTGGCCGAGGTGACCAAGCTCGGTGGCAATCTCGCCGAACTCCTGCGCAACGATCCGATTGCCGCGACCGCCGGCCTGTCGATCGAGGAGGTTCACATCACCTCGGTCCAGCCGACGCCGGAGATCCGCAAGGCGCTCCAGACCGAATATCGCGAGGCGCTGCAGCGCCAGGCCGATGCCGCGATCTATGGGCGCCGTGCCTGGGGCGTGGAGAAGGAGCGCGAGATCAAGCAGAGCGAGCTGGCGACCGAAATCGAGCTTGCCGAACGCAACAAGCTGCTGGTCGATACCGAGGCGCGCAACAAGCTGACGCTTGCCGAGGCGCAAGCCAAGGCCCAACAGCTGGAACTGACCGTCTATTCGTCGGCGCCGGCGCACGTGCTGACGGCGATGGCTTTCAAGGCCTGGGCGGAAAAGGGCGGTTCGGTCGGCAATCTGTCGATCACGCCTGATATGCTCACCAGCGCGCTCAGCCAGCTTTCCACTCCGAAAGCCGGGTCCTGAAAGGCAAGCTCGGGTGGCAAGCGACCAGAGCGGCAGGCCGATCGACCGGGTGATCGTCGTCACCCGCAAGACCGAGCTGGAGGAGCTGACGACGCGCTTCAACACGCAGGGACAGGCGCGCTTTTATCTCCGGCAGGCCGGCATGAATTTCGACCCGGTCAAGGCGGCGCATGACGTCTATCACCAGGCGCTCGACCGGGTGATGGGTTCGCTTCCCCAAGGCCTCAAACAGTTGCGGCTCGACCGCGAACTGGTCCCGCAGTTCGAATTCGGCTCCGACGCGGTGATCGCGCTCGGTCAGGACGGGCTGGTGTCCAACACCGCGAAGTACCTCCCGTACCAGCCGCTGATCGGCATCAACCCGAACCCGGCGCTTTTCGACGGCGTGTTGCTGCCGTGGAATGCCGACGATACCGAAAAGGTCCTCGGCCTGACGATCGCCGGCAAGGCGAAGCGCCAGGCGGTGGTGATGGCCGAAGCGCGCTCCAATGACGGACGCCGGCTGATCGCCTTCAACGATCTGTACGTCGGCGCCTCGACGCATGTCTCGGCGCGCTACGAGTTGACCTATGGCGGCAGGACCGAGCGCCAGTCGTCGAGCGGCATTATCATCTCCACGGGCGCCGGCTCCACCGGCTGGCTGCGCTCGGTGATGGCGGGCGCCGCGGGACTGGCCGCGGCCTATGGTGACAACTCCGTGCCGACCGTGCCGCCGCAAGGCTACGATCGCGAAGGCGAACAGCTGTTCTTTTCGGTGCGCGAACCGTTTCCGAGCAACACGACCGGCGTGTCGCTTGTGCATGGCGTCATCACCCGCGACCGGCCGCTGGTGGTTTCTTCGCGGCAGAGCAGGGGCGGCGTCATCTTCAGCGACGGGATGGAGCTCGATTTCGTCGAGTTCAATTCCGGCACCGACGTGACCATCGCGATCGCCGACCAGAAGGCCTATCTCGTGGTGCCATAAACGCGCCACGTGGGCAGCCAAATCACCGGCCGGACTGAATTCGGCCGCCCTCCATTCTTTGCGAGGCACCATGCCCGACTGTGAAATCAGCTTCGACATGTCACGGATCGATTTCCGGGCGACCTCCGATCTGTTGATGGCGAGTTATTGGGGCGCCGGCCGCAGCGATGACTTTCATCGCCGCGCCTTTGGCAACTCGTTCTGCACCGCGGCCTATATCGATAGGAACCAAGTCGGTTTTGGCCGGGCCATCACCGACCGTACGGTGTTTGCCTATCTCGCCGACATCATCATCTGGCCGCAGCATCGCGGCCAAGGCATTGGCACGCAACTGGTGCGGGCGCTCATCAACCACCCTGAACTCAACACGGTCTCGCACTGGAGCCTGTCGACCAGTGACGCGCATGGCCTTTATGAGAAGCTGGGCTTCAAGGCATCGACCGACGGCCGCTACATGCGCCTCGATCGCAACCCGGAATGAGGCATAGCGAGGGGTTGACCCGCTGTTGTTGCAAAATAACCTCACTGGTTGGACCAGTTACGCTTTGCCACGTGCCCGGCCTTGGCGATCCTTCATGGCGTCTCTATAAGGACCGCTCCGCAAGTGTCTTGCGGGAGGTCTGAATGGCAGTATTTCACATGGTAATGCGAGGCCGCGAAGCCTAGGTCTCACCTGGCGTCCGGCGAAGGTTTGCCCTTCGCACCGATGCCGGGTCGAGTACAGGCTTCTGCCGATGCCGGTCGCCACCCGACAACCCGGGGCGCGCCGCCACCCATGCCGAACCTCCGCAGCCCCGGGCGAATTGCCCAGCGCGGTTTTCAATTTTCAGACCTTACCGGGACCGGGCAGATTTGCGCCCGGATGACATCATGGCTCGTTTTCGAATCGATCTGCGTGCAAGCGCCTTTCGCAGCGTTCTTGGCTTCACGCTCAGCCACTGGCGGCGCCAGCCGTGGCGGCTTTCGCTGATCATGGGCAGCTTCCTGCTGTCGACCATAGCGGACGTGTTGACGCCGCTCTATTCCGGCCGGCTGGTCGACGCCGTCGCCAGCAGTGCGTTGGCTGACGATGTCGCGTGGAATGCGGCAATGGCGGCGTTCTTCGCGCTCATCGCTTTGGCGATGACCGGCGTGGTGCTGCGCAACCTGGCTTTCATGGGCATTGTCGAGCTGACGCTGAAGATGATGGCCGACATCGCCGCCGACGCGTTCCATCGCGTGCAACGCTTCTCAACCGACTGGCACGCCAATAGCTTTGCCGGATCGACGGTGCGCAAGGTCACGCGCGGCATGTGGGCTCTCGACCTGCTCAATGACACCATCCTGATTGCGTTGTTGCCGTCGGTCGCCATGCTGGTCGGCTCGACGTTGCTGCTCGGCTGGTTCTGGCCACTGATGGGGCTGGTCGTGGCAGTCGGCTCGCTGCTGTTCATCACGGTGACGGCGCTGCTGTCGCTCGGCTATGTCGCGCCCGCGGCACGGCTCGCCAACAGCTGGGATACGCGGCTTGGCGGCTCGCTTGCCGATGCGGTGAGCTGCAATGCCGTGGTCAAGGGTTTCGGTGCCGAGACGCGCGAGGAGACGCGTCTTGCCAAGGTCGTCGCCAAATGGCGCGCGCGGACCAGCCGCACCTGGGTGCGCGGCACCATCAACGGCACGACGCAAGGCGCCATGTTGCTGGTGCTGCGGACGGCAGTAATCGGCCTGTCGCTGATGCTGTGGGCCTGGGGCCAGGCAAGTGCGGGCGATGTCGCCTTCGTGCTGACCTCGTTCTTCGTGCTGCAGGGCTACCTCAGGGACATCGGCACGCATATCCGCAATTTGCAGCGTTCGGTCAACGACATGGAGGAACTGGTCGATTTCCAGTCGCAACCGCTCGGCATCGAGGACCGGCCCGGCGCCAAGCCGATCCGGATCACGCATGGCCACATCGCCTTCGATAACGTCACCTTCCACTATGGCTTCCACTATGGCAGCCATCGCCTGCCGCTCTACCGCGATTTTTCGGTGGAGATAGCGGCGGGCGAGCGGGTCGGACTGGTCGGCCATTCCGGCTCGGGCAAGACGACCTTCGTGAAGCTGATCCAGCGTCTCTATAATGTCAGCGGCGGCAGGATCCTGGTCGATGGCCAAGACATCTCCCAGGTTGCACAGGCGTCGCTGCGCGCGCAGATTGCCATCGTCCAGCAGGAGCCCATCCTGTTCCACCGCTCGCTGGCGGAAAACATCGCCTATGCCCGTCCGGACGCCACGCAGGCCGAGATCGAGCATGCCGCCAAGCTCGCCAGCGCGCACGACTTCATCACCAGCCTGCCGAAGGGCTACGGCACGCTGGTCGGTGAACGCGGCGTGAAACTGTCGGGCGGCGAGCGCCAGCGGGTGGCGATCGCACGCGCCTTCCTGGCGGATGCGCGCATCCTGATCCTGGACGAGGCGACATCGAGCCTCGATTCGGAATCGGAAGTACTGATCCAGCAGGCGATGGAGCGGCTGATGGTTGGCCGCACGACGCTGGTCATCGCGCACCGTCTGTCGACGGTGCGAGCGCTGGACAGGCTGCTCGTGTTCGACCGTGGCAAGATCGTCGAGGAAGGCTCGCATGACGAGCTGATCCGGCTGAAGGGCGGCATCTACCGCCGCCTGTTCGAGCGGCAGGCGCTGGAACTGACCAAGGGCCTGGTGATCTGAGCTGAACGCAGAGCCCTATCCGAGGGATAGGGCTCTGCCTGGTTCATCCAGGCATTCGCTCGAATGGCTGAAGCGCTGGGTCGATCGTGTCCCAGGCGTGGCCGCGCACGGTGTAGGTGACCGCCTGCGGGTCGAACTGGCCGGGATCATCGAGGCTCGTGGCCTGGATAGCCGTCACCTCCGGCATGGCGACGAACGTTACGTAGACCGGCGTGCCGCAGGTCGGGCAAAAGGCCTGGGCTTTTTCATTGCCGCTGTCGGCGATCATCCGCCACGTGCTCGGCTCGCCGGTGATCTTTACGTCAGCGCGCCGGCCGAAGGTCACATAGGAACAATGGCCAGTACCGCTGCGCTTTTGGCAATCGAGGCATTGGCAGTGGTTCTGAAAGATCGGCTCGCCGCTGGCCTCATAGCGGATCGCGCCGCAGGCGCAGCCGCCGGTAAAGTGCTTGGTCATCATCGTTCTCCGCGGTTGCTTCAGGCCGATTTCGGCTTGGCGAACAGGTCGATGCCCGTGCCGGTTTCGAGGAAGGATTTCATGCTGGACAGCACGGCCGGCCAACCCTGGCTGATGCCCTTGGCCATGCCGCTGCCGGCTTCGAGCTCGTCATGGCTGACGGTCAGCTTGACCATGGTGTCGTATTCCTCGATGGCGAACGTCACCTGGCTGTGCTTGGTCGGATCGTCGGCCTGCGAGGCGTTGGCCCAGCTCATGACCAGCCGGGTTGGCGGCGAGATTTCGACGACCTTGCCAACGAGTTCGACGGTCCGTTCGTCATTGGCGCGGATGTGTTCCCATTTCGAGCCGGGCTTCCAGTCGGAGACGTTTTCGTGGCCCCAGTAGCGCTTGGCGATATCGGGCCTGGTGATGGCTTCGAACACCTTTTGTGGCGTCGATCTGATGTAGGTCACGTAGACAAAACTGGTGGTTTCCCGGGTCATTGGTCGTCTCCTTCGAGTTCTTGTTTCAGGTCGTGCAGCAGGCTCAGCCGCTGCCGTTCGAATTTTCGCACCCACCGCTCGTAGACTTCGTGCAGCGGCACGGGGTTGATGAAATGCAGCTTCTCGCGGCCACGCTTGACCGTGCTGATCAGATTGGCCGCTTCCAGCAGATCGATGTGCTGCGTGGCGGATTGCCTCGCCATGTCGAGATTTTCGCAAAGCTCGCCGAGCGTCTGGCCGTTCTTCTCACACAGAAGATCGAGCAGCATTCTGCGGGTCGGGTCGCCCAGCGCTTTGAAAACCTTGTCGGCGTCCATCGGTCTCACTCATCCTGAAGACACAATATGCAGGTAAATGCCTGCATGTCAAGCTGTGGCTAAGCTTGGCCTGAAGGGGAGGGATTTATAGTGTCGGATTGCTGGCGCGCGGAGCGAAGCACCGAGCCCGGAATCGGGGCAAGAACCGGTGCGGGCGCGCAGGACTATGCAGCGGTGGCTGTGAGCTAGGCTCTAACGACGAACTTGTCGGGATCGGCGCAGAAATGGGCGATGATCTGGCAGAGGTCCGGCTCGTTGACCATGCGTACGGCCTCGGCCCCATTGACCCATTTGCGGGTGCGCGCGCGCTTTTCCTTCCAGCGGTCGGCAACGTGCTCGACCTGCAGCGGAAACACCAGCACTTCGCAAGGGACTTCCTCGCCGGACGCGAGGGCCTTGGCGTAGAAGTAACGACCGGCCTCGAAAAGCGAAATCTTGCCACGCAATCCGGCTTCCTCGCCCGCCTCGCGCGCCGCTGCCTCGCAGAGCGGCTCCCTGGCCTCGGGCCAGCCCTTCGGCAGCACCCAACGCCCGGTGTCTCGGCTGGTGATCAGCATGATCTCGACGCCGTCTTCGTTATTGCGCCATGGCAAAGCGGCAACCTGCAGGCGACAAGGCGAAGTGCCGAAGAGCTTGCGGACCCTTTCAGCCAGATGGTCGTGTGTCGCCGGTGTCGTCAGCATCAGTGAAAGCTACCCCAGCCCTCAGAATCGTTAGCCGCCGTATGAATCTTACCGACAAGTGTAAGTCTTAAAAGTAAAAAACATCACACCAACCGTCCAATCCGCCAACAGGCGTCGATTCGACAGAATAATGTGCCTTCCAGTGTCTGTTTTCATAGCAGACGGGGCGGGTTTGGCCGTCTGGGCAGAAATGGGGCTGGCGCGAATCAGCCGGCGTGATCGTCGGCGATCGGCTTCTGGTAGGTGAAACCCATGTCCCAGGGAAAGTAGATCCAGGTGTCCTGGCTGACTTCGGTGATGAAGGTGTCGACCAGCGGCCGGCCTTTCGGCTTGGCGTAGACGGTGGCGAAATGCGCCTTGGGCATCATGGCGCGCACGATGCCTGCCGTCTTGCCGGTGTCTGTGAGGTCGTCGATGATCAACACGCCCGCGCCATCATCGGCGAGCAGCGCCGGCGTGATCTCCTTCAGCACCTGCAATTGCCCCTGGCTGGTGTAGTCGTGATAGGAGGCGACGCAGACCGTCTCGATGACGCGTATGCCGAGTTCGCGTGAGATGATGGCAGCGGGAACCAGGCCCCCACGGGTGATGCAGACGATGGCCTTCCACTGACCCTTGTTGGCGCCGGCAAGCCGCCAGGCGAGCGCCCGGGCATCGCGGTGGAACTGGTCCCAGGAGACCGGAAAGGCTTTTTCGGGAAGGGACATTCTGCACTCCGCGCGCAACATTGTGGAATGCGCGCGGAATTAACTGGAAAGTCAGGGCATTGGCAAGGGCGGGGCCAGCTGTGGAGTTACCGCGACAAAAAGGCCGCAACCGGCACGCTGCGCAACACGGTGCGCGTGACGCCGCCGAACAAAAGCTGACGCAGCCAGGAATGGCTGTAGGCGCCGAGCACCAGAAGGTCGGCTCCGGTCTCGGCGATCCGGGTCTGGATGACGTCATCGACCGAAGCATTACCCGATTTCTGCACCGACACGCTGACCGTTGCGCCATGCCTGGAGAGTGCCGCGGCGATCTCGGCGCCGGCGGCTTCCGGGTTGTCATCCAGCGTATCCGGCGGATCGATGACCAGAATGTCGGTCTTTTCGGCCTCGATGATGAAGGGCAGCGCGTCGAAGGCGGCACGCGCCGCCTCCTTGCTGCCGTTCCAGGCCAGCAGCACATGTTTGAATGTGGTGACCAACGGCCCCTCATGCGGCACCACCAGCACTGGCCGGCCGGCATCGTAAACCAGCGTGTCGACATCGGCGCTCGTGTCGCCCCCGGTCTCGCGCTGCGCGGCAATAATCAGATCGGCGGCGCGCACGCTGGAAATACCCGTCAGCGCGCTGTCGCCGGAAAAGCTCTCGAGGCTGCGCCATTCGAAGGAAAGGCCGGAATTCTCGATCCGCCCAACGAAAAGCGCCTGCAATTTCTCGGCGCGCTCGCGGTTCATGTCGGCGGAGACCTGCAGGAACTCAGTGTCGGGGAAGCCGGTTGCCGAGGTGTAGGGAACGGGCAGCGCTTCGGCATGGATGCCGATGAGATGGCTCTCGAACCGGTCGGCAAGCGGGATGGCGCAGTCGAGCACGCGTTCGGCGTCCTGTTCGTTCTGCAATATGGCGACGATGGTCTTGAAGCGCATGCGAAATCCCTCAAATCTGCCAGCGCGTGCTGCGCCCGAGGGAAAACGTGGGAGTGCGGTGCTTGGTTCCGGCCCGGCGATGGTCCGCGAACCCAGGGTCAATTGGCGGCGGTGAAGCCGGCCACCATCGCCTCGACGTCCTTGCGTGCCGAATCCAGCGCCTCCTGGCTGCGGGCGCGGACCACCAGCTCCGTCCAGAATTTGCCGTCGCCATATTTCGGATAGGAGCCGATGATGGTGTCGGGATGCGCCTTCTGGATGTCGCCCAGGGGACCGCCGATCAGGCCTTCGCCGAACGGGCAATGGACGGTGGCCGACAGCATCTTGGTGCCGGCCTTCAGCGTCGGCACGACATTGTCGAGCATGGCCTGGAAAATCGCCGGCACGCCGGCCATGACATGGACGTTGCCGATGCGAAAGCCGGGCGCGACGGAGACCGGATTGTCGATATGGTCGGCGCCGCGCGGCATGCGCGCCATGCGCTTGCGGGCCTCGGTGTATTCGATGCCGCGCGCGGCATAGCTCTCGCCCAGCATGGCATAGGCCTTGGCGTCGTATTCGCACGGCACCCCAAAAGCCTTGGAAACGGAATCGGCGGTGATGTCGTCATGCGTCGGGCCGATGCCACCGGTGGTAAAGACATAGGTGTAGCGGGCGCGTACGGCATTCACCGCAGCGACAATCTCGTCCTCCTCGTCGGGAACGATGCGCACTTCCTTCAGGTCGATGCCGATGGCCGTCATGATGTCGGCGAGGTGGCCGATATTTTTATCCTTGGTGCGGCCGGACAGAATCTCGTCGCCGATGACAAGCATGGCGGCAGTGACGATTTCAGGCATGGAAGGCTCCGGCAAACAGGCCCGTTGGCAGACAAGGTCGCCTGAGGCAGAAAGAAGGTCGCCTGAGATAGCGCGCCATCGAACTGGCGGCAATGCCGACACAAGCCGCCATCTGCCTTGCCGAGCGTTCGTCAGTGGGTGATGGTGCGCGCCGGTCCGCTTCCCGGGTGAAAACATGCTGGTATCGATTCTGCTTTGGCTTGTCGCCGGCCTGTCCGTGCTGGCTCTCGTCATCGTGGCCTGTCTGGTGGCCGCTACGCTCTGGATTGCCGCCAAGGCCGAAAGGCTGGTGCCGGCCAGCGGAAACTTCGTCGAGATCGACGGCAGCCGCATCCATTATGTCGAAACGGGCGAGGGACGGCCGATCCTGTTCGTGCACGGACTTGGCGCGCAACTCCACCAGTTTCGCCACACGCTGTTTGAGCGCTTTGGCCCTGGCTACCGCCTCATTGCACTCGACCGGCCGGGATCGGGCTATTCTGTTCGCGCGCGAGGAGCCACCGGCCGTCTGCCTGAACAGGTCGAGATCATCAGGCGCTTCATCGAAACACTCGGGCTGGAAAGGCCGCTCGTGGTCGGGCACTCGCTGGGGGGCGCCGTCGCGCTGACCCTGGCCTTGGAGCATCCCGGCGCGATTTCCGGCATCGCTTTGCTGGCGCCGCTGACGCATCTGGAAGCCGGCGCCCGCGAGAAAGCGGGCCTGCTCTATATCCGTTCGCGGCTTTGGCGCTGGATCATGGCCTACACCGTCGCGATACCGACAAGCCTCAGATATGCGCGGCAGACACTGGAGTTCATCTTCGCGCCGCAGGCCGTTCCCGCCGACTACATGATCGATGGCGGCGGATGGCTCGGGCTGAGGCCAAGCCATTTCCATGCAACCTCCACCGATTTCGTAGCGGTCGAACAGGATCTTGGCCGCATCGAAGAGCGCTATGAAGAGATCGCCATGCCGGCCGGCATTTTCTTCGGGACAGCCGATCGCGTCATCGCCATGCGCATACATGGGGAGCCGATGAAGGACAGGATCGAAGGGCTCGATTTCGAGACGGTCGAAGGCCTCGGCCACATGCCGCAATTCGTCGAGCCGGACCGCGTCATCGCCTTCATCAAGCGCATTGCCGAGCGGACATTCGCCGGCCAAGACCTCACCACAGCCTCACAACAATTTCACTGAACCATTCGGCTGATATCCGGTTTTACCCCGTGTCGCACCCAAGGCGGCGGATACGGAGTAATTCAATGTACAGGAAAGTTTTTGCAGCATCCGTGCTGACGATCGGTCTTGCCACATCGGCGATGGCGCAGTCATCGGACAGCACGTATTCCAACCATCACAGCTGGTGGCCGTTCGGGAACGAGCAGTCATCGACCGTCGACCAGAGCACCACCGGCAGCATCAATGCCGACGGCAGCCAAGGCTATGGCGGCGCTACGGGGCCGTGCGCCTCCGACCCGTCAGGACCCTATGGAAATGTGAGGCCCAACGTGAACGATCAATATTGCGGCAAGTGATCAAGCCGCGGCTTCGACTGACCGGCAGGATGTCCCCCTGTTTGTTTTGACACGCAATTCCCAAGGGAATTGCTTAGGCGAGCATCCATGGCCGGCAGCGAAAGCTGAGGGGCAAGGATCAGTCGGAAACTTCGGTCTGCGGCCGGTCGCGGCCGTCGGCCAGTTCGTCGTGCCACTTGCCTTCGGCATCCTCATACTGGATGCCGTCCGTGGCGCCGGCGATCTGCTGTTCGGCCGAGGCGATCTCGGCGGCGCGCAGCGCATCCTGGTGGGTCGGGAATGTCTCCGAGAATGTCGAACCGACCTTGTAGGCCCAGCCCCCGTCATGCTCGACGATCTTGTAAGTCAGCTTCGCCATGAAATCCTCCGGTTCGTCCGTCCGCTCAATGCGGCCCGTTTTTCAATGCCATTTGGGCTTCAATGCAACTTGGCGTCTGGCAGCCGGTCTTCGGGAACCAGCACTTCCGATTCCTTGGCCGCTTCGATCAAAGCCCTGCGTGCATCGGCCGTCGAACGATAACCTTCCAGCACTTTGAGGCAAGTGTCGAGAGCATCACGATGGCGCGGGCCGCGGTTGAGCGGCCACACCGTCATCAGACACTCCGCCGCTTCTTGGGTGCTGCGGATCTGGCGATATTTGCCGACATGGCCGAGTTCGACCACGACCGGGGTTTCAAAAGGTTTGTTATCCATGATGGCCGCAACGCAAAGCAGCCAATATGGTTGCAAAAATGGCCGTCAGCCTGCGCCCAAACGTCTCACCAACAGCAATCGTTGGTCTCAGTAACCGCAGTCGTTGCGCAGCCAGCGGGCGTTGGCCCAGCCGGTCCGTCCGCCGATTTCGACCTGGTACCAGTTGCCGCGGCGGTCGAAAATCTCGGTGTGGTCGCCATTGAACAATTGCCCGATCATGCGCGACGACAAGTTCGGCCGTGCGCGCACGGCGAGAAACCCGCTGCCAGTATCGAGATCGTAGTGCCTGGACAGGCCGTGCACCGTGCCTTCGCAATATTGCGCGCCGACCGGAGACGACGCGGCGAACGACAGTGCGACCACCAGAGCGGCTGCCGCCGGATAGATTGCCCTTGATGCCATGGACTTTGCTCCCAATCCGGCCGCCAAGGCGGCCTGCCCCCAGGGACTATAGCGGGCGGATTAAAGCGAAGCTGCGGCAATCTGTCCAGCAGATGCGTTTGGCGCATCCGTCGGCGCTGCCTGTTCAGCCCTTCGTCCAATGCTGCATCGTCGTCACCGAGCGGGCGAGCTGTGGCGCGGGATGGATTTTCTCGCCGAAGGTGGCGGCGGCGCGCCAGCCCCAGCGCGGATCGGCGAGGAAGGCGCGGGCCAGCGCCACCATGTCGGCGCGGCCGTCGGCGACGATCGCCTCTGCCTGCGCGGGATCGTCGATCAGGCCGACAGCCCGGGTCGGGATGCCGGCGCCCTTGCGCACCGCTTCGGCCAGATGCACCTGATAGCCGGGGCCGGTCGGCAGCTTCTGCAACGGCGAATTGCCGCCGCTCGAACAGCAGAGATAGGCAACATCAAGCGCCTTCAAGGCTTTGGCCACCTCGATCGCCTCGTCGACCTCGAAGCCGCCATCGACCCAGTCCTTCACCGACAGGCGGGCGCCAAGCATCAGGTTTGGAACTGCCTTCCTCACCGATTTGGCGATCTCGATGAGGAAACGCATGCGGTTTTCCAGCGAGCCGCCCCAGCGGTCGGTGCGCTGGTTGGAAAGCGGCGACAGGAACTGGAAGATCAGATAGCCGTGCGCGGCGTGCAGCTCGAGGAAGTCGAAGCCGGCGCGCTCGGCCCGCCTCGCGGCTTGAGTGAAGCGCTCGATAAGCTGCAGGATTTCATCCTCCTCCAGCGCATGCGGCACATTCCAGCCGGTGTCATACGCGATGGCCGAGGCCGAGACGGTCTGCCAGGGATCCTCGCCCGGCTGCAATGGGCCGCCGCCTTCCCAGGGCTTTCGGTTGGATGCCTTGCGGCCGGCATGGGCAAGCTGAATGCCGAATTTCGTTTCCGGCGCGGCGACGCGCCTTGCTGCATCCAGCGTGCGCCGGGCGGCCGCCTCGTTGTCGTCGGAATAGAGGCCGAGGCAGCCATGGGTGATGCGGCCGCGCCGTTCGACGTCGGTCATCTCGACGGTGACCATGCCGGCGCCCGACATCGCCAGGTTCATCCAGTGATAGAGATGCCAGTCGCTGGCCGAGCCGTCTTCGGCGGAATACTGGCACATCGGCGCCACCGCGATACGGTTCGGAAAGGTCAGGCCGTCGAGGGCGATCGGCTGGAAAAGCGCTGCGGTCATCAAAAAACTCCGGAGAGGGACTGCAGCTATTTAGGCGATGGCAGTTGCCGGCACCAGACACGAGGCGGTGAAAGCTTCGCCGTTTCGGTTGCGCGCAAAACCGTTCGCGGTTACGCCATGGCGCCGACAGCTTGGAGCTCATCATGGAAGATCGTATCCGCATCCGCTCGGAGGAAGTCCTGTCCGACGACTGGGCGGTCCTGAAGAAGACCGTCCTCGATTATCGCCGGCGCGACGGGCAGTGGGAGACGCAGATTCGCCAGACCTACGATCGTGGCGACGGCGCGGTGATCCTGCCTTTCGATCCCGAGCGTCAGACGGTGCTTCTGGTGCGGCAGTTCCGCTACCCCGCCTACGTCACCGGCCACCGCGAACCGCTGATCGAGGCCTGCGCCGGCCTGCTCGACAAAAACGATCCCGAAACCGCCATCCTCAAGGAGGCCGAGGAAGAGCTCGGCTATCGCCTACAGAACATCGAGCGGCTGTTTTCCCCCTATATGAGCCCGGGCAGCGTCACCGAACGGCTGTGGTTCTTCGTGGCGCGCTATTCACCCGCCGACCGCATCTCGGCCGGCGGCGGCGCGGCCGACGAGGGCGAGGACATCGAGGTTCTGGAAATGCCTCTTGATGAAGCGCTGGCCGGCATTTCAGACGGCCGCATCATCGACGCCAAGACGATCATCCTGATCCAGCATTTGAAACTGTACCCGATGAAGGGCTAGCTCGGCGAAGCTCGACGTGCCTCACTGCTGCGGGCAGGGTGGCACGTCCACTTCGCGGATGAAGTTGCGCAGGTTGCAAGGACACCGGAATGGCGCGTGGCGCAAAGGCATGGCTGAAGCGAAACAGCGCGCGGGCATCTCTCCTGTTGCTGAACGCCGCGCTGCTTGTCCGCTACCGCCGGTTGACCCAGCGTTTCCTGGAGCGGATGGGGCATCTGCCGAATTTTGCAGCCCCGGTGACGTTCACGGAAAAGGTCCACTGGCGCAAGATTTTCGATGACGATCCTCGCTTTATCGGCCTTCTCGACAAGCTCAAGTCCAAGGAAATCGTCAGGGAGCGGCTTCCCGGGCTCGCCATCCCGGAGGTGCTGTGGCAGGGCGACGATCCGCGCCAGATCCCCTTCGATGACCTGAAAATCCCATACGCCGTCAAATGCAACCACGGTTGCGCCATGAATGTCATCGTTCGCGATCCGGCCAACGCCGACCGGGAGGCGATCATTGCCGAGATGACGGAATACCTTGGCCAAACCTATGGCGCCCGCAAGCTGGAGCGCAGCTATGCGCACATAGAGCGGCGGGTTTTCGTCGAAGCGCTTGTCGGCAAGGACCAGGATTATGACCCGGTCGACTACAAATTCTGTGTGCTGGCTGGCCGCGTCGCCTACATCGTCGTCGTCGCCTTCCGTTCCACGGCCAAGAATACCGCCCACCTGGATCGCGATTGGCGCCCGCTGAACATCGTCCAGGGCGCGATCGACTCGAGCCTGGAAATTCCCCCTCCCAAGAGCCTGGCGCGGATGATCGAGGCAGCCGAGGCGCTCGGCAGCGAGTTCGACATGGTGCGTGTCGATTTCTACGAGGAGGAGGGGGAGCCGATCTTCGGAGAATTCACGGTCTACCCACGCAGCGGCTTGCTGCAATTCGACCCGGCTGCCTTCGACCGCGAACTGGGCGCGCATTGGGATATTGGCGCGTCAGCTTACCTCAGCCGTTTGCCCAGCCGATTTGCCCAACGATACAAGGCAATGCTCGTCGCCGCCGGCTATCTCGACGTTTGACGGCTACTCGGTGGCGTGCCACCCGAAGCTCGAAGAGCGAAGGGTGGTGCGCAGAACTCATACGATTAGAGATCGAGGGAAACTGATAGCTCAGCAGGGAGTCGTGATTTCGAAGTGCCGTCTCAACTGAGCCGTAGCGGTCAATTCGTCCTGCTGGGATCAATCTTCGTGAGCCGCTGCCTGGTCTCGGCCATGCGCCTTTGCGCAGATCGGATTCGGCAACACAAGGCGGGATTCATAGCGACGCCGCAATCTTCGTCCAGCAAGTTTTCGGCGCGCTTCCTGCTGCGACTCGGCCGATTACCGCTAAGGTTACCGGCAAGCTCTCCCACGTCCGGACTGGGTCGAGATCATTTGAAGAACTCTTTCAGCTTGTTGAGTCGACTGTCGCCAGAGGCCTTCCGGCCTTCAGGACACGCCGCCTCGCCGATCGTATCCTGCTGGATAAAGCGAGGTTCTCAGCCACCATTTTCTCGCTGAGTACCAGCGCGAACTCGGTCTGTTTGATGCGCTGCTGAGCATCAGCGAGTTGCATCGTGAAAAGATCGGTTGCCATTGTTGATCCGGGATCCGCGAGATTCATGATTGCGTAACACATGGCGGCCGAAATCGTTCCTAGTTGTCGGGCGAAGCCGGTGCCGCAAAGGGCGGCTGAGTTTGAACTTCCCACCCGACCAGACGTCCGCGAGCGCCAAGGCATCGAGAGCCCAGTGATCGGAGGGCCACTACGAGCGGGCGCAACCCGACCACTTAAGTGATCAGCCTCGCTACAGCCTTGACAGGTACAGTCGCGGCCTCATGAAGGGGAGGTATCAATGGTCTCGGCGATTGGAAACCAACATCGGCAGGCAGCTGAAACTCGACCGAAACCCGCAAAGACAGAACCGGGCGAAGGATTTGCGCCAGGCAAAAGCGCAGACAGCGTAGGACATCGCGCCAAGGCAATGGCGGCAGAAAGTGGCGACACGGATTCTGGCGCCCAGGGGCGCGCCGCATCGACAATCGCCAGGATGGATATCACCGTTTTGGCTCCACAGAGCGAAGAGCCGCCTTTGGAGTAGCCCGGGCGGCCGTGCCGCTGCCTCGGTCCTTGTGCAGCACAACGCGCGCTGGCTACGCTCGGTGGACATCGTCGTCTCGAAACACTTCGGGCGTTGCACTGCCGCGAGCCGCCTTCGCTGCTGGTCGAGGGGCTGTAACCCTTGGTGAGGCCGGCATCGCCTCGCCGGTCGTTGCGAGCCCACGATCGCGCGGCCAAGCGACCTTCCCTGTGTCGGTCTCTATTTGATACTAGGGGACGGCGGTTTCATCACGGGCAATTGCAGCTGGTCAATGGTTGCGACGATGCCGGCGGCAATGGCTTCCGCCTCATGGATCAGTTCCGGACCATAGAGCCCATTGACCATCTCTTCGCTCGGCAGCACGCCAGGAGGACAGTGCTCTTCCATTGTGCGCCGGATGAGCGTCAGCGCTGCCCGGCATTGGTCGGCTTCGATCTTCATAGCCCTTCAAACATCCAATTCGTCTAAAATGTTCCGGAACTAATTTAGCGATAGCTAATTGAAGTCGTGGTTCTGCGAGTCAGTGCATGCGTCTGAAATTCATCAAGCCCATGGAACCCGAACTGGTCGACACGCCGCCGATGGGCGATGATTGGATCCATGAGATCAAATTCGATGGCTACCGCACCCAGGTCATCAAGGATGATGACGGGATTCGGCTGATCACCAAGAACGGTTATGATTGGACGGGCCGCTACATCCAACTTGCCGGTGAGGCGGAAGCGATCGAGGCGAAAGACTTCATCATCGACGGCGAGACCATTACGATCAATGAGGCTGGCCTATCCGACTTCCATGCGCATCAATCAGCCGCGACCAGCCGCAAGCCGTCGCGCGATCTGTATCTGCCAGCATTCGACCTCTTGCATCTGAACGGGCATGACTTGCGGGACACGCCGGTGGAAGACCGTCGCGAGATCCTCCGGGCGTTGATCCCGGACGGCGGCCGAATCCAGTTCAGCGAAGCGATGCCGGGCACTGGCGACGCCGTCTTTCATCTGGTCGACCAGGCTGGGCTTGAAGGTATCGTTTCAAAGCGGAAGGGCAGCAAGTATCGGTCGGGTCCGACGACGAACTGGCGCAAGATCAAGTGCTATGCCGAAAAGGAGATGGACATCGTCGGCGTGCAGCGCGAGGCCGGCAAGCCTGCCATGGTGCTGATGGCCGACAAAGGCCACTATGCCGGCGGCGCCTTCGTCACCTTCAAGGCGGACAAGCGCCAGCGCCTATGGGACCGCGTGCAAGGCAAGATTGGCGGGCCGGCGCCGAAAGGGCTCAAGAGTGACAAGGCCGAATGGCTAAAGCCGGGCCTGGTCGGCCGCGTGCGGTTCCTAAAGGGCGAGGAGAAGCTTCGCCATGCCAAGCTGCTGGATTTCCGGGAGGAGACTTAGCCCGGAGGCTTGTCCCGGGGCTGTGCCGGTCCTGTCCCGTTCCACTGGATGAACTTCGCCTTCTGGCCGGTGATGGTCTCGATCGACTTCAACAGGGGTCCATGGACCTTACGTAGAGCTTGGTAGTGCTCGCCGTGGTACGCCAGGAGCGGCCCGACGATGCTCTTGTGCAGCGCTTCGGCTGCCGCCAGGAAGCGCTCGATTTCAGCCCGGGAAAGTTGTTCCGAAGGTTTGGTTCTGGCCATTGGCGCTCTCCATTGGGGGGTCGCCGCAACGAGGACTATAATCCTACATGCCGGACTGCCTGACAAGAGGGCTCGCCGGCCTTACCCCGCAGGTAGCAGTAGGGCGACGGCGCCACGCGCAGCCATCAGGAGCAACCACCAGCAAAGATGAGCAACGGCAGGCCCGGCGACCTCCTTTGGCACACGGGACAAACAAGAAGGTCGCCGAGCCTTACCGGCGCTGCTTTGTGAGGGAGACGACGCCGGATGAGATGAGAGTATGCGATCGTGCTAATCTCTGCGAACCATGCGAACGAAGGAAAGCCTTGTGGCACCGACGTTGAGATCAAGGTCGGGCGGGGCGCTGATCGCTGCGGCAGGATTCTTCCAAAGCGGTAGTGAGTCCAGAGCGGAACATTAGCGTCGGCTAACGGTTAATTCGGCAGTGTTCCGAACCGTGATTGGTAGAGCGATGGTGACGTTTCATCTTGTCTATTTTTCCGGCCTCACGGCAGACCAGCTGCTAGGCAGCGCCGTTCCTATCCTGGCGTGTTTGCTGCTTTATAACGCTCTGGCTACGGACGCCTAACTGATGGGTCGGCCAGCGGCCGGCCTCCTTGGCAGCCGGCGATTGCCATCCCGATGCCAACTTCAAGACCTATCACGAGGCCAAAGACAAGCTTGCCGACGAAATCAATGGCGAGGGCCGGACAGGACGCCACACGTCCAGGCAGGGCTCTCTGACGGCATTGGCGATGGCCCGTTGGCAATTCGGGGGTCCATTGTTCCCATTTCTGTTTCTCCCAAAACTGCCCGCTGCCTCACGGTGGCGAGCTTTTTCGTTATAGGGCCCTCCGCGCTGGGCAATCTGTTCCAGGAGCTTCTGTGATGCCTCTATGACGCGGCAAACCTTGGAAAAGGTTTCCGTGGCAGGACCGGGGTACGATTCTAACCAACTACCGCTGTATAGGCCACTAGCGCCCGATGATCCGGCTAATCATGTCGTCATCAGGTGCGCTGTCGGTGAATTCCCGTAGCAGCGCCTTCGCGTGGTCTACCCAATGCTCTTCAGCCAGGTTCAACTCCCGAACGGATCTCCTGAAGGTCTCGCACACCACATCGAAATCGAAGGCGTCAATGCTGTAGCCTTCCTCGTCATGGTCCATCGGCCGCCTCCCCCAATGGGGGAAACTGTACGGAATCGTACGAAGCAAGTGCAAGGGCATTCAAAAGCAATTGGCTGATGCCGCCCGATCGTTCCACAATGTGTTGCTAATATGCAGCACCGACTGAATCTCCGATCAGCGGCACTTGTGGTTGGTTCCAACAGCTGCACGTTGACGGCAAGATGCCAAAGCCAACGATATGCGGGCGACGAAGATGGACAAGCGACAAAACACAAGAAATGTTGAGTTGGTCGGTCTTCTGGCCGTGCCGTTGTCAGTTCTAATCACGCTGCTGATAGCTGGAATGATCCTTTGCTGAAATGTTTGAGTGGCAAAAGGCTGGGGCGGCGGGCTTTCCCCTTTGAAAGAAGTCACCATGTCCCAATCCGTCGAACCCCCGATATTGCCAGAGGATAGCCCAGACCGTGAGGTGAACTGTGAAGTCGCATTAGAAGCCGCGTTTGCGGCCTTGGTGACTGCGTCAGAAGCGCAAGGTTGGACGCCACAGGAAACGGCTGCAACTCTTCTTAAAATCGCGACGGAGCATGCCCACCGGGTTGAGGCCGCTGCGGAAGAGCTACCAGCACGCTTGTAATATAGCTTTTGATCGCTGCGGTGTGGTCGACGTTCCGACCGTGGCACGTCGACGACTATGAAACCGGCGTTTTGGTCGGCATTCGATGCAAGTCCGGCGACACGGATACCGTCGTTTTTCGGCTGCATTAGATCCCCAACTGCCGAGCTTACGACCGAAAAGGCTACAGGTTCGGGATTTGGCTCAAGCGCAGTTGCGCCGTCAGCCCCGTCACTATTCTTACGGCAGCCAATACCGAACACCAAAACTCCAGCATGGCAGTTCCCGGCTTTGTATCCCGGCTCTACGGCTACCCGCGTCAGCCTTTTCTATGGTAGCCAGTGAGTTCTTACAGAACGAATCCTAAGCATTTCAATTGGTGCGGACGACGGGAATCGAACCCGTACGATCAGAGATCGAGGGATTTAAAGTCTCTTTTTCTGCGTGTTTCTCGCTCAATAGGCTGAAAACCAGGACGTCGAGCTGATGGTGAGTCTGGTTTTCTCCCACATTTGAGGGAAATCCCACGATATTTCCCCCGCAATCAAGTGTGCGAGCATGCTCCCTCGCTCTTTGCAAAATCCCACACCACGGGTACATGTGCGGGCACTGCGGGCGTGGTGAAATTGGTATACACACCGGACTTAAAATCCGGAGGCTTCGGCCATGCGGGTTCAAGTCCCGCCGCCCGCACCATGCTTCGAGCATGCTCCCTCGCTCTTTGCAAAATCCCACACCACGGGTACATGTGCAGGCACTACGGGCGTGGTGAAATTGGCATACACCGGACTTAAAATCCGGAGGCCTCGGCCATGCGGGTTCAAGTCCCGCCGCCGGCACCATGCTTCCCATAGGATCGCATCACGGTACGGAGGCAATTTTAAACATGGTTAGGCGACCATCTAAAAAACCAGCGAAAAAGATGTCAGCCGGACCGCTCAGCTTGGCGCTGCGATTGGATGCCATGGGCGTAACCGCATACATGACCAAAGCTGCAATTGAGGACCTCATCAAAGAGCTAGTCAGGATTAGCGCGTCCGATCCGGAGGAACTCCACGATGTGCATCTTGCGATGCACTTCGGCGGCTGGACGCCCTCAGGCGAATATATCGCGCCGAGTTTCGGCCATCACCATGGGCTTGGATCAATCCTGACCAAACTGCGCAACGAGCAACTGAAGGATGGCATGACGGAGGCGGAAATCGAACGCGGCATTACGCCAGATGAGGCTTATCGGGCTTTCGATATCACCATCATGCATGTGTCCCCCGAGGTGGTTCAGCGCGTGGCCATCGAAAATGAAATGGCCGAAAAGCAGCAGTACTGACCAGCCGTAGGAAATCTAAATTATGGTGTTTCCGGTTTGATTTCGGACACCGTCGGCCACTCGTTGGCAGAGCAAATGTATTCGCATTTGCCGCACCTTATCTTGGCTCTCTCGTCATGGATATCTTCGCCCGCTTCAAGGTCGAAGCCGGGATTTCCGCACTTTGGGCAAACTCCGTAACCGATACGTTCAACAACCCTAACCCACGCCATCCCTTGCTCCAGTTGACGGCAAATTTTAAGTCCCTTGCGTCTACCAATTCCGTCCGCAGGCCTGCCCTTTTCAGACGCCAGCGAAAACCCGTGAAGCCATCTTTTGCCGAGTGTCGGACTCATGAAAGGTGTTTCGCGATTTCAAAACAATTGGTTGTGGCGAAAATCTCAGTCGCCGAGAACGCTCAGAATTTGTAGCTGAGATTGATACCAACCGCGTTCAGTTTCACATCCTGATCGCGATCGTTGAAGGGTTCCGCCACGTCATAGTGCTCGGAGCCGAAATCATAATAGCGATATTGCGCGCCGACGATGAATTTGTCGGTCAGCGCATAGTCAACGCCGGCGCCCAAGGTCCAGCCGACATTCGTGCGTGTGCCGGCGAACGACGCGCCCGCGACTTGCGAAGTTTCGATGCCGGCAAAGGCGACGCCGCCGACGCCGTAGACCAGCACGCGGTCCATGGCGAAGCCCGCTTTGGCGTTTACAGATCCGAACCACTTGATGTCCGTGCGGAATGTGCTTCCAAGGCCTGATACCGCCGTACCGTCGACGGCGGAATAATTGAGCTCCGCCTCGGCGCCGAGCACCGCCTGATCGAACTGCCACAGGCCGGCGACATGGCCGCCGACGAAACCGCCGTCAATGTCGGGCGAGATGGAAAACGGCGCGCCTTCCGTCACTGATATGTCGGACTGGCCCCAGCCGTAGCCGGCCTGCAGGCCGGCATAGTAGCCGGTCCAGTCGAAGCCTGGTTCGGTCATCGGCACCGCCATCGGGTCGGCGGCGAATGCCGGCGCGGCCAGAGCAATCAGAAATCCGGCACTGGCAATGGTCAGACAGCGCATCGAGTTCTCCGAAAAGGCGGTTCAGAAGGCGCCTTGCCGGAAGGTAATCCTATTCGCCGCAAAACGGAACCCATTGTTCAACAATCGGAATGTACCCGTTGCTGTGCTGGGTGCTCTAGCTGGGGGCGCTATTTGGCGTCAATGAAGTCCAGCGCCGCATGGCTATATTCGTCCGGCGCCTGCAGCATGGCGAAATGACTGGCGTTGGGCAGGATGATGAGCTTGGCGCCCGGAATGACGGAGGCCATGTATTCGGTGTGTTCGCGCTTGATCGCCTCGTCATGGTCGCCGGCAACGATCGCGGTCGGCGTGGTTATCTTGCCGAGCTGTTCCTTGGTCCAGGCCGGCTCCGACTCCCACATGTGGCTGATCTGCGCCACGAAGGCATCGTACTGGTCGGGAGTCTTCGACAGTTTCTTGTAGTCGCGGCCCGAGCGGTCGATATAGGCGGCAAAGGTCTTGTTGGTCAGCACACCCGGATCGACGCCATCGGTGGTGACGTTGGCGGCCTGCGCAAAGAGCCGTGTCAGCCGCTCCGGATGATGCAGCGCGATGTCGATGCCGATAATGCCCCCGTCGCTCCAGCCGACAAGAGCGGTCTTGTCGATCTTGAGATAGTCGAGCAGCGCAAGATAGTCCGACGCCATGAGGTCATAGCCGTAAGCTTGCTCGGTGCGGGTAGAACGGCCATGGCCGCGGCTGTCGGCAATGATCACCTTGTGCGTCTTGGACATCGTCGCCACCTGGCTTGCCCAGATGTCGCCATGGCCAAGGCCGCCATGGATCAGGAGAATCGGATCACCGGCGCCGAAAACGGCATAGTACATCTGGATGCCGTTGACCGGCGCATACCCGCTCTGATCCGGTTTGGGCATCGCCGCCGGCTCCGGCAAGGTCTGCCAACGTTCCTCGGCGGATACAAAGCCGGCCGAGATCAGGAACAGGGTGACGAAGGCGAGTGCTTTCAGGAACCGGATCATGACTTCACCTCAGGAGGTTTCGGGCTCATCACAACAAAAACCCGCCTCGCGGCGGGTCGTCGGCGCAAATCAGCACCATAGCCAGAATGGTAGCATAAGTGGCGGCACAAGCCAAACTGAATGACCGCACCACTGATGCCTGCCCTCGGGGTGAGCAGGTGCGGCGCATCCGCCCGGGCGAATTCTCATCGACGGATTTCGTCCGTGATCGCTGGCCAAAACCTTGCCGGCTTGGCACAGTCGGGCAAACAGGAGTCTTTCATGGCCAAGCAGCCGTCGGCGACGAAACCCAAGCCCTGGACCGAGATGGCGACGCATCTGGTCGACGTCGCAACGGGGCGCAAGCCGGCCGACCTCGTCATCCGAAACGGCCGCTGGGTGAACGTGCATTCCGGCGAAATCATAGCCGGCACCGACATCGCAATCTCAGGCGGCCGCTTCGCCTATTGCGGGCCGAATGCCAGCCATGCCATCGGCCAGGGCACCAAGGTGGTCGATGCCGGCGGCCGCTATCTCGTGCCCGGCCTGTGCGACGCGCATATGCATGTCGAGAGCGGCATGGTGACGGTGACCGAGTTCTGCCGCGCTGTCATCCCGCACGGCACCACCTCGATGTTCATCGATCCGCACGAGATCGCCAATGTGCTGGGTCTGCCCGGCGTGCGGCTGATGCATGACGAGGCCGTCGCCATGCCGATCAACGTGCACGTCCAGATGCCATCCTGCGTGCCGTCCGCGCCGGGGCTGGAGCATGCCGGGGCCGAACTGACGGTCGCCGATGTCGCGGAAGCGATGACCTGGGAAAACATCATCGGGCTCGGCGAAGTCATGAATTTTCCCGGCGTCATCGCCAATGATCCGGTCATGTCGGGCGAGATCGCCGCAACGATCAAGGCCGGCAAGACGGTCGGCGGCCACTACGCGTCGCGCGATCTCGGCCTGCCGTTCCATGGCTATGTCGCCGGCGGGCCGGAGGACGACCATGAAGGCACGCGCGCCGAGGACGCAATCGCCCGTGTGCGCCAGGGCATGAAGGCAATGCTGCGGCTGGGCTCGGCCTGGTACGATGTTGCCTCGCAGATCAAGGCGGTGACCGAGAGCGGTCTCGACCCGCGCAACTTCATCCTGTGCACCGACGACAGCCATTCCGGCACGCTGGTGCATGAAGGCCATATGGACCGGGTGGTCCGCCACGCCATCCAACAGGGATTGAAGCCGGTGACGGCGATCCAGATGGCGACGCTGAATACCGCCCAGCATTTCAAGCTGGAGCGCGAGATCGGCTCGATCGCGCCGGGACGGCTGGCCGATCTGCTGATCGTCTCCGATCTTGCCGCCATGACCATCGACGAGGTCTATGGCCGCGGTATCAGGCTGGCCAAGGGCGGCAAGCTCGAGATCGACATCCCGGCCTATGATTACCCCAAATCGGCGAAGAACACCGTCAAGCTCGGCAAGAAGCTGAAGCCAGGCGACTTCGACATTGCGGCGCCCAAGGGCGCCAACGAGGTGCGGGTGCGGGTCATCGGCGTGATCGAAAACCAGGCGCCGACGCGGGCGCTGGAGGCCGACCTGCCGGTCGAGGACGGGCTGGTCGCCATGGACCGCCGCAACGACATCTGCCAGATCGCGCTGGTCGAGCGCCACCGCGGCACCGGCGGCGTCACCAATGCCTTCGTCTCAGGCTTCGGCTATATGGGCGACTGCGCCATTGCGTCGAGCGTCGCACATGATGCCCACCACATCATCTGCGTCGGCACCAACAAGGAAGACATGGCGCTGGCCGTCAACCGGCTGGGCGAGGTCGGCGGGGGCGTGGTGCTGTTTTCGAAGGGCAAGGAGCTTGCGCTTGTCGAAATGCCGATCGCCGGGCTGATGTCGGACGAGCGGGCGGAAATCGTGGCGGCCAAGGCGGAGAAACTGACCGAGGCGATGCGCAAGATGGGCTGCTCGCTCAACAACGCCTACATGCAGCACTCGCTGCTGGCGCTGGTCGTCATTCCGGAGCTCAGGATTTCCGATGTCGGCCTGATCGACGTGACGACGTTCCAGAAGGTCGATCTTTTTATCTGAGATCAGCCCGCTGCTTGGCTCTCATCCGCCGGTGGCGATGGTCAGCACCTTGAATGGCGTGGTGATAATGATCTCGGCGACGGATCCGACTGCCTTGCCGAGGCCTTGGCCGAGATTGTCGATCTGGCCCTGCGTGGGTTCGTCCGATGCCAGGCCGGCTGGAGCGCGCAGACGGTCACCGAGCAATTGCACCAGGAACGGGTTGTCGGCGAATTTGGCGTGGTTCAGGCGGTCGCCGCCCTTGATCTGGCTGAGGTCGGCCACAACGACGCCGTAACTGGCAATGTCGGCGGCGTTGCCGTAGTCGCCGACGCGCGGCTTGTCGCCGGATAGCAGGCTGGACAGTCTCAGAGCACGGTCGTCGGCGGAAAGCAGGATGACGAACGGCCTGTCGGGCTTGCCGTAGCGGATCATCTGCTTCTTGAAGACGTCGACATCGATATCGGGCGATGCCAGGACGACACGGCCGAGCTTGCCGTCGAGATCGCGGTCGCCGGTGATGGCGAGCTGGCGCAGCGCTTCCATCGTCACCCAGGTTCCCATCGAATGCGCGATGATGTCGATGCTCTTGACCTTTGTCTTGGCGAGCATCCTGAGCGTCGCCTCGAGGTCGTCGCGCGCGGCGTTGGCGCTGTCCTTGTCGTAGATATAGCCCGTGGTCTTGCCGCTCGAAGCCCACGAAAACAAGATCGGCGTACCCGGATATTCGGTGTCGTGGGCGATCTGCGTCAGCCGGTAGACCCCATCGTCGAAGCCGTTGTTGAAGCCGTGGACGAAGACCAGCGCGCGGTCGCCATTCATGGTGATGTTGGCACCGACGGCCTTGGCGAATTGCGAGGCGTCGCCATAGTGGACGACGTCGGTGGCGGTGAATTGCTTGGCCGGGTTCGAATTGGCCGAGCCCTTGGCGCGCTCGATGGCGCCGACCTGGTGGACCTTCGGCACGGTGACGTCGACGCGGGCGTAGCTGGTGGTCAGCGAGCGATCGCCATCGAACACCTGGCGTGGGTCCTTGGTCGCCTGCTTGCGGGTGGTGGCGACGAAGATTTCGTGGGTGGCCGCGATGTCGGAGGCAGGCACCGAAACCGTCGACTCGTTCAACAGGTCATGGGTGTTGGGGCCGGCGCAGCCGGCGGCAGCTAGCGCGAACGCAAGGACCAGGACAGTCTTCCATCGCTCGTTCAAGCGGGCTCCCGCTGGCGCATTGGCGCCGATTTCAATGTCGTAGAGGCAGAGACCGGCCCGGTCCAGTTGAAAGTGATCGGGCCGAGCGGCATTCGCGACCTCACGCGGCGACGGTCGCCGCAAGGCAACAGCCTTATTGTCCGAGCGCGCTGATGCGGTCGGTCACCGTCTGGTCGCTGGCAAAGCCGTCATCCTCGCGCAGCCGCTGGCCGATCATCTTCACCAGTTCGGGATTGTCGGCGAACTTGGTGTGGTTGAAGCTGTCGCCTCCCTTGACCTTGGAGAGGTCGACCACGGTGACGCCATAAGCGGCGAGGTCGGCGGCATCCTTGTAGTCGCCGACGCGTGGCCGCGAGCCTGCGATCAGGCCTGAGAGCCGCAGCGCCCGGTCGTCGTTGGAGAGCAGCAGGATGAACGGCTTGTCCGGCTTGCCGTAGCGGCGCATCTGGCTCTTGAAGACGTCGACGTCGATGTCGGGAGAAGCCAGCACGACATCGCCGAGCTTGCCGCCGAGATCGCGGTCGCCGGTGATGGCCATCTGGCGCAGCGTTTCCATGGTCACCCAGGTTCCGAGCGAGTGGGCGACGATGTCGATGCGCCGCGCGCCGGACTGCTGCAGCATGCGCAATGTCACCTCCAGCTGATCGCGGGCGGCGCTGGCGCTTTCCTTGTCATAGACATAGTCGGTGGTTCTGGCGCCGGATGCCCAGGAAAACAGCACCGGCGTGCCGGGATAGCCGGAATCGTGGACGATCTGGGTCAGGCGGTAGACCGCGTCGTCGAAGCCGGTGTTGTAGCCATGCACGAAGACCATGACGCGGCCGCCGCGCGCGGCAATGTCGGCATTGAGCGCGCTTGAGAATTGAGGCTGCGCATCGTAGCCGACGACCTCGGAAGCCATGAAGTATTTCGCCGGGTCGTTCGACTTGCCGCGCGAGCGGCGCTCGATCTGGCCGGTCTGGTGGGTGCCGGGAACGGTGACGGTGACGCGGGCGTAGTTCAGCGTCGCCGAGCGTTCGCCGTCGAAAACTTTGTTGGGATCGTCGGATTTCTTGCGTGTGGTGGCAATGAAGATCGAGTGATTGCCCGAGATTTCGGTCACCGGCGTGGACATGACGGCGCTGCCGAGCAGTTCCTCGGTTTTGCGGCCGCCGCAGCCGGCGATCAACAGGGCAAGTGCAAGAATGCAAATCGTCTTCAAACGCACGTCAAAAATTCCACTCCGGCCAAAAGGCCCATATACCCCCGCGGCACCTCCCGGACAGTGAGAGTGCGGCAGAAGTAAGTCGTGTCCAGCCGAAATGTGGTCAGCGTCGAGCCACGGTCATCGCACTGTTGCGCGAAAGCCAGAATGGCGGCAGGAACGCAGGGATGTTGGAGAAGGGCAATACCTCGGGCTTGAGCCTGATGCCGAGCACATCGCCCATGAAGGCGCGGCGCGCCTCGATGCGGCGCCATGCCTCGGGATAACGGGCCGCGATCTCCTCGCGCAACGCCTCATCGGCAAGCGCGATACCGTCTTCGATGTTGGTGGTGAAATAGCTGGTTCCGGTCGCCGGAATGATGTCGACCTGCAGCGCCATGCCCGATTGCAGCTTGATGTCCGAGCCGGAAAACACCGGCGAATGCATCCATTCGTCGATGTGGACGAGATGGCCGGGATTGAGCGAGACGCCGAAGAACGGGTCGCCTATGCGGTCATGCACGACTTTCCAAAGCGCTCCGCCGGCAACGCCTATGCCGATGGTCTCGTACCAGTCGACGACGGCGGCGAAATAGGGCGCTACCAGCTGTTCGACATAGTCGCTTATCTCGCGCGGCAGTTCGGCCGCGCTCTCGACCAGGAAGCCGGCGCGGGCGTTGAGCGAGCCCTGGATGCCGTACGCCATGGTGACGGGATCGCCGCGCTTGATGATGTCGAGGTGCGGGCTAGGCAAGCCGTAGGGCGCACGCCTGCCGGCGGACAGCATCGGGTGGCAGCAAAGGGGCAGGCCGTTGATCCCCATCAGCCGCGCGGCCTGCAATTCGCTCATGCCGGGCTCAATATTCCCAAGCACGTTGCGCAGGCCCTGCGAGGAAAAGGTCGCGGCGAATTCGAAGGACGCCAATTGGTCTGCCTCGTTGATGGCGCGTAGACCGTCGGATGGATTCATCAACAGGTTGGCGGCGTTGACCACCGCGCCTCTGTCGCCGGCCAGTGTGCGCAGCGTATCGGCGATGAAGGAAGGCAGGTCGAGCGTCGTCTCGCCAAAGCCGCCATCGCCGGGGCCGAACGGCTTCCAGCCGATGGCGCCGATCTTCTGGCCGGCCTTCAGGCCGCAGGCGGCAAGCGTGTCGGATAGAGAGGCCGAGCGGTCGCGTGGCTGCGCCGGCAGCGAGAAGGTCTGGTAGAGGACGCGCTCGTAGGGCCCGTCGCAGATTTCGGCATAGCCCCAGCCCTCATTGCCGACGAGAAGCTTTGACTGGCTGCCGGGGACGATGACCAGCAACGTCTCCTCGAAACGCGGATCGTAACCACTGAGATAGGCGACATTGGCCGCGTGCTCGCGGTCGCCATAGACGGCAAAGGCGTCGAGCCCGGCCTTGGCGCCGCGCGCCAGCAGAGCCTCGATGCGTGCTTCGTAGGTCCGCCGCTGAACTAGCGGCATCACTGTTGGCTCGCCGAATTCAGGAAGGTCTACGGTCTTCAGGGCGACAGCCGAAACAGGCATGAAGATGGCTCCAATGGATTTCCTGCTGGCGCGTCAAAGCGGCCGCGCCGCATCGGTGGCTGCAAACGGCGAATTGTGCAATAGGCTTCGCCTTCGAACCATTCGATCCAGAGGTGACGGCGCCATGAACAGTTTCTCCTCCCGTGTCGCCACCGCCGCAGCCGCGATCCGCGAGATCTTTCCCGAAACGCCGCTGCAGGAAAACGACTATCTGTCGAAGAAGACGGGGGCTCGGGTGCTGTTGAAGCGCGAGGATCTTTCGCCGGTGCGCTCCTACAAGATCCGCGGCGCCTTCAACTTTTTCCGCAAGGCGCTGGCCGCCGGCAACGAGGCCGAGCTGTTCGTCTGCGCCTCGGCCGGCAACCATGCGCAGGGCTTTGCCTTCGTCTGCCGCCATTTCGGCAAGAAGGGCGTGGTCTTCATGCCGGTGACGACGCCGCAGCAAAAGATCGACAAGACGCGGCTGTTCGGCGGCGATTTCGTCGAGATCAGGCTGGTCGGCGACTTCTTCGACGACTGCTACCGCGCCGCCTTCGAATTCACCGAAAGTTCCGGCGCGCATATGGTGCCGCCCTTCGACCACAAGGACATTATCGAGGGGCAGGCGACGGTCGCCTATGAGATCGCCGACCAGATGCCGGGCGCGCGCATGCCCGACATCATCATGCTGCCGGTTGGCGGCGGTGGCCTGGCGGCCGGGGTGACGCACTATTTCGCCGAGCAGCAACGTGACGCGCGGTACGTCTTTTGCGAACCGGCCGGTGCGCCGAGCCTGCATCAGAGCCTCGCCAGCGGCAAGCGCGTCCGGCTCGCCAATGTCGACAATTTCGTCGACGGCGCGGCGGTGGCCGAGATCGGCCGCGAGCCGTTGCGCCACCTCAAGGAGTTCGCCGCTCAGGCGGTGCGGCTGATCCCTGAGAACCGGCTCTGCGCCACCATGATCGAGATGCTCAACATCGAAGGTGTGGTGCTGGAGCCGGCCGGTGCCTTGGCGATCGACGCGTTGAAGGATTTTTCGCGCAAGGAAATCCGCGGCAAGACCATCGTCGCGGTGGTGTCGGGCGGCAATTTCGATTTCGAGCGGCTGCCCGACGTGAAGGAGCGGGCGCTGCGCTTCGAGGGGCTGAAGAAATATTTTATCATCCGCTTTCCGCAGCGGCCGGGCGCGCTGCGCGACTTCCTCGAACTGCTCGGTCCCGACGATGATATCGCCCGCTTCGAATATCTGAAGAAATCGGCACGCAATTTCGGCTCTGTGCTTATCGGCATCGAAACCAAAGACCGGCGTAACTTCGATCTGCTGAGGGCAAATTTCGAGGCCGAGGGCGTGCACTATCAGGACATCACCGACAACGAGACCCTGGCCGGGTTCATCATATGAGCGGTACAGCCTGCCACCCGAAGCTCGAAGAGCGAAGGGTGGTCTTCGTCGCACTGTTTTCCGGCATCAATGTCGGCGGCAACCGCATCGTCCAGATGGCGGAGTTGCGGGCGTTATTCGAGGCGCTAGGCTTCACCGATGTCGCCAGTTATGTGCAGAGCGGCAATGTCGTGTTCCGGACCAAGAAGGGCGACGCCGCCACGCTGGCGAAACAGATCGAAATGGCGTTCGAGAAAAAATGGGGCTTTCACTCGCGCATCATGGTGCGCGATCTCTCCTGGTTCGAACGGTTGGTGAAGGAGAATCCTTATCCGGAAGTCGCCGGCGATCCGACCAAGCTTCACGCCTACACGCTGGAGCGCCAGCCGACGGCGGACGAGATCGCCAGGCTTGCCGAGAAATGCACCGGCCCGGAAAGCTTCGAGGTCAGGGACGACGTGCTCTACCTCAAGGCGCCGGACGGGCTCGGCAAATCGGTGTTCGCCAATCTCATCCCGCGCGTGCTGAAAGTGCCCGGCACCGCGCGCAACTGGCGCTCGGTGCTGGCGCTGCTGCAGATAGCGCGTTCGCTTTGAACCGCTTCTGCGTTGCGGTCGCGATGCTAATTAAGCCTCGGCTAAACAACAAGGGCGGCGCGGCGGCGACTCACTACAAATTGAGTTATGGCGATACTTTCGATTTTGACGGGGGTGCCCGACCCGGACAGCAGCGCATCGAGGAGCGGAGGCCGCTTCGGCTATACGATCGGTGGCGGTGTCGAATGGGCCTTCGCCGACAAATGGACCACGAAGCTGGAATACCAGTACTTCGACTTCGGCAAGGTCCGTTTGACAGATATCGAGGGCAACGACGCAAGGGTGAAGATCGACGCCCATACGATCAAGATCGGCCTGAACTACAAGTTCTGATCGATCCGTCGTTCCGACAATTCAGATGGCGTCGCAACCAAGTGACGCCATAACGTTGTCCGGGGCTGGCAGCTTCCGGCGTTCGGCGTTGCGGCTGACCGCAGATCAGGTCGCCGGAGCCTGCTTCCACTCGAAAGTCAGCTCCTCGCGGAAGGCGAAGCGCTTGATGTGATCGGCAACGACGCTCTCCATGCGCTCCAGCGATCCGCTTTCATCCGTCGACACCGTGATATGCAGCGCTGCCGCATCGGCATCGAGAACCGTGCGGCCGAGTGACAGATCGATGGTGCCGTGGTTCGGATCGAACTCGACGGGAAATTTGTGCGCCCAGTGCTTGCACAACTGCTGCAAATAGCGGCTGGCATACGCGGTGGAGACATCGGCACGGCTGGTCGGCATAAATGAATTCTCCTGGGTGAGGCACTGGCTTTGCTTGGCTGGCGCGACAGGCAGGTAAATAGGTGCCGTTGCTCGAAATGGCAAAGGGGCCGGCTTGTCGGCGCGGCCGCCTCGCTCAAGATGGCGTGATCGCTACCAGGTGCCGGTGTTCGGCATCGATGCCCACGGCTCAGCCTTGGGCTTGGCCGGGCCCTTCTGCAGCAGTTCGAAGGAGATGCCGTCCGGCGACTTGACGAAGGCCATGTTGCCGTCGCGCGGCGGCCGGTTGATGATGACGCCATTGTCCATCAGATGCTGACAGGTGGCGTAGATGTCGTCGACCTCATAGGCGAGGTGGCCGAAATTGCGTCCGCCCTTGTACTCCTCCGGGTCCCAATTGTAGGTCAGTTCGATCAGCGGCGCCTTCTCAGTGATGCCGCTTTCTACATCCTCGGAGGCGGCGAGGAAGATCAGCGTGAATCGGCCCTGCTCGTTTTCGTAGCGGCGCACTTCCTTAAGGCCGAGCTTGTTGCAGTAGAAATCGAGCGAGACATCGACGTCGGCGACACGGACCATTGTGTGGAGGTAGCGCATGGGATTTCCTCGGGGATGTTTGGGTTGCGAGGCAACATAAGGTCCACCCCGCCGAAGGGCAACGAGCATCGGACTGGAAAAGTGGTCACCGGTTTTGGAAAAAATCAGATTGCTCTGACAAAAGCGTCGGACACAAGTGGTTGCCGATTTCGGCGAAATCCCTTGCAAATTGCCGACCGGTTGACCGCCTTGATGGATCGTCATTGCTGTCGGCAGCGACGCCGGCAAACAACAAGTCAGCTATTCCTGTATTCAACCGTGAAAAAAGGCACGGCAGGTCTTGCACACCCCGGAAGCGGCGGTGTTAATCTAATGTCAAGAATCACTTGCGGTTTTCTTGAAAAAAGGGGGCATTCTTATGGGGGATAAGGCCTCTTTCACGAGGCGGGATGAGAACCTTGACGACGCCCTGAAGAGTGACAGTGGCGGCGATAGCGCCGACCTTGTCGAAATCGCCGGCGCCATCAAATGGTTCGACGTGGCCAAGGGCTACGGTTTCATACTTCCCGATGACGGTTCTTCGGGCGACATCCTCCTCCATGTCACCTGCCTTCGAAAGGACGGTTTTCAGACTGCATTGGAGGGCGCGCGTGTCGTGTGCCTTGTCAAGCACGGCGACCGTGGTTTGCAGGCGTTCCGGGTGCTGTCCATGGACACCACTACGGCGATCCATCCGGCCGAGATGCAGGAACAGCGCACCCATGTGGCGGTGACGCCGGAAAGCGGGCTCGAGCGGGCGCTGGTTAAGTGGTTCAACCGCACCAAGGGCTTCGGCTTTCTGACGCGCGGCGAGGGCACCGAGGATATCTTCGTCCATATGGAGACGCTGCGCCGCTATGGCATCACCGAGCTCAGGCCCGGACAGGTCGTGCTGGTGCGTTTCGGACGCGGTGACAAGGGCCTCATGGCTGCCGAGATTCACCCCGATATGGGCACCTTGCCGGTCGCGCATTAGGACGCGAGCCTTCCTGAGGAAGTCAGGACGGCTCTTTCTTGGTTTCACCACGATCTTATCCGAATACCTGAGACCACTTTTAGGGATCATGGTCTTTGGTCGAGGATTTCCAATGGCGTACAGGAACTGGCTGACAGCGGGCGCGCTCTGCGTCATCGTTGCGGGAGCCGCAGGCGCTTACTTCTATTCCGGGCAGCCGACCGCATCCCAGCAGACGATCGCCGGCGGTCAGGCGATGATCCTTCCCGTCGATCCGACACCCTTGGTCGTGGCGACGAAAGGGGGCGATAAATCCTTTTCGATCGAAGTCGCCGACACCGACTCGGAACGCGAGGCCGGCCTGATGTATCGCCAGGATATGGCCGACAATCATGGCATGCTGTTCGTCTTCGAGATGCAGAAGCAGGTCGGCTTCTGGATGCACAACACGCCGATGCCGCTCGACCTGATCTTTGTTGGACAGGACGGCAAGGTCCGGGCCGTCAAGCACGGCACTCCATTGTCCGATGCAGTCATCTCGCCGGGTGTGCCAGTGCGCTTCGTGCTGGAGCTCAAGGCCGGCACCGCCGCCAAAAACGGCATCGACTATGGCGATCTGCTGCGCCATCCGGCCGTCGGCACGGTGTCCGGCCCCGGCATGCCGCCATCGGACAAGGGCAACGCGCCCACGCCCGGCGCCGGCTGAGCCGCTCCCGATGCAATTCTTCTCCCATGACGGGTTCGACTTCGCCTTCCTCGACCGCCAGCCGGCGTCGGGCGATGGCGATCCGGTGCTGATGATCCACGGCTTTGCCTCCAGCCACTATGTCAACTGGGTCTCGCCCGGCTGGTTCAAGACGCTGAACGACGCCGGCTACCGCGCCATCGCCTTCGACAATCGCGGCCACGGCTCGTCGTCGAAGAGCTATGACGAGGCCGACTACACACCAGCCAAAATGGCCTCGGATGCGGCGGCCCTGCTCGACCATCTCGGCATCGGGCGCGCGCATGTCATGGGCTATTCGATGGGCGCGCGCATTTCGGCGTTCCTGGCGCTGTCGGATCCGGACAAGGTGGCGACGCTGGTCTTCGGCGGGCTCGGGATCGGCATGGTCGACGGGGTCGGCGACTGGGATCCGATCGCCGAGGCGCTGCTGGCCGACGATCCGGCCGCCACCAGCCATCCGCGCGGTCGCTCCTTTCGCGCCTTTGCCGATCAGACGCGCAGCGACCGCCGGGCATTGGCTGCCTGCATCGCCACGTCGCGCGAACTGCTCAGCGAACACGACATGACGCGCATCGCCCAACCGACGCTGATTGCGGTCGGGACGACAGACGATATCGGCGGCTCGCCCGACGAGCTCGCCGCGCTGATGCCGAATGCCAAGTCATTTCACATAGACGGCCGCGACCATATGCTGGCTGTGGGCGACAAGACCTTCAAGCAGCGGGTTTTGGAGTTTTATGCCGAAAATCCGCTTTAACCGGTAAGCGATTTTCGGGCGATATGGATTGGGCGGCCGGCGAGGGGTGGCAACAATGGCACAATGGGGAAGAAGCGCCGACGCTCTGCCGGGCGCCGTCGTGACAAGCAAGTTCGGCAAGCGTTCCGTCATCCTGGCGCTGCTCGCCTTCGGTGCCGGTGTGATAGCGCTGACCACAATGGTGGCGCTGCCGACCCACGCATCCGAGCGTGCCCAGAACATCGCCACGGGTTTCTTCATGGCGGTTTTCCTGCTGGCAGGGCCGTTGGCGCATATTGCGGGATTGATTTTCGGGCTGATGGCGCTGGTGCGTTCGAACGATAGCCGCGTGCTTGGGGTCGTCGGCATCCTGCTCAACGGCGGCTCCCTGGCGGTTGGCTTCCTGCTGCTTGTGGCAATGGCATCGACGATAGGCGCTTTCACCTGATCGGGGACGAGTAATGGCCGGATGGGGAAGAAGCACGATAGCAATGCCCGGCGTGGTGGGGCGGAGCAGCTTGGGCAAACGCTCGGTGATCCTGGCCCTGCTGGCGTTCGCAATGGATTTTGCGGCGGTGGTCACGCTGGCGTTGATGCCAGGCGAGGCGTCGCTGGCCGCTCAAAACGTCCTCGGCGGGGTTTTTCTGGTGGTGTTTCTCGTTGCGGCGCCGCTGGCGCACATCACCGGCGTGGTTTTTGGCTTGATGGCACTGGGACGTTCAAACGACAATCATGTCCTCGGCATCGTCGGTATCCTCCTCAACGGGCTGTCGTTGGTGATCGGCCTGTTCTTTGTTTGGGCGGCGACCAAGTCCGTTGGCGCCTTCAGGTGATCGATCTTCGTCTGGCTTGCAGCCGGAGGCGGTGCCGCTTTGGTTGATCTTCTCGTCACCTACATGGAGATGCGCCCGCGCGATTTGGCGCCTGCACGCGTCAGCCCTGCAGCAGCGACCACGGTGGCGCTGGAAAGGCTGGACAGCGCCGCTTACATCGACCTCTACCGCGCTGTCGGCGAGCCCGTGCAATGGGACCAGCGGCTGCGCATGCCGGCGGAAGACCTCGAGCGCCTGCTGGCGCTGCCCTCGACACATATCCATGTGCTGCGCGTCGAGGGCGAGGCCGCTGGTCTGTGCGAATTCAACGGCGTCGGCCAGCCTGAGGTCGAGCTGGTTCATTTCGGGCTGGTTCCCGCCTTCCAGGGTCGCAGGCTCGGCCCGTTCCTGCTCGACCAGGCGCTTCGCGCCATCTGGTCGCGGGCGCCGCAAAGGGTCTGGCTTCATACCGACACATACGACCATCCGGCCGCGCAATCGGTCTACAGGCGCGCCGGTTTCAAAGCCTATGCGCAGCGCATGGAGACATTTCCGGATTAGGATTTGAGCGTTTCTAGAGACCGCGCCAGGTTTTGCCTGGCCTGGGGCTCGAACCTGTGGCGGAATTCCTGCGTGTGAAAAATATGCTGGCGCGCGAGGAAAGTCTTGAGAATCGCGCCGCGGCCGGCGCGCCACATAGGCTCCTCGACCCAGCCATGTTCGCGTCGGACCGCTTGTTCATAGGCGTCGAAAGTGTCGGCTGACGCACCCAGTATCGCCAGGTCCATGTCGAGGAAAAGCGCTGCGTCGCGCAGGGAGTTCTGATCGGCAAGGCCCCGTGGTTGAAGGCTGGGCAGTTCATGCGTGGCAGTGGCGACGATCATCGCCGCGATGCGGCCGAGGCGCTCCGGATCGGTGCGGGCGGCAAGTTTGTCCTGCGCAAGTGCTGCACTCCTGGCCTCGTTGTCCTTGGCGCGGCTGTCATATATGGCGTCATGGAACCAGATTGCGGCTTCGACGGCGCCGGAATCATGCAGCGATGCTCGATATTCGTCCGCCAGCGCCAGCAACGCCTCGATATGGGCGAGGTTGTGATAGTGGCGATCCGGTGCTTGATAGAGCGCGGAGAGCGCGCGTTTCAGCGGAGCGTCGATCAAGGGTTCGTTTTCCATGGCGGCTTGAATTTCCGTGAACCAAATCCATTTCACCGAGCACTAAGGAAAATTGAGTTCAATCGTGCTATGATCTGGCTTATATGTGCCGCCGGAGAATAGGCAAGCGGCCAGGACGCAGGACAAGACGTCGATGAACAGCATCAGCATTTCCCGCCCCACAATGGTCCAGCCGGTCGATCCGATCTGGCGTTCGGTCCGCGACGAGGCGATGGAAGCGGTCAACCGCGACCCGCTTCTGGCGGCGTTCCTCTATTCGACCATCCTCAACCAGGAGAGCCTGGAGGAAGCTGTCATCCATCGGCTCGCCGAGCGGCTCGCGCATCAGGACATCGGCTCCGACCTCATCCGCCAGACGTTCAAGTCGATGCTGGCCGACGACAAGGAATGGTCGTCGATCGTGCGTGTCGACATCCAGGCCTATTACGACCGCGATCCGGCCTGCGACCGCTTCATCATGCCGGTGCTCTATTTCAAGGGTTTCCATGCCATCCAGACGCACAGGCTGGCACATTGGCTGTGGAATCAGGGCCGCAAGGATTTCGCGCTCTATCTGCAGAGCCGCTCGTCCTCGGTGTTCCAGACCGACATCAACCCGGCCGCCCGCATCGGCAAGGGCATCTTCATCGACCACGCCACCGGCCTCGTCGTCGGCGAGACGGCGGTGATCGAGGACGATGTGTCGATCCTGCACGGCGTGACGCTGGGCGGCACGGGCAAGGCCGGCGGCGACCGCCACCCCAAGATCCGTTACGGCGTACTGATCGGCGCCGGCGCCAAGATTCTCGGCAATATCGAGATCGGCCATTGCTCGAAGATCGCGGCAGGCTCGGTCGTGCTGTCGCCGGTGCCGCACAACAAGACGGTTGCCGGCGTACCGGCCCGCGTCGTCGGCGAGACCGGCTGCGACCAGCCTTCGCGCCAGATGGACCAGCTTTTGCCGTCGCAATCGATGGACCAGGTCGTCAGCTTCGACATCTGATTTGCAACACCCGGCGCGCCGGACGGAAGTCCGATTGCCGGCGCCGTTGCCTCTGAAGCATGATGCCGAAAAGTGTGAGGCGGTTTTCGGACGACATCATGCTCTACCTCCTTGATTTAGAGGCGGATTTGGATTCGACCTGAAATCATCCGGCCCCAGGGTTCGCGTTCTATCCAGCCGGCTTGCCTTTACATCGCCATTGTCGACGTGCCAGAAGCGCGTTCCAACGAGCAAGCCCGACGATCGGAGAAGACTTTTGAAGCCGGACGAAATCAGAAAGCTGGACGCCTATTTCAAGCGCGTCTTCCAGAATCCCAAACTCGAGGTGAAGGCGCGGCCGCGCAAGGAAGATTCGGCCGAGGTCTATGTCGGCGACGAGTTCCTCGGCATCGTCTTCAAGGACGAGGACGACGGCGACTATAATTTCTCGATGGCGATCCTCGACATCGATCTGGCCTGAGCCCAGACGGCTACGGACTTCGGCGATTGGCGGCAGCCAGCTGCGCCATCGTCATCCCGGGGAGAAGCAGCCGCACAGCGGCGTCGCTGAGACCCTGGGATATATTCCAGGCCTCGGCTCAGGAATGTGGCGGTCCAGAACTTCCTCTGCTGCTTCCCAACAGTAATTCTGCACCGCTTCGCTGCCTTAAGCGCATGGAACGGATCCTCGGGTCCGCGCGGCTTCGCGCCCATGTATGACAAAAGCAGAGGGCCGCTACCGTGCGGTCTTTAAGACGCGCGTGGCCTCGGCGACGATAGCGGCGTCAAGCGCCGGCCAGTTGCCCAGCAACTCCCGGGGAAAGCGGTAGGTCAGGCTGAGGCTGTCGCCGACCTGGATGTCCCGCTCGCAGGGCGCCAGCGATTCCTCGGCGCTCGGTCCGCTCAGGCAGCGGGCGACGAACGGGTCCTTGCCGGCCCGGCCGGCGACCGCGAGCACCTCGTTGAGATAGCCTGATTTTTCCGTAAAACCGTAAATCGTCGTGCCGCCGGGGCCGGGCGCGCCGGGCTGGCTGATGAGCGCGCTGTAGATCGGTGCGAAACGGCCGCTCATGTCGCGCGACATCATCTGCGGCTCGAACGACAGGAAGATGATGTTTTTGGCGGCCCCCGTGTGGTTGAAATCGTCGCGGGCGGCTTCGCTGTAGCCGTCCATTTCGGGATAGCGCAGATAGAGGTCGAGCCGCGAAGCGATGCCGTCGCGGCGCGCCTGCAGGAAGCGGATGGCGTTGGCCGGTACGGCAATGACATTGTTGCCGATCACTACCCTGTGGACCGTGATGTCGTCGGTGTAGCCGGCCATGGCGATCGAGCGGCCGAACCATTTTCCGCCAAGGCTGATCGCCAGCGACAGCAGCGCCAGCGCGGCAAAAGCATAGAACACCCGCTTCATCAGCACGGAATCGACGACGTTGAACTCTTCTGCGGTCGCTGCCTGCTTCATCGCAATCCCCATAGTCGCCGCCCTCTTTCCCTGGGCGGCACACATGCCGCGGCATGGCTCTTGCTGCGCTGGACGCGACTGTGCGATTTCATGGTAAACGGAAGGTAAAGATGAGCCTGCTGCTACCCGTTCTCTTCGCTTTTGCCGTCGGGCTCACCGCCTGCGGGCTTACCGGGTCCGTGATGGAACTGGCGGCGGGCCGCCGGCTTGCCTTTGCCGAGCCTTATGTGTCGCCGGCGTACATCCTGCGCTCGCTGGCCGCGACCGCTTGCGCCGGGCCGTTCATGCTCGCCAACGATGCGCTCGATGCACGGCGCGAGGGCCGCATTTCGACGCTGATGCTGATGTCCTGCGGCTGCACGGTGATCGCCTGGGCGCTGGTGCTGGGCATCGTGCTGATCGCCATTGCCTCCTGGGGCATTGGCTCTCCTGGTGCGCTTCAGCTTTTGGTGGAATCGCTGGCGCGGTATTTGCCTTGAGGCAATTGCTGGGGGAAACCGCTACGCGGTTTTCCTAGGATTGTTCTAGGGTTTGTCCCGGCCTGCGAGGAATCGGAGACTGCAAATGCCGACCTATGCAATCGACGGAAAAGCGCCCCGTTTCGAGGATCCCGACAGCAACTGGATCGCGCCGGACGCGACGTTGATCGGCGACATCAGCGTCGGTCGCAATGCCGGCTTCTGGTTTGGCGTGGTCATCCGCGGCGACAACGAGGCGATCGTCATCGGCGCCGACAGCAATGTCCAGGAACATACGGTGATGCACACCGATCCCGGTTTTCCCCTGACGATCGGGCAGGGCTGCACGATCGGCCACCGCGCCTTGCTGCATGGCTGCACGATCGGCGACAACAGCCTGATCGGCATGGGCGCCATAGTGCTCAACGGCGCCAGGATCGGCAAGAACTCGCTGGTCGGCGCCGGCGCACTGGTCACCGAGGGCAAGGAGTTCCCCAACAATTGCCTGATCGTCGGCTCGCCCGCGCGGGTGATCAGGACGCTGGACGATGCCGCGGTTGCCAGGCTGCGCGTCTCGGCCGCGCACTATGTCGCCAATGGCAAGCGCTTCAAGGCCGGGCTGAAGAAGGCCTGAACTCTATTAATGTTTGACGTTGATCTTTTCCGAACGGCAGGTCAGCGCAGCAAAAATCGTTTCTCGCTTTCGCTGACGCGGTCCTTCGGCTCGGGATCATGGTCTGAAATGGTGGAGCCGGCCCGGGGACGGGGCCGGCTCCTTAAAACCCGGTCGTTGGGGACGGGGAGGGTGGGGACTCGACCGGGCTTTCTCGTTAGGCACGTCGCATTATTCGATGTGCTTGACCTCTGTGATGGCGTTTTAGCGGACGCTGGCAACCGCGTCGGCGCGGCCGTCGTTGATCGTCACCCACACGCCGGAATTCTGGTCGGACTGGCGCTTCAGGTAGGTGTAGTCGGTGTCGGTCCAGGACAGCACCTTGGACTCCAGATTGTCGAGGATGAACTCGCCGAGGCTGGTGCGCACGGTCAGCACCGCATGGCCGTCGCCATTTTGTTGGCGCGCTACGGTCATCAAGAGATTGCCGGCGGGAACGCCAAGCGCCATCAATTCGCGGCGCTTCTCCAGCGCATAGTCCTCGCAGTCGCCGAAGCCGCTGTCGGGATAGGACCAGACCTCTTCCTTGCCCCACATTTCCATATCGGTGCGCGGCACGATCCGGGTGTTGACAGAATTGTTGACGTCGACGATCGCCGCCCACAGCTTGCGCGTCAGTTCGACGGGCGCCTGCTTCGGCGTGCGCTGAGCGCATTCCTGCGGCAGCTTCTGGCAGAATTCGTAGTGACCGACCGGCTGTGTCGTGCGGCCGCCAGTGTGCATGTAGGCCGGTCCTGCTGCTTGCGCCGTTCCCCAAGCGGAAAGCTGCATCGCCATTGCCAAGAGCAACAGCTTGCCCCACGTCTTTGCCATTCGTCAGTCTCCCCGTTTGAGGAGACAATGACAGCGTTGGATTTATTTGACGCAAAAACCCGAAGTAGACATTGAGTAAAACCTCAATAGAATACGCGTAAAATTTGATCTATTTGAGTATAAAATCGTTCAGGGTCTCGGCGTAAAACCGCGGTGTCGGGGCGCGGATTTCCGGGTGGAGCCGTGGATTTGCTGCGTGCCGCTACAAGCTGGAGAGGCAGGCGGAACGCCGGCAACAAAAAACCGGCCGCGCAGGGCCGGTTCGTTTTTGCTGCCTGTTGCCGATCGTTCAGGCGCGCGGGGCGTTGAACTCGGAATCGAGCGTTTCCGGGCGTTGGATGACGGCGAATTCGATGGCAACGCCATCCTCGAAATGACGCACCACCTGGCCACGCATGGTGCCCAGCATGACCTGGATGCCGAGCGCCGGCTTGACGTCGATCTCGACCGCCGCGCCCGACAGCGACAGGTCGATGATGCGGCACTGATACTGGCGCCCATCGGTGAGCTGCAGCACGCTTGTCGGGTTGCGCGGCGCCACGCGTTCGTGGCGGCGGTCTTCCGGCAGGTCGAGTTCATGCTTGTTGGCGAGCCAGGTCAACTGCGCGGCCAGTTTGTCCTTCTTGCGATCCGAGGCAATGACGGTCATAGCAAAGCCGTCCTGCGAAGTGCGCGTCACCACGCCCTCGATGCGGCCGATATGATCGATATAGGCAATGATTTTTTCGCCCGGCATGCCGACGCGCTCGGTGCGCAACGCGACATTGCCCGGTGACATATCGACGACCTGGCAAGGGTGTTCGGTGCGGTCCTCCAGCATGAAGCGCCCGTAGATCTTGACCCGGACGCGCTGAAAGTTACGCCTTTCGGCGCGGGACGGTGCGTATTCGACCGCCGCTGACCTCATGACTGCCTACACCCCGTTGGCATTCCCGCGTCGTGCGTGGAATCTCGGCCAAAACTACAGCCAAGCAGGTTAACAAAGGAGAAAAGTGGGTCGCCGATAGTTAAGATTAGCGCCGGCTTGGAGACTATTGCTCGCGCCCGCCGTCGAACACGACGAGGTGGCGGATACGGCGCGACCGACCGAGCGCCGAGATGGTCTCCGGCGCTTCGAGTTCGGGAGCCAACGACGGAACGGATATTTCCGGCCGGTTTTTCAGGAACATCGGGTCCTTGTCGGGATCGATGACGCGGATGGCATCGATCAGCGCATCGGTGATCGGGTCGGCGCCCAGCCAGAACGGCTTTTCCACGGCGCTGATGACGCCGAGGCAGCGCGGGTTCTCGACGCCGCCATCGAGCGGCAGCGCAAGCAGTTCGAAGTGGTTGGAACGGCCGTTGCGGCTGAATCCCTCATAAGTGATCGACACCACGGATTTCTGCTCGAAAACGCCGTGAATGAGGCGCGACACCAGCCGCTGGTCCTTCTCGCGCCATAGCGAGGGGAACGAAAAACCCTTGAGCTCGCGGCCGTAGCCGGCGCAAAGCCTGGTGCCGGCAAGCCGGAACACCGCTTCGCCGCGCGTATCCCTTTCCAGGATGAAGGTGTCGGCCAAAAGCGCCTTGATATCGGCCGGTTCGACTTCCGAACGCTTTGGGGCAGGACGTCCATGACGCAGGCGATTCCAATAATGGAACAGCGCGATTGATCCGTTCTGGTTCATGCTATGAAACTCCGCGCATTCTGCCGTCTGATGGTCCCATCGGTGAACAGAAAGGGCGCCCTCCGATGACCTACATGCGTTCCGGAGCAGGATGCGTGCCAGCGTCGTTAAGACTTGTTCACGGGTCGGGGACGTTAAGGTTAACAAACGGTTTACGTTGCGCGCACAGGCTCGCCATGGCACACCAAAACCACTCCAGAAGCGGTCGTTTCGCGACGACCAACAGCACTTCGGTCAATAGTTTTAGGGGAGCAGGGGGCTCGACCAGCCGTTCAAGGGAAACCTTGGACGGCTTCTTTTTGATTCGCGGTTTGTGATTCGCGCTTTGTGATTCGTAGTTTGTGATTTGTCCGGGCATGGCCTAGATGCTCGCGACACGCAAATCCCTGGATCAGAGCATATGAGCGAACCGGCCGGCCCCCTGGAGACCGAACAGACCGCGGAGGCGCCGCCGCCGCGCCGCGAGCCGGTGTTCAACCTGCCACCGGCGGTGCTGGCGGTGATCGGCATCTGCGTTGCCGTCTTCCTGCTGCAGCAATATGTGCTGACCGAAGAGCAGCAGATAACATTGCTCACCGACGGCGCCTTCATTCCGGTCCTCTACACCGGCCAATACGGTTTCGACTGGTTCCTCTTCACCCGTCCTTTCACCTATGCCTTCCTGCATGGTGGCGTTGCCCACATTGCCATCAACATGGTTGCGCTGGCCGCCTTCGGGTCGCCGCTGGCCAACCGTCTCGGCTGGTTCTGGTTCGCCTTGTTTTTCGCCGCTACCGGGCTGGCCGCGGTGGTGCTGTTCTGGGCGGTCCATCCATACGGCGAAGCACCGCTGGTCGGCGCTTCCGGGGCGATATCGGGCATGATGGGTGCGGCGGCTCGCTTCGGGTTCCGTACCGACCGCTCCTCCGGCAGGGCGGCCTTTGCCGGTCCCGTGCTGCCGATCGCAATCGTTTTGCGCATGCGCGGCGTCGTCAATTTTCTCGGCGCCTGGATGGTCATCAATCTCGCCACCGGCCTTTACGGTCTCGGGCTCGGAGAGCCCGGCCAGATCGCCTGGGAAGCGCACATTGGCGGCCTCGTCGCAGGCTTCTTCGGGTTGCGCTGGTTCGACCGGCGCTGGCGGGCGCCTGAATGGGAGATCCCCGACGACCAGCGCACCCCCGACTAGCGCACTCTATTGGCGCAGCCCACTGGCACACCCCACTGGCACACCCCACTGGCACACTTGAAAAGCAACCGATCACGGCGCACGATGTTCACTCTTATGTGAAGCCGGTCAGGGCGGGAGCTGGCTAGCCAAGCAGGAGGAGGAGGACGCCATGACGGTTAAGGCAATTCTCGAGAGAAAAGGCCATGACGTGTTCACGCTCGGGCCGAATGTAAAGCTCAGCGAAGCCATTCGAATCCTGGCCGACCACAAGATCGGTGCACTGGTCATCACCAACGGCGATCGCAAGATCGTCGGCATCCTTTCCGAGCGTGACATCGTGCGGGTCGTTGCCAGGGAAGGCGCTGCCGCACTTGATATAACGGTACGCTCGGCGATGACGCCGAAAGTGAAGATCTGCAACGAGAACCACACGGTCAACGAGGTGATGGAGATCATGACCAAAGGCCGTTTCCGCCATCTGCCGGTGGAAAAGGATGGGCTGCTCGACGGTATCGTGTCGATCGGCGACGTGGTCAAGCGCCGCATCGAGGATGTCGAGCGCGAGGCCGACGAGATCAGGGCCTACATCGCAACAGCCTGACCTGACGAAGAAACCGCCGACCGGGAATGCCGGCCGGCGGCGTTCATTCTATTGGTTGTAGAGCGGCCGAAAGGGGCTGAAAAGGCCAGCCCGCTGCTTTGGGCGCTTGTCTCGCGAAGCGGTTTGCACTAGCGAAGACCGATACCCAAATTCGCGAAAATCGCAGTTTTCGCGAGCCAAAAGCGCAGGCCACCATGACCCTTATCGATACCCGCACGCCCGATGCCAAACGTTTTATTCCCGGCGCTACCGGCGATTGGGAGATCATCATCGGCCTCGAGGTTCATGCGCAGGTGACCTCGGAAGCAAAGCTGTTTTCCGGGGCGTCGACGACTTTCGGCGCGGCGCCCAACGCCAATGTCAGCCTCGTCGACGCGGCCATGCCCGGCATGCTGCCGGTCATCAATGAGGAATGCGTCAAGCAGGCGATCCGCACCGGCCTCGGATTGAAGGCGCAGATCAACCACAAGTCGGTGTTCGACCGGAAAAACTATTTCTATCCCGACCTGCCGCAGGGCTACCAGATATCGCAGTTCAAGCAGCCGATCGTTGGCGAAGGCACGATCGTCATTTCGGTCGGTCCCGACCGGCAGGGCGAGTTCGAGGACATCGAGATCGGCATCGAGCGCCTGCACCTGGAGCAGGACGCCGGCAAGTCGATGCACGACCAGCATCCGACCATGTCCTATGTCGATCTCAACCGCTCCGGCGTGGCGCTGATGGAGATTGTCTCCAAGCCGGACATGCGCTCCGCCGACGAGGCCAAGGCGTATGTCACCAAGCTGCGCACCATCGTGCGCTATCTCGGCACTTGCGACGGCAACATGGACGAAGGCTCGATGCGCGCCGACGTCAACGTCTCCGTTCGCAAGCCCGGCGGCGAATTCGGTACGCGCTGTGAGATCAAGAACGTCAATTCGATCCGCTTCATCGGCCAGGCCATCGAGTTCGAGGCGCGCCGCCAGATCGCCATCCTCGAGGATGGCGGCAAGATCGATCAGGAAACCAGGCTGTTCGACGCCGTCAAAGGCGAGACGCGCTCGATGCGCAGCAAGGAAGAGGCGCATGACTACCGGTACTTCCCCGATCCCGACCTTTTGCCGCTGGAATTCGATCAGGCCTATGTCGACGCGCTGGCCAAGGAGTTGCCGGAACTGCCCGACGACAAGAAGGCGCGCCTGATCTCTTCACTTGGCCTGTCGACCTACGACGCCTCGATCCTGGTGTCGGAAAAGCCGATCGCCGACTATTTCGAGCAGGTGGCCTCGGGCCGCGACGGCAAGCTTGCCGCCAACTGGGTCATCAATGACCTGCTCGGCCAGCTTAACAAGGCCGGCAAGGACATTGAAAATGCTCCTGTAACACCGGAGCAGCTCGGTGCCGTGATCGACCTGATCAAGGAAGGCACCATCTCCGGCAAGATCGCCAAGGATCTGTTCGAGATTGTTTGGAACGAGGGCGGCGATCCGCGCCAGCTGGTGGAAAGCCGCGGCATGAAGCAGGTCACCGACACCGGCGCCATCGAGAAGGCGGTCGACGAAGTCATCGCCGCCAACCCCGACAAGGTCGAGCAGGCTCGCGCCAAGCCGACCATGGCCGGCTGGTTCGTCGGCCAGGTGATGAAGGCCACCGGCGGCAAGGCCAACCCGCAAGCGGTTAACGATCTGGTCAAGGCCAAGCTCGGTATCGAATAGAATGTTCGTCCGCACCGCCAGCGAACGTGACCTTGCTGCCGTCCGCGCGCTGCTGGTCGAAACCTGGCACGCAACGTACGACACGATCTATGGCGCCGAGCGGGTGACCGAAATTACCGACGACTGGCATTCGATCGCCTCGCTCAAGGCGCGGCTGACAAGGCCGAACTCGGAATTCCTGGTCGCCGATGACGGCAAGCGTATCGGCGGCATGGCTTTTGCCGCCGCAACGACGGATACGAAGATCGTGCTGCTGAACCAGCTCTATGTACTGCCGGCCTGCCAGCGGCAAGGCATCGGCCAGGCCTTGCTGGACGAGGTCGAAGCCAGCTTTCCCGAGGCGAACAGGTTGCGCGTCGAGGTGGAAGAGGCCAACGTGCCGGCCATCGCCTTCTACCGTTCGAAGGGATTTTTGCCGGTCGGCAGCACCGCCGATTGCGGCGGCGGTTCGGGGTTGCCGGCGCTGATCTTCGAGAAGCCGCTGGGATAGGCGTCCGACGAAACGTTCAGTGCTGTCCCTTCAGCACGACCAGATAGCCGCGTTCCACCGGCTGCCGGAAGGCGATCTGTTCGGGTGTGCCCGGATCTTTCGATTGCTTTTCGATGACGTAGCCGCCGGGATGAGACTTGAGCCATTCCTCAGGCTTGTCGGCGTTCTCGAATGGCTTCTCTATTCGCCCAAGGAAACCGACCTCGCCCTGATAGTCGTAAGCGACGGCCCAGTCCGCGTCCTTTCGTTCGTCGATGAAGCTCGCCAGCGGCGTGAGATCGTAGCGTTTGAACACGGTTGCCGAGGCGGCGGCGTGGCCGATGGCGAAAAGGGCAAGCATGACAAAGGCCGTAGCCCTCAGCCTGGCGACTGAAATCTCGGCCATGAAGTAGCCCAGCAGAATGGTCGCGAATGGTAGTGCCGGCACGACATAGTGCGGCTGCTTGCCGGATATGGCGCTGAAGACCAGCAGCACCGCAATGAACGAGAACGACAGCAGGCGCAGGGCACGCAGATCCGGGGATTTCGTGCCGATCAGGCTGCGTATCCGGGCAGCCGGCTTCAGCCGCCACACCGGGGGGATAAAGGCCCAGGGCACGAACATGAGCGGCAACAGCATCAGGTAAAAGTAAAACGGCCGGCCATGCGAATTGTGCAGGCTTCCGGTAACCCGACCTGCCGACTGGTTCCACACGAGATCGTAGACGAAACTGCCCTTGGTCAGGATGGTCGCGGGCGCCAGCCATATGGCGACCGGGACAAGGGCGGCGAGAATTGCCAGGCCGGCTCCGGCAAAGAACTGCAAAGGGGCAAGGCCGGCTCGCCGGTCACGCCAGAGAGGATAGAGCAGGACGGGCGCGCCGATGTGAATGAGCACGACCGGGCCTTTGGCCAGCACGCCGAGCCCGATAAACAGACCCGCCAGCACCGCCTGCCACCGGTTGCCGGTCCTGGCGAAGGCCAGCAACGACAGCAGTGCGGCGACCACACAAGCCGTCAAAAGCATGTCGAACAGGATCAGGGTCGAATAGATGACAAAGACGGTGCTGCCGGCCACCAGCCAGGGGATGCGACTGGCGATGTCCGGGCGCTCGGGAAACAGGGTTTTGGCCAGAAGTGTCGTCAGCCAGATGACCAGCGACGAGGCGGCGAAGATGACGAGCATCGCCGCCGCGCGGCTCACACCGAAGATGTTCCAGACGAGATCGATGAGCCAGAACAACAGCGGCGGCTTCTGCAGATAGGGCGCAAAGTTCATCGTCGGTACGAAGACATGTCCACCGAGATACATCTCCCAGGCGACGCTGAGATAACGCGTCTCATCGACCGGCAGTAGCGGACGGAAAGCGAGCGCGATGCAAAGCAGGGCCAGCAGGAAGAGGTAAGGCAGCAGCCGTTCAATTCGTGTCGGTATCAAGTTCGGGGACCGCCCAGGAAATGGTTTCCACGTCCGGTCGTGCACGATGCACCGTCTCCGGACCGAAGCAGAACCGCACCATGATTTGGGCCGAATTGCAACGATGCCGGCTTGGTATTGTGGATTACGCCTGCGTACCGGCAAATAGTTGAAAAATTTGACGATTGGCTCCGAGTATGGCTTCAGGCCGAGCGCAGCGGCGGCGTCAATTCGCGCATCAGGAGTTCCAGCTCTCGCTGGTCGCCGGTGGCGGTCTTGTCGAAGATGGTTGCCAGCTGTGATTTGACGGTGCCGTCCGAGACGCCGCTGGCAGCCGCGATTTCACGCCGTGTCAGCCCGGCGGCGACATGGCCGGCGACACGCTTTTCCGCTGCGGTCAGTCCGAACAGCGCAGCGATCGCTTCCAGCGCCGGCACTGATGCGGCGCCGGCGGCGGCAATGAAAATGGCCGCGGCGGCGCGCGGCGATATGCGGGCCGAAATGTCGCGTCGCGCCAGAGGCATGACATGCGCCACCGCCGGAGACATGGCCTTCACCAGCGGAATGTTGATGCCGGACGGTCCGAGCGCGAATTCGTCGCGCGTGCCGAGCTGGACGGCGCGGCCGATGGCGGTGTTGGCGTTGGCATAAGCGAAGGACAGCTGGCCGCGCACCGAGGACACTGAGGCGGTTTCGGTGAGCAGGGCTTCGGCTGCCGGATTGGCGAAAATGATCTGCATGTCGTCGGAAACGATCAGCACTGGATGGTCGAGGCTCTCAAGGATCGAGCGAAAGATGTCGGCCTTGCGCCGCTCGGCCTCGAACAGGTCGCCGATGGTCACCGCACGCCGGACATGGGGGGCGAGCCTGGACATCAGGTCGATATCCCTGGCTGAAATCTGGGGCCTGTCCTTGTCGGTAACCACCATCAGCGTGCCGGTGCGCGCCGGCTGCTTCATCAGCGCCACCCAGAAGAAATCGTCGAGACGGTTGGGTTCCACCCACTCGCGCACGATGCGGCTTTCGAGCCAGTTCTGGCGGGCGTCAGGGCCTTGCAGGGCGTAGACGCTATCGACGGTGAACGGCATGTCGATTTCCATCTTCGGCACCGCCTTGAAGAAGGGCACCTCGCAGGCGTAGTCGCGCTGCAGCGGCTCAAGCAGGACCGGATCGCCGCAGGAAGTCGAAAACCGGGCCGAGTTTCTCGCCGTATCGACGACCGCCAGCATGGCAAGCCGGCCGAGCGCCAATTTGCAGATTGATTCAAGCGTCGATGGCCAACGGCCGACATCGGCAATCGAATCGTAAATCGCTTCGACGATCTGCGGCAGGGCGCGACCGAATATGTTGGCCTGGACAGACACGTAGAGCCTCGTAAGGATTGCAGCGTAGTGGCAGGTCACACATTGTCTCCGCCTGAGGTCGCACACAACATAGCCGGCTTGGTTACGTCTGTGAAACGTCTCACAGCGGCGTTCGGTGTATTGTGAGCGCTTACGGGCTGGCCAGAACGTGCCTGATGAGCCGTTGTCTAAGAGCACTCGGGCCGCTCTGCGATACAAATCAAAGTGAACGGAATTGCAATTTTTCAGGGAATAAATGAGGAAACTTCCACATTGTCGATCAACCTGGTTCTGCCAAGCCACGCCGCGGCAAGCAGGCGGCCATCGCCGTCACGCCGCCACGAGGTGAGCGTCAGGCTCTTGCGCGCGGCGACGTAGTCGACGCTGTCGAAGCCTGCCTCGAGAAGCGCGGCAGTGGCTTTACCGGTAACGCCGTTTTCATCGGCACCGGCCGCGAGCGCTGCCGCCGTCTGGCGCAAGATGACATTGAGCTGTCGCGCGACGTCGAGTTCGGCGGCGTCGAGATAGGCGTTGCGCGACGACATTGCCAGGCCATGCGCATCGCGCACGGTGGGCGCGCCGACGATGTGCACCGGAAGTTCGAGATCGCGGCAGAGCTTTCGGACGACACAAAGCTGCTGGTAGTCTTTTTCGCCGAAGATGGCGTAGTCGGGCAGGGCTTGCAGAAAGAGCTTGGCCACGACCGTGGCGACGCCCTCGAAGAAGGTCGGCCTGAAATCCGATTCCAGGCCAGAAGACGGGCCGCTCACCGAAATTTTTGTGGCAAAGCCTGCCGGATACATTTCGGAAACCGTAGGGGTGAAGGCAAGCTGTGCGCCGGCCTCGGTCAGCCGGTCGAGATCGCGGGCCAGCTGCCGCGGATACTTGTCGAGATCTTCAGTGGGGGCGAACTGGGCCGGGTTGACGAAGATGGAGACGACGCAGCGATCGGCCGTTGCGAGCGCGGCCCCGACCAGCGAGATATGGCCGTCATGCAAAGCGCCCATGGTCGGCACCATGGCGACGCTCAGGCCTTCGCGCCGCCATTCGCGGATCTGCGCGCGAAGGCCGAGCACGGTGTCGACGACGAGCGGCTGGCTGATGGGGGGCCGGTTCATGCCTTGTCCTTGTCGCTTGCGGCTGAAAAGACGTGGCCCGGCCCGGGGAAGGTGCGGCTGCGCACCTCCGCTGCGTAGCGCGCTGCGGCATTGGCGACCACGCTGCGCAAATCGGCGTATTCCTTGACGAATTTCGGCACCCGGTCGACCGTCAGGCCGACCATGTCGTCGATGACCAGGATCTGGCCGTTGCAATCGCGGCTGGCGCCGATGCCGATGGTTGGAATGGCAATGCGCCGGGTGAGGTCGGCGGCAACGGTCTCGACCGTGCCTTCGATGACCAGCGAAAACGCGCCGGCTTTCTCGACCGCGTCGGCGTCGCGCATGAGCGCGGCAACATTCTCCGGCGTGCGGCCCTTGATCTTGTAGCCACCGTCCTTTTCCACCGATTGCGGCTGCAAGCCGATATGGCCCATCACTGGAATGCCGGCCGCGACGATTGCCGCGATCTGGAGGGCGACTTCGACGCCGCCTTCCAGCTTCACCGCCTGGCAGCCGGTTTCCTCAGAGATGCGGCGCGCCGAGGCAAGGGCTTGCGCGGCCGAAGTCTCGTAGCTGCCGGCCGGCATATCGACCACCACGCAGGCCTTTGATGAACCGCGCATCACGGCCTGGCCATGGGCGATCATCATCTCCAGCGAGGCGCCGAGCGTGGTCTTGTGGCCATGCAGCACCATGGCAACGCTGTCGCCGACCAGGAGAAGGTCGACATGATCGTCGAGCAGGCGGGCGACGGGATAGGTGTAAGCGGTAAGGCATACGACCGGCACGCCGCCCTTGCGGGCGCGTATTGTCTCCGCACTGATCCTGGCGACAGCTGGGGCCATTCCTCACCTCCCGCAGCCGGCGTTGACTACAGCGCCGCGCGTCCCGTGGACGCGCAAAGGACGCTGTAGCACTTTGGTTTGCGCATGATCCTTTCCGAAAATCGATCTCGATTTTCGGGGTCATGCGGCAGCGCCGGGCGATGAGAGCTTTAGGAAGACGCAGCCGGCTTGGCAAGCGTCGGTTCGCAGGTGCGAAATGGATCGGCCAATGACCGAGCGTTTCGGCATGCCGTCAGTGCCGCAGGCGCCGCAAAACCCTTGCCTTCGCCAAGGCCTGACGCCATAAGCAGGGAACAGCCACCGCCGCGCGCCCGCGAGGATCTGAATGAAAACTTTCCTTCTGCAGTTTTTCACCTGGTGGAACCGCCAGACGCTGGGAACCCGTTTTCACACCTGGCGCCACGGCAACAAGGTCGGCCAGGATGGGGCCGGCAACGTCTACTACGAAGGCGGCGTCGATTCGGAAGGCCGCACCCGCCGCTGGGTCATCTACGCCAATTATTCGGAGGCGTCGGCGATCCCCCCGGGCTGGCACGGCTGGATGCATCACCGCGTCGATGTGGCGCCGCCAAGCGATGACTATCGGCCGCGCGAATGGGAAAAGGCGCATGAGCCGAACCTCACGGGAACACCGGCGGCTTATCGCCCAAAGGGTTCCGTGCTCACCAATCAGCACCGTCCGCAGGTGACGGGCGACTACGATGCGTGGACGCCTGGTTCTTGACCGCCGGCCGGTCCTTTGTCGCCACAATTGGCGTTTAGCTGCTTGCTGATATGACAACGGCGAATAGCCTTGGGCGTGAACAGAATCACCCGGGCCCAAACCACCGGTATCTCCGCATGAACATTTTCAGCCTGACATCGATGGCCGGACTGGCGGCAATTGGCGCTATCGCCATGTTCCCGACAGCGTTTGCCGCGGCGCAGGCGCCTGCGGCAGCACCCGCAATCTCCGATCGCATCACCAATCCGGTCGCCGAATTTGCCGGCATCGACAAGATCACCGGCCGTATCATCACCTTCGATGTCTACATCGACGAAACCGTGCAGTTCGGCGCTTTGCAGGTGACGCCGCGCATCTGCTATTCGCGGCCGGAGAATGAAGAGCCGAAGACCGATTCCTTCGTCGAAGTCGACGAAATCACGCTCGACCGCAAGATCCGCCGCATCTTCACCGGCTGGATGTTCGCCGAGAGCCCCGGCCTAAACGCCGTCGAGCACGCCGTCTATGACGTCTGGCTAAAGGGCTGCAAGCAGAAGTCGGATGTGCCGCCGCCCGACGCGGCCAATGCCGAGACGCCCAAGGTCGACACGTCCAAGCCAAAGCCCGCCGCTGCTCCGGCCGCCGAACAGCCGGACCCCACGGAGCCTGACGCGACCAACACCAACTGATCCTCCGGAACCGTCATGGCCACCATGCGTTGGGCCATGGACGACCGCGCATTTGCGCGCTTGGAGGATATTCTGATGTCGGACAGCAAACGGATCACGGCCAGCAAAGACGACCTGCTCGAACTCGAAAAGGGGTTCTGGACGGGCGACGAAGCTTACTACGCCGCCAATGTCGACACAGAATGCCTGGTAGCATTTCCTGAGATGGCACAGGCAATGGACAATGCCGATCTGGCCAAGACCGCGACCAAGCCCAACCGCTGGCGCGACCTTCAGATCGACCTCAAGGGTATCATCGAGCCCGGCAGCGACATTATCATGCTGACCTATGAGGCTCATGCGACACGAGAAAACGGCGAGCCCTACGCCGCGTTGGTCAGCACCGGCTATGTTCATCGTGTCAACGGCTGGAAGATGATGTTCCATTCGCAGACGCCGATGGAAACCGCGAAGGGCTGACCCCTTTCACCGGTCGAGCCGGCTCGGCCGCTCGGTCTCCGGTCAGGGATAAAAAACGGCTTCGCCCTTCAGCGCGTCGGCCAACATCTTCTCGTATTTGACGCGCGGCACGTCGACCGCGCCGAAGCGTTTGAGATGCTCGGTGGTGAATTGCGTGTCGAGCAGGGCAAAGCCGCGCGCCTTCAGCCGCTCGACCAGATGATACAGGCAGGTCTTGGACGCGTCGGTTTCCCGGGCGAACATGCTTTCGCCGAAGAACACGCGACCGAGCGAGACGCCATAGAGGCCGCCGACCAGCCGTTCCTCGCGCCATGCCTCGACCGAATGGCAGTGCCCAAGACGGTGCAGCTCGATATAGGCTTCGCGGATCGGCGCGTTGATCCAGGTCGAGCGGCGCTCCTCGCGCTTTTCGGCGCAGCCGTCGATCGTCGCCTCGAAATCGAAATCGAAGCGGATGTCGAACGGGTGCTTGCGGATCGTCTTCCGCAGGCTCTTCGGCGTGTGGAAGCCGTCGAGCGGGATGATGCCGCGCGTCTCCGGCCGCACCCAGAACACTTCCGGGTCGGAAGCGCTCTCCGCCATCGGGAAGACGCCCGAGGCATAGGCCTTGAGCAAGAGGTCGGTCGGAATGCGATAGCCGGGTGCGTAAGGGCGGGTCATCGCGGCATCATAGCGGCAATTCGGGCGCTATTCCTCTTTGGCCAGATACTTTTCCAGCCAGTGGATGTCGTAGTCGCCATTGGCGATATCGGCATTGCCGACCAGGTCGCGAAACAGCGGCAGCGTCGTTTTGATGCCGTCTACGACGAATTCGTCGAGCGCCCGGCGCAGCCGCATCATGCATTCGACGCGGTTGCGGCCGTGCACGATCAGCTTGCCGATCAGGCTGTCATAATAGGGCGGGATCTTGTAGCCGGAATAGACACCGGAATCGACGCGAATGCCGAGACCGCCAGGCGTGTGGAAATGCGTGATCGTGCCGGGCGAAGGCGTGAAGGTACGCGGATCCTCGGCATTGATGCGGCATTCGATGGCGTGGCCGTTGAACTTTATGTCCTCCTGGCGCACTGAAAGCCCGCCGCCGGAGGCGACGCGGATCTGTTCGTGCACGAGATCGATGCCGGTAATCGCTTCCGTCACCGGATGCTCGACCTGCAGACGCGTGTTCATCTCGATGAAGTAGAACTCGCCATTCTCGTACAGGAATTCGATGGTGCCTGCGCCGGAGTAGCCGAGGTCGGCGATGGCCTTGGCACAGATATTGCCGATGCGGGCGCGCTCCTCGGCGTTGAGGGCCGGCGAGGGCGCCTCTTCCCAGACTTTCTGGTGGCGGCGTTGCAGCGAACAGTCGCGCTCGCCGAAATGCACGCCGCGGCCGGCGCCGTCGCCGAATACCTGCACCTCGATGTGGCGCGGCTTTTCCAAGTATTTCTCGATGTAGACGGCATCGTCGCCGAAGGCGGCTCCCGCTTCCGTGCTCGCTGTCTGCAAGGCGATCTCAAGGTCAGCCTCGGTAAGGGCGACCTTCATACCGCGCCCGCCACCGCCTGCCGATGCCTTGATGATCACGGGATAGCCGATCTCGGCGGCAATGCGCCTGGCTTCCTTTTGATCGGTGACGGCGCCGTCGGAGCCCGGCACAACCGGAATGCCGAGCCGCTTTGCGGTGCGCTTGGCCTCGATCTTGTCGCCCATGATGCGGATGTGGTCGCCCGACGGGCCGATGAAGGTGATGTTGTGGGCGGCGAGAATGTCGGCGAACTTGGCGTTTTCCGACAGGAAGCCATAGCCCGGATGCACGGCATCGGCGCCTGTGATCTCGCAGGCTGCGACGATCTGGTGGATGTTGAGATAGCTGTCGCGCGACGGCGGCGGACCGATGCACACGCTTTCGTCGGCGAGCCTGACATGCATGGCGTCAGCGTCGGCGGTCGAATGCACGACCACGGTCTGGATGCCGAGTTCCTTGCAGGCGCGCAGCACCCGAAGCGCGATTTCGCCGCGGTTGGCGATGAGGATCTTCTGGAACATCTGGCCCGCTCTACTCGATCACGACGAGCGGCATGCCGTACTCGACCGGCTGGCCGTCCTCGAACAGGATCGCCGTCACCGTGCCGGCGCGCGGCGAAGGGATCTGGTTCATCGTCTTCATCGCTTCGATGATCAGCAGCGTCTGGCCTTCCTTGACCTTCTGGCCGACTTCGATGAAGGCCTTGGCGTCGGGCGAGGGCGCGAGATAGGCGGTGCCGACCATCGGCGAGGGGACCGCGTTCTTGGACGGGTCGGCCACTGCTGGTGCGGCAGCCGCGCCCGCCGCGGGCTGCTGCGCTGCCGGAGCATAACCGGCCTGCGGGGCGGCGATGGCGTGGACGGCCGGCGCCTGGCGCGACACGCGCACCTTCAGGTCGCCGAGCTCGACTTCGATCTCGGTGAGATTGGTGTCGTTCAGTATGCCCGCGAGATCGCGGATCAGTTGCTGGTCAACACCGGTCTTCTTTATCGACATTTTCGAGCCTTCTGTTTGTGGGCCGGTCATAGGCGTGCCGCCAGCGCCTGCAGCGCCAGCGAGTAGCCAAGCGGCCCGAACCCGCAGATCATGCCGACAGCGACCGGCGCGACCATGGAGACGTGGCGGAATGGTTCCCGCGCGTGGATGTTGGAGAGGTGAACTTCGGCGACGGGCAGCGGCGCGACAGCGCGGATGGCGTCGTGAATGGCAATCGAGGTGTGGCTGTAGGCACCCGGATTGATGACGATGCCGGCTGCCTTGTCGCCGGCTTCCTGGATCCAGTCGACGAGGTCGCCCTCATGGTTCGACTGGCGAAAATCAATCTCGAGGCCAAGCGCGGCGCCCGCCTGCTTGCAGTCGTCGGCGATCGCGGCAAGCGTCTTGCCGCCATAGATGCCCGGCTCGCGCTTGCCGAGCGCGTTCAGGTTGGGGCCGTTCAGGACGAAAATCGTTTTCAAAAATGCCGACCTTTTCCGACGCCGGCCTCAAGCCGGCGCGCAGGGCCTTCTATAATGGGCATAGCTGCCCGCGGAAAGAGCACAAGTGCGATCTTTCACTGTCCACAACAGGCGGAAATGTGCCCGTGAGAAATAGGCTCGCGTGCAAGATCAGAGCGCGGCTTTCGCCGCCTCGATCTTTTCAGCCAGCACTTCCTGGCCGAGCGCCCCGAACACCACTTCATTGCCGACCACGTAGGACGGCGTTCCGGTGATGGCCAGCTTGTTGGCGAGGTCGAAGGTCTTTGAGAAGGCCTCGGTGATGGTCGGGTCCTTCATCTTCTCGCGCAATTTCGCCTCATCGGCGCCTAGCGACAGCGCAACCTTGATGGCCGCCGCCTCGGTGGCGCGGCCCTGGCCGCCGAGCAGGGCGTTGTGGAACTCGCCGTATTTCTCCGGATGCATGAGGTGGAAAGCCATCGAGACGACGCTGGCCTTTTGCGAATCCGGCCCGAGGATCGGGAATTCCTTGAGCACGAAGCGCAGCTCCGGATCGGCCTTTGTCAGAGCCTGCATGTCGTCGATGGCGCGTTTGCAGAAGCCGCAATTGTAGTCGTAGAATTCGACGATGGTGACCTTGCCCTTCGGATTGCCGACGACGCCGTCGAAGGTCGAGTTGAAAATCTCGGACTTGGCCTTCTCGATGACGCCGAGGCTGGCTATGCGCTGCTCTTCCTTCTGCTTGGCCTCGAGCGCCTCCTGCACTTCGAGCAGCACTTCGGGGTTCTTCAGGAGATAGTCGCGGATGATGCCCTCGACCTCGGTGCGATCGATCTTGGTGTCGGAAGAGGCGGTCTGCACGGTCTGCGCCGTGCCGGCCTTGGCCACCTGCGGACTGCCGGCGACGAACCCGAAAGCCAGCATGGCAAGAGCAGCCGCCATTCCCGTCGTGCCGAGCAATATTGCCTTGTTCATCGTCTCATCCTCTTTACCGGTTCCGGTCTATCCTAGTCGCCGCGGGCGACCGGAAGGTTCATTTCTTGAGTTTGCCTGAAGGGTTGTAGTTTATGATGTCCTGCGCCCGAATCCAGCCGGGTTCGCCACGCTTCAAGTCCTTTTGCGCGCGCATGGCGAAAATTTTCGCATTCGTGTAATCGCCGGAATAAAAGTGGCCCTCGGCGGTGGCGAGTTCCGCCGCCGGAATGTTGCCAAGCTCGCCATAGGCCTGGGCGAGATAGCGGTATCCGACCGTGTTTTCCTTGTCGCGCCCGAGACCGTTGTTGATCTGCACCACCGCCTTCTTCAGCGAGTCGGGCGTGCCGATGGCCATCAGCGCCTGGCCGAGAGAAACGGGCAACAGGCCCGACCTCACCGGATCGAGGCTGACCGCCTTGGCATAGGCGTCCGCGGCGTCCTTGGGCTTGTTGGCCTTCATCAGGATGTCGCCGCGCATTTCCTGGAAATAGGGGTTCTTCGGCTGTTCCTTGATCAATGCATTGGCCTTGGTCAGTGCTGCACCCAGATTGCCGTAGAGATAGGCCATCTGCGCTTCGCCATAGCGCGAGGCGAGGCTGCCTGGGGCCTTGCGGATCAGCCGCATGGCGGCGGCCTGGCCGCCCATATAGGCGGCGATCTTGATGCGCATCATGTCGTGCCGCTGCTGCAGTGCCGGGGGATCGACCTTGTCGACGTTAGGGCTCTGCTTGACCAGCACTTCGAGATTGGCGATGCGCTCCTGCGGCATCGGGTGGCTGATGCGGTAGGGATCGACCTGCGTGCCGGAAAGCGACAGCGCGCTCTGGAAGCGGGCGAAGGTCTTCAGCATGCCCATGCCGGACTGGCCGGTGGCATTGAGATAGGTGATGGCAGAGCGGTCGGCGGTCGACTCTTCGGTGCGCTGGTAGGCAAGAATGCTGCGCTGCGCCATCTCGCCGCCGCCCGCGGCGACACCCATGCCGGCGCCGGCAAGGCCGCGGCTGTTGGTGGTGGCGCCGGCAACGATGGCGCCGGCGCCAAGCAGCGTGGCGATGATGGCCATGGTCTTGGCGCGCTCGAGCTGGTCGCGCAATTTCTGCTGATGGCCGCCTGCGATGTGGCCGGCCTCATGGGCGATGACGCCGATGATCTCGTTGGGCGTTTCTGCCTGCATCAGCGCGCCGGTGTTGATGAACAGCCGGCGCCCGGTGACGAAGGCGTTGAAGCTCTGATCGTTGACCAGAACGATATCGACACCGTCATTGGCAAGACCGGCCGCCTTGAAGATCGGCCGCGCATAGTCGCGCACCAGCGCCTCGATCTCGGCATCGCGCACGACCGGCACCGCCTGCGCGAAGGCCGTCACCGAGCCGGTGACAGCGACGGCGGCGGCAAGCAAAAGCGTCGCGAAGCCGCGCGCTGTCTTCCCGATGGAAGATTTGGACATCGTCGATTTGGGTCGGCTCAGCATGAGGTCCACTGGTAAACGAGCGGGCGAACGATGAAAAGTCACGGCACCGAAACTAGGCGAACTTGTGATCCTCACATCAATCGGGCATTTGTGCGGCGCTGCCGCCGGTTCATGGCTTCGAGCGGCGGGCCGGACGGAGGTCAAATGGTAGTTTCGCTGTCGCGCCGCGGTGAAGTCGAGCCGTTTCACGCCATGGACATTCTGGCCGAAGCCAACCGGCTGAAGGCGACGGGCGTGCCTGTCGTCTCCATGGCCGTCGGCCAGCCATCCGATCCGGCGCCCGTGGGCGCGAGGGAAGCAGCCGCAAATGCGCTGAGGATCGGACGCATCGGCTATACCGACACGCTCGGTCTGGCGGATCTGCGCAAGGCGATCGCCGCGCATTATGGCGACCACTACGGGATCGATGTCTCGCCGAACCGGATCGCCGTGACCACGGGATCGTCGGCCGCCTTCAATCTGGCCTTCCTGGCGATGTTCGATCCCGGCGACCGCGTCGCCATCGCATCACCCGGCTATCCGGCCTACCGCAACATCATGGCCGCGCTCGGCATCGAGATCGTCGAGATCGAGCTCGGCACGGACGCCTACCTGCACGCCGAGCATTTGAAATCGGCGCACCAGGAAAAACCGCTGAAGGGCGTGTTGTTCGCCAGCCCGGCCAATCCGACAGGTGCGGTCATTCCCGTCGACGAGTTGTCCGCACTGGTGAGGACAGCCGAAGAACTCGGCATCGCGGTGATATCGGACGAAATCTATCATCGGCTGGCCTATGCCGCGCCCGACACCACTGCGCTGGCCCATGGCTCAGGCGTGACGGTGATCAATTCCTTCTCGAAATATTATTGCATGACCGGCTGGCGCATTGGCTGGATGGTGCTGCCGGAAGCTCTGGTGAGGCCGATCGAGCGCATCGCCCAGAGCCTCTACATCTCGCCGCCGGAACTGTCGCAGATCGCGGCGATCGAAGCCTTCAAGGCGACGCAAGAGCTGGAAGCGGTAAAGGCGCGCTACGCCTGGAACCGCGAGCTGTTGATGCGGCGCCTGCCGGAACTCGGATTTCCCTTGGCGGCGCCGATGGACGGCGCCTTCTACGCTTTCTGCGATGTTACCCGGCATACCAATGACAGCATGGCCTTTGCGCGCAAGATGCTGGCCGAGGCGCATGTGGCGGCTACGCCCGGCCGCGATTTCGATCCACTTCAGGGCCACCGCACGATGCGCTTTTCCTATGCCGGCAGCCATGACGACATGGTCGAGGCGATGGCGCGCATCGAGCGCTGGCTGAAATAGCGGGGACGAGCATGCCGGATCTTGAACAAGCGCTGGCCGATGTCGCCGCCGAGATGGCCGAGCGCACCGATCGCGGTGACGTCGCCACCTACATTCCGCAGCTCGGCAAGGTCGATCCGAAGAAATTCGGCATTGCCGCCGTGACCAATGACGGCCGCGTGCTGGTCGCCGGCGACGCCGACCAGGCGTTTTCGATCCAGTCCATCTCCAAGGTGTTTACGCTTACGTTGGCGCTCGGCAATGTCGGCGACGCGCTGTGGCAGCGTGTCGGACGCGAGCCGTCGGGCAATCCGTTCAACTCGATCGTGCAACTCGAGCATGAGAACGGCATTCCGCGCAATCCGTTCATCAATGCCGGCGCCATCGTCGTGTCCGACATACTGCTTGCCGGCCACCAGCCGCGCGAGGCGATCGGCGAAATCCTGCGCTTCATCCAGTTCCTTGCCGATGACGAAACCATCATCATCGACCGCGAGGTCGCGGCTTCCGAACGCGCCACCGGCTATCGCAACTTCGCGCTTGCCAACTACATGAAATCCTTCGGCAATCTCAACCATGCACCGGAGCTGGCGCTGGGCGTGTACTTCCACCATTGCGCCATCGCCATGAGCTGCCGGCAATTGGCGCTGGCCGGCCGCTTCCTCGCCAATGGCGGCAGAAACCCGGCAACCGGGCACTCCGTGGTGTCTGCCGAGCGGGCGCGGCGCATCGGCGCCATGATGCTGACCTGCGGCCACTATGACGGTTCCGGCGATTTCGCCTTCCGTGTCGGCATTCCCGGCAAAAGCGGCGTCGGCGGTGGCATATTGGGGATCGTGCCGGGTGTTGCTTCGCTCGCCGTATGGTCGCCGGGCTTGAACGCCAACGGCAATTCCAAGCTGGGGTCGATCGCCTTGGAAAAACTGGCCAGGATGATGAACTGGTCGATTTTCGCCCCCTGACGCCTTCCGTCATTCGCGCATGCAAAAATCCCGCGCCGTGGTTTGAAGGGCGCGGGATTTTTGTCAGGAACCTATCTTAATCGGCTGAATAGCTTAGAAAAAGCCCTTCCGCTGCCACCAGCCGGCGCGCTTCGGCTTTTCCTCGGCCTTTGCCTCGTCGGCAACGCTGGAGGAAACCACCGGCACCGCGGAGGTATCCGCGGCCACGGCTTTGCGCCGTGACGGGCGAGCCTTGGCGGGCTCGTCGTCGACGGTCGTTTCCGTGGCGGCATCGGCCGCAGCGGGGGCGGCAGCTTCGACGGCAGCTTCCGGTGCAGCCTCGGCCGCCGTCTCATCGGCGACTTCCACCACAGCCTTCTTTGCCCTTGAAGCGCGCTTCTTCTTCGGCTTTTCGGCTGGAGCGTCGTCGTTCGCCGCGGCGGGAGCCGCTGCTTCTTCAACCGCTACGGCTGCTACGGGCTCGCTTGCGGCCGTTCCGACTTCAGCGGCCTCGGCCACCGAGGCGGTTTCGCCGGCTTCGGTCTCCGTGCCGTCTTCGCGACGATTGCGCTTGCCGCCGCGCTTGCCGCGACGGCGCTTCTTGCCCTGGGCGTCATCTGATGCTTCCACCGTTTCGACGGCGCCAACCTGGGCTTCGTCTTGCTGTGTTGCATCGTCATCGCCTGGTTCAGCGGCAAAGTCGTCGCTTGCCGCCGAAACCGAAGCACCTTCGGCGCCATGCTCGCGATCGCCATGTTCGCGTTCGCGATCCTTGCCGCCGCGCCGCCTGCGGCGCTTGCGACGCTTGCGATCGCGGCCTTCGCCGTCCTCAGCCGATCTCGGCTGCTGCTGCTGCGACTGCGGCTGCGCCTGACGCGGCTGCTCTGCCTGTACCACAACCTCGTCGTCTTCCTCCTCGATGACGATCTCGTCCTCGGGCTCTTCCGGCTCGACATAGGCCGGGAAGGTTCGCGCTTCGACAAAGCCTTCCGGCTTTTCGGCAATGGCGCCGCGGAAGATCGCGTAGTGCTGCACACCGACCGTATCATCGGCCTCGACGGTGATGGTCAGGCCAAAGCGGCTTTCGAGTTCCACCAGCGTGCCGCGCTTGTGGTTGAGCACATAGAGAGCGGTCGCCGCCGGGGTCCGCACCGTGATGTGGCTGCGCGAATCCTTGAGCAGGAATTCCTCGATCGCCCGCACCACCATCAGCGCCACCGACGAATCGGAGCGCACATGGCCGGTGCCGCCGCAATGCGGGCAGGGCTTCATGGTCGATTCCAGCACGCTGGCGCGGATGCGCTGGCGAGACATCTCCATCAGGCCGAAATGCGAGATGCGGCCGACCTGGATGCGGGCTCGGTCGTTCTTGAGGTGATCCTTCAGCCGCTTCTCGACGGAGCGGTTGTTGCGGTTCTCCTCCATGTCGATGAAGTCGATGACGATCAGGCCGGCGAGATCGCGCAGCCTCAATTGCCTGGCGACTTCTTCCGCCGCTTCAAGGTTGGTGTGGAGAGCGGTGTCCTCGATCGAGTGCTCCTTGGTGGAGCGGCCCGAATTGACGTCGATGGCGACCAGCGCCTCGGTCTGGTTGATGATGATGTAGCCGCCGCTCTTCAGCGTCACCTGCGGCTGCAGCATGCGGTCGAGCTGCGCCTCGATGCCGTTGCGCACGAAGATCGGCGTCGTGTCGCGGAACGGCTGAACCACCTTGGCGTGGCTCGGCATCAGCATGCGCATGAAATCCTTGGCCTCGCGATAGCCTTCCTCGCCGGAGACAAGAATCTCGTCGATATCCTTGTTGTAGAGGTCGCGCACCGAGCGCTTGATCAGGCTGCCTTCCTCATAGACGAGGGCAGGGGCGGTGGATTGCAGCGTCAGATTGCGGACGTTTTCCCAAAGCCGCATCAGATATTCGTAGTCGCGCTTGATTTCCGCCTTGGTGCGGCTTTCGCCGGCGGTGCGCAGGATGACGCCCATCCCCTGCGGCACTTCGAGATCGGCAACGACCTCCTTAAGGCGCTTGCGGTCGACGGCACTGGTGATCTTGCGCGAAATGCCGCCGCCGCGTGCGGTGTTGGGCATCAGCACCGAATAGCGGCCGGCAAGCGACAGATAGGTGGTGAGCGCCGCGCCCTTGTTGCCGCGCTCCTCCTTGACCACCTGGACCAGTAGAATCTGCCGGCGCTTGATGACTTCCTGAATCTTGTACTGGCGGCGCACCGGCTTGCGGCGGCTGCGCACCTCTTCCAGCGCATCCTCGGCGCCTACGGATTCGATCTCGTGGTCGTCCGGATGCGAGGACTGCACCTCTTCCAGCATGCCGCGGTCATTGTCCCCGGAGGTGGCTTCGCCGCTTGCCTCGCTGGACGACCTTTCGTCACCCGGCTCCGCCGCAGGGACAGCTTCGGAGATCACATCCGCTTCGACGCTTGCCGCGATCGATGTCGGGCGGCCTTCCGACGGTTCGCTCCTGGATGTCTCGGCGTCGGAGGCTTCGCTGTCGCCATGCCCGGCATGATCGTCATGCCCGGCGGTATCGGCCGCGGCATGCTCGGAAGCAGGCTCTTCGGAGACGGCATCGCTGCCGGCATCGCCATGTTCGCCGTTTTCATCATCGGCGCCGGCGTCGCGCTTGTGTTCGCCTCGCTCACGACCCTTGCCGCCGCGCCGGCGGCCGCGCCGGCCGCGATCGCGGCTCTGGCGGTCGTCGCCGTCATTGTCCTCGTTCTCCTCGTCCTCGGCTTCCTGCGCTTCAGCGCGCAGCAAAGCCTGACGATCGGCGACCGGGATCTGGTAATAGTCGGGGTGAATTTCACTGAAGGCGAGGAAACCGTGACGGTTGCCGCCATATTCGACAAAGGCTGCCTGAAGGGAAGGTTCGACGCGCGTTACGCGGGCGAGATAGATGTTTCCTTTGAGCTGCTTCTTGTCCTGAGATTCAAAGTCGAATTCTTCAATACGGTTACCGCGGATAACGACAACGCGTGTTTCCTCCGGGTGGGAGGCGTCTATCAGCATTTTGTTGGGCATTATTTCGTTTCCTCCCGGCAGCCGTCAGCCGCAGCTTGCGAGGCAAAGCCCGCTGCTGCGTGTCTGGGATGTGGGTGCCGGATGTCTGAATGTCCGCCGGACGCCGCTTGAGCGCCATGGCGGTGCCGCCCGCAGCCACAATGGCGCGGTTTGATGCGGACCTTTCCATGATTGCGCTTGAAGCCAACGTCACCAGCAGAACCTTTTGAACCAAAGCCCGGACGAACCGGACCAGCTTGTTTGCTCATACAGAGCCGGCACGGGGACAAACCCGGCCGTTTTCCTCACGCAGGCGATTCCCCCGCCACGGGCGCACACCTGCGAAATTCGTCGCGATCACCTGAAGCCTTTTCGCGGGAAGCGAAAGGAGCCGCCTTTCATCTGACCTGTAGCAGGAAGCTGCGGGAGAAGCGGTTCCAGGATTGCAGTGATCCACCATCGCTTTTATGATTTGACGGGGTGGAAGGCAACCCCGATTTCGGATGCCGGCAAAAAGCAGTGCCGTAACGGAAGCACAGGCCTTAATCCTCAATGAAAAGGCTTGGTTAACCTTCTCTGGATACCAATCGTTAATCGAGTCTGCGGCCTGACCGGCATTTCGACCAACCACGCGGGCGCAAGGCGCCAAACCGGGAGCGACTGCAAAGAAATGGGACTGGCGGGCACCACAGACAAGGGCCATGGCCGTGCAGGCCGTTTCCTGCGCGCTGCCGGTGTGCTGTTGCTGCTGGCGCTTTGCCTTGCTTTTGCGCCGGTTTCACGCGCCGCCGATGCGCCACTCGGCGCCACCGCCTACAAGATGGCCGGCGACGCAACCAAGATGCGCATCGTCATCGATTTCGACCGCGAGCCCGACATCAAATGGTTCCTGCTGCGCGGCCCCAACCGGCTGGTCGTGGACCTCCCGCGCACCCGATTCGCCATTAGCGCGAAGGACGCCAAGGCCCGCGGCCTGGTCAAGGCGGTGCGTTATGGCGATCAGGGCGAGGGATCGCGGCTGATCCTGACCGGCAAGGGACCGTTCTCGGTCGACAAGCTCGAGGTGCTCAAGAACGAGGACGGCGCAGGCTATCGCATCGCCATCGACATGTCGGCAGCCTCCGACCGCGAGTTCGACGAAGCCCTTGCCAACCAGGCGCTGACCACTGGCTCGACCGTCTCCACCGACAAGGGCTCCAGGGTCGGCACAGGGCCGATCTCCAATCCCGGGCATCGCTTCACCATCGTCATCGATCCCGGCCATGGCGGCATCGACGGTGGCGCCGAAGGCCTCAACGGCACCATCGAGAAGAACGTGACGCTGGCCTTCGCCACCGAACTGCGCGACAAGCTCGCCGCCGTCGGCAACTACGACGTGTTCATGACGCGCGATGCCGACGAGTTCCTGCGGCTCGATGACCGCGTGCGCATCGCCCGTCAGCACGAGGCCGACCTTTTGATCTCGATCCATGCCGACACGATCAGCGTCAAGGGTATCAGAGGCGCCACCGTCTATACCGTCTCCGACAAGGCATCCGACCCGGAAGCGCAGGCGCTTGCCGACCGCGAAAACCTCTCCGACCAGTTCGCCGGCATGGTGATCAAGGACGACAACAAGGAAGTCACCGACATACTGATCGACCTGATCCGCCGCGAGACGCATAATTTCTCGATGAGCTTTGCCCACACTCTGGTCGGCCAGTTGTCCACCAGCGTCGGCCTGATCAACAATCCGCAGCGCTCAGCCGGCTTCAAAGTGCTGAAAGCGCCCGATGTTCCGTCGGTGCTGGTCGAACTCGGCTATCTCTCCAACGCCAAGGATGAGGCGCAACTGCTCGACGCCGACTGGCGCGGCAAGGCGGCGCAGAGCATCACCAATGCCGTCGCCCTGTTTGCCTCCGCCAAGATGGGAACGGGAACCGGAGGCTGAGATGGTCGCCGCCGCCCACAACCGGAGGCAGCGTTGCACGCCGACAACACCAGGCGCTTTTATTTCCGGTGGGGGATGCCGAAACCGGGCACTGCCGTATTTTGCCCACATGGTGGCGACATGGGTTTTCCATCACGGATCGGGACAGTTGCGAAGGCTTGCGCGAAAGGCGGCTTCGTCTAGGAAATTCCCGGACCTCGGACTGGAGCGGGCATGATTCGTCTTATCGGCTATTTCTTTGGTATCGGCACGACGCTGGCGCTTATCGTCGCCGCGGGCGTGGCGATATACATCAGCCATCTATCGAAAGACCTGCCCGACTACGAGGTTCTGGCCAAGTACGAGCCGCCGGTGACGACCCGCATCCATGCTTCCGACGGCTCGCTGATGGCCGAATATGCGCGCGAACGGCGGCTCTATCTGCCGATCCAGGCGGTTCCGGACCGGGTCAAGGCGGCGTTCCTGTCGGCCGAGGACAAGAATTTCTACAACCATCCCGGCATCGACATCACCGGGCTTGGCCGCGCCATCTACGTCAACCTGCAGAATCTGGGTTCGGGCAGGCGCCAGGTCGGCGCCTCGACCATCACCCAGCAGGTGGCGAAGAACTTCCTCTTGTCCTCGGACCAGACCTACGAGCGCAAGATCAAGGAGATGATCCTGGCCTTCCGCATCGAGCAGGCTTATTCGAAGGACCGCATCCTTGAGCTCTATCTCAACGAAATCTTCTTCGGTTTCGGCGCCTATGGCGTTGCGGGCGCGGCACTGACCTATTTCGACAAGTCGGTCAACGAACTCACCGTCGCGGAAGCCGCCTATCTGGCGTCGCTGCCGAAGGGGCCCAACAACTACCATCCCTTCAAGCATGCCGACCGCGCCATCGAGCGCCGCAACTGGGTCATCGACCAGATGGTCGAGAACGGCTACGTGACGCGCGAGGAAGGCGACAAGGCCAAGGCCGAGCCGCTCGGCGTGACTCCGCGCCGCAATGGCTCTTATTTGTTTGCGGGCGAATATTTCACCGAGGAAGTGCGCCGCCAGATCATCTCGCGCTATGGCGAGAACGCGCTCTATGAGGGCGGCCTTTCGGTGCGCACAACACTCGATCCGAAGATCCAGCTCATCGCCCGCAAGTCGATGCAGAACGGCTTGCTCAAATACGACACGCTGCGCGGCTATCGCGGACCGGTGACGCATATCGATGCTTCCGGCGACTGGGGCGTGGCGCTGGGCAACGTCAAGGGGCTGGAAGACGTGCCGGAATGGTCGCTTGCCGTCGTGCTCGACAGCTCGGCGACCGGCCTTTCCATCGGCCTGCAGCCGACGCGGCAGATTTCGGGCGATATCGTCAAGGAACGCGTCGAAGGCGCCGTCAGCAAGGAAGACATGAGCTTTGCCATGCGCCATGTGGTCGATGGCAAGACGGTCAAGGCCAAGTCTCCGGCCGATGTACTGCAGCCCGGCGACGTCATCTTCGTGCAGAAGAACGAAGGGTCGGAAGGCGCCTACACGTTGCGCCAGGTGCCGGAAGTGGAGGGCGGCCTGATCGCCATGGATCCACATACCGGCCGCGTGCTGGCCATGGTCGGCGGCTTCTCCTATGCGCAGTCGGAGTTCAACCGCGCCACGCAGGCGATGCGCCAGCCGGGATCGTCCTTCAAGCCGATCGTCTATTCGGCCGCGCTCGACAATGGCTATACGCCGGCCTCGGTTATCATGGACGGACCGATCACCATCCAGAGCGGCAACACGACCTGGACGCCGAAGAACTATGACGGCACGGTGGCCGGCCCCGCGACCTTGCGCTCCGGCATCGAAAAGTCGCGCAATTTGATGACGGTGCGGCTCGCCAACGACATGGGCATGAAGCTGGTGGTGGAATATGCCGAGCGTTTCGGCGTCTACGACCATCTGGCGCCGTATCTGCCGATGGCGCTGGGTTCCGGCGAGACGACGGTGATGCGCATGGTGTCGGCCTATTCGATCATGGCCAATGGCGGCAAGTCGATCAAACCCTCGCTCATCGACCGCATCCAGGACCGCTACGGCAAGACCGTGTTCAAGCAGGACGAGCGCGGCTGCGAAGGTTGCAATGCGCCCGAATGGAACAACCAGCCCGAACCGGAACTGGTCGACAATTCCGAGCAGGTGCTCGATCCGATGACCGCCTACCAGATCACCTCGATGATGGAAGGCGTCGTCCAGCGCGGCACCGGCGCCACCATCGCCGAGCTTGGCCGCCACATCGCCGGCAAGACCGGAACGACCAATGACGAGAAAGACGCCTGGTTCATCGGCTATACGCCGAACCTCGTCGTCGGCCTCTACATGGGTTACGACACGCCACGCGGTCTCGGCCATGGCGCCACCGGCGGTGGTCTGGCGGCGCCTATCTTCAAGGACTTCATGCGCGTTGCGCTGGACGGCACGCCCAATGTCGACTTCAAGGTGCCGGAAGGCATGAACCTGGTCGCGATCAACCGCAAGACCGGCATGCGTGCCGCGTCGGGCGATCCCGGCACCATCATCGAAGCCTTCAAGCCCGGCACCGGCCCAGCCGACAGCTATTGGGTGATCGGCATGGGCGCCGACGGGTCCAACGGCGCCGGCGGACCGCTATCGCCGCAGGCTACGGAAGCCATCCAGGCACCCGGCGGCGGACTCTACTGACGACCTGATTTTTTACGTCGAGTGGGCTGGCTTGTTGAGCCGGCCCATTTCGCTTTACAGGCAGCAATGCCGTGCCTATGTATCGCGCCGACCCAAGCGCCACTTCAAAAACAGGACAGAACAACCAGCCATGCGCGCGGAAACGCAGAATATTGTCGACGAGATCAGGCAGGCGATCACCCTGCTGAGGAGGCATCTTTGACTGGGATCAGGCTATAAAGCGGCTTGAATACCTGAACGTGCGCGCCGAGGATTCCAGCCTCTGGAATGATCCGCTGGAAGCGCAAAAGCTGATGCGCGAGCGCCAGGGCCTCGAAGACGGGATCGCCGGCGTCAAAAGCCTGACTCAGGCGCTGGAAGACAATATCGGCCTGATCGAACTGGGTGAGGAAGAGGGCGACCAGAGCGTGATCGCCGAGGCGGAAGCAGCCCTCCGCTCGATGCAGGGCGAGGCCAAGGCCCGCCAGGTCGAGACGCTGCTGTCGGGCGAGGCCGACGCCAACGACACCTATCTCGAAGTCCATGCCGGCGCCGGCGGCACCGAGAGCCAGGACTGGGCCTCGATGCTTCTGCGCATGTACACGCGCTGGGCCGAGCGTCGCCGTTTCAAGGTCGAAGTGCTGGAAGTCCATGACGGCGAAGAGGCCGGCATCAAGTCCGCCACGCTCCTGATCAAGGGCCACAATGCCTATGGCTGGCTGAAGACCGAGTCGGGCGTTCATCGCCTGGTCCGCATTTCACCCTATGACAGCAATGCGCGCCGCCACACGTCCTTCTCCAGCGTCTGGGTCTACCCGGTCGTCGATGACAGGATCGAGATCGACGTCTCGGAATCCGATGTACGCATCGACACCTACCGCTCATCCGGTTCGGGCGGCCAGCACGTCAACACCACGGACTCGGCGGTTCGCATCACCCATATCGCCACCGGCATCGCGGTTGCCTGCCAGGCCGAACGCTCGCAGCACAAGAACAAGGCGAAGGCCTGGGAAATGCTGCGCTCGCGCCTTTACGAGGAAGAGCTGAAGAAGCGCGAAGCGGTGGCCAATGCCACAGAAGCGTCGAAGAGCGACATCGGCTGGGGTCACCAGATTCGTTCCTATGTGCTGCAGCCCTACCAGTTGGTGAAGGACCTGCGCACCGGCGTCGAGAGCACCAGCCCGTCGAGCGTGCTCGACGGCGACCTCGACGACTTCATGGAAGCCTCGTTGTCGCAGCGCATCGAGGGCGGTGCCGGTGAAGCCGTGGCCGACCTCGACTAGGATATGTTCATATTCAGCTGAGGCCGGCCTGCGAATGGATGATACCTGCGCTTCCGCCACTTTCTTGAATAAGAACATCCCTTGGCGGGGGAGCGAAGGAGGAACCATGACTCGCAGGCTCACCGGCAAATGCTTTTGCGGCACGGTTCAGTATGAAGTGGCGGACGAGTTCGTCTATGCCGCGATCTGCCATTGTTCGAACTGCCGGCGCACCACAGGTTCCGCCTTCAAGCCCTTCGCCGGCATCGAGCGCGAGAAACTTGCCCTTGCCGAAGGGCATCACGGGCTCATCCATTTCGGCGATGACAGCGGCCACGATGCGCATTGCAGCCGCTGCGGCTCGTTGCTGTATTCGCTGGTCCGCGACGGCGCCTATGTCCATGTCGCCATGGGCACGCTGGTCGACGATCCGACGATCCGGCCGACCGCGCACATCTTCGTCGGCTCCAAAGCGCCATGGTTCACCATCGCCGACGACTTGCCGCAATATGAAGGGCATGTGGTCGCCGGTCCAGGCGAAGTATAGGCTGGAACCACATTCGGCCAATCCCGTTGTTTCGATGCCCGTCTGCCGGGAGTTGAGCCTGGCCTTGGATCTCGTCAGCGGTTGCAGATAGCGGCGTAGATGTGGCGGCCTCGCGCAGCAACTTCTTGCGCCAGCCTAGGAATCAGCCCAGCATCCGAGGGCTGGAAGAGAAAAAGCATTTATGGCCGGACGCGGCATATCTGCGACCTGACGATCCGGCCACTGGGAAGACACGTTCCGGGAACGGGCAAGCGAAACGCTTGATGCTCGTTTGAAAGGAACGCTTCCATGTCTGCTGCCACTCTCCGATCGGCCAGAGCCGTTCAACCGGCTGGCCGACTCCTGTTTTCCTTGTTCGTGACCCCGATCTTTGCAATCGCGATGCTTGCTGCGGTGCTGACCGCACCCGCCTTCGCCCATGACGCCAAGCCTACGGCGGCGAAGCCGCAAGGCTGGAGTTATCCCTTCGCCTGCTGCGCAAACTACGACTGCCGTACCACCCATACCGGCGAGGTGCTGGAAAAGCCGGAGGGCTATGTCATCGCCGGAACGGGGGAGGTCGTGCCGATGAGCGACAAGCGGGTCAAGGACTCACCCGACGGCGATTTCCACTGGTGCGCGCACCAGGCCGGCCTCGACGCAGGCAAGACGATCTGCCTGTTCGTGCCACCGCGTTCCTACTGAGTTCTGTTGGCAGTTCTCATCGGAAGGCCGGCCTTGGTGCTGAAGGCGCTTGCGTCAGACGGAAGCAGCGAGTGCTGAGGCGAAGTCGCGATACGGCCGCAGTGGGCGACCCAGAAGTGCCGTCAGGCGCTCGACGTCGCCGGTCTCGGGCAGCATCCCGTCGGTAAAGAAACGCTCGCCCATCAGGCGCATGTCGTAGGCCATCCAGGCGGGCAGGAACTGCTTGAGATTTTGCTCAAAACCCTCCGTATTGTCGCCGCTGTAGCTGATCGGGCGGGCGAGTACGTCTGACCAGATTGCGGCAATGTCCGTCCCGGTCAGTGTCTGCGGACCGACGAGGTTGATCCTCTCGAACGCAAGCGGCTCCTTGGACCGTTCGCGACGCAGCAGCTCAAGAGCGGCGATCTCGGCGATATCGCGGGCATCGATCATGGCGAGACCCTTGGGGCCGATCGGCATTGGGTAGGTGCCGTAGCCGGTGATGACGTCTTCGACCGTCAGATCGTTCTGGATGAAGTAGGCCGGGCGCAAGATCGTAGCTTTGAAGTCCATCTGTTCGATCATTCGCTCCACGCCGAACTTGCCCGCGAAATGCGGCACGTTCACATAGACGTCAGCGTGGATCACCGAGAGATAGACGATCCGCTCGATGCCGGCCGATCGGGCGACATTCAAGGCGATCAAAGCCTGGGTGAATTCGTCCGGCACCACGGCGTTCAAGAGGAACAGCGTGGAAACGCCAGACATGGCTTTGCGCAGCGAATCGACATCGAGAAAGTCGCCTTGCACGACGGATACGCCTGCCGGAAAACTGGTTTTCGACGGATCGCGCACGAGAGCACGCACATCGGCGCCGCGCTTGGCGAGCTGTTCGACGACTTGGCGGCCGATATTGCCGGTGGCGCCGGTAACGAGAATGGTCATGGAATTTCTCCTGTTGGGTTGCTTGACAGCCCCAATATGTGTGGCTCACAAAGAGCCCAGTAGACGGCAATTTTAGACACGTCGTCTCACTGGTGGGACAGTCATGGATCTTTTAGCCCTTGCCGATTTTAACCTCGTGGCTCGCCATGGCGGCTTCGGCAAAGCGGCAAGGTCCACCGGCCGGCCCAAGGCAACATTGTCCCGGCGCGTTGGCGAATTGGAAAGCAGTCTCGATCTGCGTCTGTTCGAACGGGGTGCGCGTAACCTGAAGCTGACCGAAGAAGGACGGGCGCTCTTCGAGCGGACGGGGGCGTTGCTTGCCGAGCTGGACGAGACGGCATCGGCGATTGCCTCGGGCGGCCAGAGACCCAAGGGCAGATTGCGGATCAGCGCGCCTTTGCATTTTTCGCAGACTGCAATGGGGAGGATCGCCGCGGGATTTGCCCTGAGGTATCCTGAGGTGAGGCTTGAAGTGACCACCGAAGACCGGCATGTCGACATGATCGAGGAAGGCTACGATCTGGTAATCCGGGTCAATCCGGATCCCGATGAAAGCCTGGTCGGACGGGCGTTTCTCCGCGACCGCCTGGTCGTTGTGGCGAGCCCGGACCTTCCTCGCCCGGCCGATGGGCTCGCCGCTCCTGGCGTTGCGCGCGGGACAGGCGAGCGGCAAACATGGCAGGTGAAGACACCAGGTGGCCGGGCAACACTTAGAATCGAGCCGGTCCTCGCCTTGTCGACGCTCATCATGGTCCGGGATGCGGTGCGAGCCGGCATCGGCGCAGGACGGCTTCCCATTTCGTTGGTGGCCCACGACCTGGCTGACGGCACACTGGTGAATTGGGGGGATATTGACGGCCCCGAAATTTCTCTATGGACGCTCTACCCCTCCCGGCGGCTGCTCAGCGCGCGCGTGTCGGCGTTCCTGGATTTTCTGAAACAGGCTTTCCCAAACGGGACGCCGGACGAACTGGCCGCCTATATCGGCAGGTGACGACGATTGGGAGGTGACGACGGGCCTGCTTCAGCCAGAGCGCCGCTCGGCTCGATCGACCGGAGCCTGCTGACAGACAGTTGTCAGGAGCCTTCCTTTATGGTGCCTTGCCGCATGGGTGGCGGGCAACGGAGAGGAAAGCTTTTCATGACCATCAAGGCCAGCTGTCATTGCAAGGCGACGACGTTCGAGGTTTCGCAGGCGCCCGAGACGGTAACACAATGCACCTGCTCGTTCTGCTCCAAGCGCGGTTCGCTGTGGGCTTACTACGTTCCGTCGCAATTCAAGCTCACCAGCTCGCCGGAAAACGTTTCCTTCTATCAATGGGGATCGAAGACCGTCAAACACGGGTTTTGCGCCATTTGCGGCTGCGGCACCTTCACCGAAACGCCGGACTGGTCGACCGGAAAACCGGACTTCGACAATCCCAAGATCTCAGTCAATTCGCGGCTGTTCGACGATTTCGACCTCGACAAGGTCGAGGTGGTCGTCATTGACGGCAAGAACCTCTGGTAGGCCAGCACCAGCCACCGAAGCGGAAGTGTGGCGCGAGCGGGGAGAAGCCGCTTTCGCCGCTCGGTTTTTCGCCGCATTTCATGTTACAAGACCGGAGAAGGGCTTATATGCGCGAGCCGCAAAGGCCGCGCTTTGGAGAGGGACGATCCTTATGAAAAAGACTGTGCTCGTCGCCGTTGCGACGGCTGTGCTGGTGAGTGCCTGCACCACGACCGATCCGTACACCGGGGAGCAGAAGGTTTCGAACACCGCAGCCGGCGCCGGCCTTGGCGCCCTGGCGGGCGCGGGCCTCGGCCTGCTTGCCGGCGGCAATGACCGCCGCAACGCGCTGATCGGCGCCGGTATCGGCGCGCTGGCCGGCGGCGCCATCGGCGCGACCATGGACCAGAACGAGGCTGAACTGCGCCGCCAGCTCGAAGGCACCGGCGTCAGCGTCACCCGCACCGGCGACCAGATCATCCTCAACATGCCGTCCGACATTACTTTCAACGTCGACCAGGATGCGGTGAAGCCTGGCTTCTACCAGGTGCTGAACTCGGTTGCGCTGGTGCTGAAGAAGTTCAAGCAGACCACGGTCGATGTGTTCGGCCATACCGATTCGACCGGCGGCGACGAACACAATTTCGATCTGTCGCAGCGCCGTGCATTGGCGGTCGCCAACTATCTCTCGGGCCAAGGTGTCGATTCGCGCCGCTTCGCCGTCACCGGTTTCGGCAAGACCCGTCCGATCGCGTCCAATGGAACGGCGGCCGGCCGTGCGCAGAACCGGCGCGTCGAGATCCAGCTTTCGCCGCTGACCTGAATTGTTCGGCATCGAAATGCGAAGGCGGCCCCGCAAGGGCCGCTTTCTTTTTGGGCTCCTGTGGTCCGCCAAAAGGTCTAACGCATTAGAGATTTCTAATAATCCCTTTCCGGAGGCCTTGGAAGGGATTAGCATTGGTGCGGTTCCAGAGGGGATGGGGCGGTACAAACGGCCGCGCAGTCACTTAGTCGGCCCCGGTCCTGCACGGCCAGATAAGGAAATCTGGGAGGAATGCATGACAAGAACAGCTCGTCTTGGGCGTTGCGGCGTCCTCATTTTGACAGGTCTGGTCTCTGCTTGGTGCGCGGCGGCCACGGCTCGAGCCGAGGACGCCAACAAAGCCGACATCGAAGCGTTGAAGAAATCGCTCGCCAAATATGAAGACTACACGGTCGCCGTCCGCGACCTTTATCTGTCGACTGTCGGGTGCGTCTATTACAGCGGGGACAGGATCGAGGGCGCAATGGACTATCCGAAGGGCGCTATGGGCATCCATTTCGTCAACGTCCCGAGTGTCGGTCAGAAACTCGATCCGATGCGCCCCAATGTGCTGATCTACGAGCCGACCAAGAAAGGCTTGAAATTGGTTGGCGTGGAATGGCTGGTGCCCCTGACGCCAGACACCAAGGAACCTCCAAAACTATTTGGCCAGACCTTCATGGGACCGATGGAAGGGCACTATCCGCTCATTCCGAGGGAGTTCGTCCACTACGACCTTCATGCCTGGCTGTTCAGAGACAATCCGAACGGCATGTTCAGTCCGACCAACCCGAACGTGAAATGCAGCAAGGCAGAGTTTCCGATGCTGGAAAACCCGACCAAGATGATGCCCGGCCCGATGTGACGGACGGGCCAGGATAGGAGCGTGCCAAGAGTGCAAGCTGGCCGGCTGCATTTGAGAGCGCTCGGGAGTCAGGCTCGGACGACGATCGGCATGAGGGCCGGCGCGCATGAAGGCTGCCCGCATGAAGACAGGTATCTGGTCGCGGCAGTCGACAATGGCGCTGCGAGCCGTCAGTCGAAGGTAAAAGCGGCCCGCAAGGGCCGTTCTTGTTTGGCATGTCGGACTCCGTAATCAAGGCCTACGAGGTCGGCTGATCGACAATTGCCGCAACGATACGGCGCACGATCGGCAAGACCAGCAGCAGACTTGGAAAGCCCACTAGCCATGATGCTCCCCATGCATACGGCCAGGTCGCCACGAAACCGGTTGTCCAGCCCGCATTGATCAGCGTCGCTACCGCGGAAACAATGCACGACATCAGGATGGAAAGTACGAATGGCATTACCAGCGCATTGTAGGAGGCCGGTAGCTTCCTCGATTTCAAAACCTTGTGGGATGACGGTCGCATCACCTATCTCCTTCTCGAAAAGTGGAAGTATGCGCGGCTGGGCGCAGTCAGGCGGCCTGCGCCATTTGCTGGGCAAGGTTTCGAATAAAGCCGCGCAACGAACGCGGTTCGCGGCCCAGGGCGGCGCGCAATGTCAGACTGTTTCCGCCAAGGCCATAGTGGGCATAGTGGGCGTATATTTTGGCCAGCACCTGCATTTGGCGGTCATTGTAGGGAAGGCGTGCCTCGGCCGCCCACTCGCCAAATGTCGGCTCACCAGAAGAGATGGGTCTGCCAAGTTCCTCACTCATCATCGCAACGATGTCTTCCCGGCTGTGCATGCCGTCAGCGCACAGATCGAGGGTCGCGTAGGACAATCGCGCTTCGGTTAGGGCGATCGCCGCCACCTCAGCGACATCGCGGTAGTCGACGCGGGCCAGCTTCGCCGTCTTTGGAAACGGTTCCGAGAAAACACCATGTTCAACGACGGACGGCCAGGCCGCTGCGAGGTTCTGCATGAAATTGGCAGGGTGCAGAATCGTATATTCCATCGTCGTCGAGTAGAGAGCAGCCTCGACAGGCACCTTGCTGGCATGGTTCTTCAGTCGCGTATTGGTAGGCTGGATCACCGACGAGAAGACGAACTTTCGAACTCCTGCTCGCGTGGCGGCCTCAACCATGGCAACGCCCATGGCTGCTTCATCGGGAGCAAAAGCCGGCCCAATGTGAAAGACGCCGTCGACGCCCGCGACCGCCCTTTCGAGGCTCTGACGATTTCGCAAATCTCCTGTCGCAACCTCGGATGCCCCCACCTTCCGGGCCTTTTCGGCATTCGCAGGGTCGCGAACGAGCGCTCGAACATTGGCATTGCGGCGGACAAGTTCAGGCACGACAAGTCCCGCAACTCGGCCTGTGGCACCAACAACCAGAACAGTTGGATTGGCTACTTGCATGACGATTTCCTTCCATCAAGCCTGTCCTCGCGGGACAACTTGCAGAGAGGTACGACGTCGCAATTGTCGTTACAATTACCCGTTTTTGCGATATATTATGTCGAATGTCGGGAGAATGCATGAGCCGGATGGACGATTTCGAGGCTTTCATCGCGATCGTCGAGCATGGAAGTCTGACGACTGCCGCACATCGGCTGAACCGCTCGCTGCAGTCGGTCAGCCGGTCCCTGGCGGCACTGGAGCAATCAGTCGGCGTCGAGCTGATCCACAGGACAACGCGTCGCTCGACACCAAGTGAAGTCGGAGCAGCCTTTTTCAACCGGATCAAACCCGCGGTCGACGAAATAAACGACGCAAGACTTCAGGCGATCAATCAACGATCGGAGCCGGCAGGCGTCCTGCGCATCGGGGCGCCGGTTCTGTTTGGCCCGAACGTCCTGATGCCTGTCATCGCGGAATACATGCGGACATTTCCCCGGGTCGAGGTCGATCTTCAACTTTCCGATGGATTTGCCGATCTTGGCGCCGAAGGTCTCGACCTGGCAATACGCATCGGCGATTTGCCGGATTCCAACTTGAAAGCCAAACGCCTGGGAGCGTTGCGGCGCGTTGTGTTCGGCGCGCCTTCCTATTTCGCGCGGTGCGACCGGCCGGCCCATCCCTTCCAGCTGAGTGAGCACAGTTGCATCATCAGAACCGCTAACGAGCGTCCAGGTGAATGGACGTTTCAGATCGACGGGAAACCCCGGACCGTGAAGGTCGCAGGCGCTTTTCGCTCCAATCTGATGACCTCGGTCTATGCCGCCGCAATCCACGGACTGGGTTTGGGCTTCTCGCCTCTGTGGCAGATAAGACATTTGGTCGACGACGGTCTCGTCGAACTGGTTTTGACGGAATTCGAGCCGGCACCGGTGCCGATCCATGCCTTGTGGCAGGAAGGCCGGTCATCTTCGGCCAAGGTTCGGGCATTTCTGGATTTATTGGCATCCCGCCTGGAACTCAAAAGCCTGTAGCATCGACGGGTATTTGAAGCGCTCCAGGCCGGAAGAGATCGGGCAGATCGAGCCTGTCTTGCGATTACCGCGCATGGCGCTGATTGATCCTGAGCGGGCTCCAGATCTCGCATCCCAATCGCGTCCAGGAAAGCCGCGCGTCCTCGGGACGCCGCGGCTCATGGAATCAGACCTTGGCGACGATCTTCATGAAGGCCGGCATGTCGTCGCCGAAGCCGACGGTGCCGTCATTGTCTTCACCGCGGTTGTTGCCGCGGGCAGGGCGGCTGTTGCTGGCGCGCTGCGGCCTTGTGTCGCCGCGTTCCGGGGCGCGGTTCTCGTTGTTGCGATCGGAGACCTTGCGGTCGCTGTTTTCGGAGCGGATCGCTTCCTTGCGCTGATGCCGTTCGCCGATGTCGGCGACCGCGGCCTCGGCTACCACCGGCTGTTCCTCGCGCGCGGCATCTGCCGCTGGCGCGTCGTCGCTGCGCTTGGCATGGCGTTCGCGCGGCTTGCGCTCGCCACCCTCCTTGCGATCATGGGCCTTGCGGTCCTCGTCCTTGCGGCCGGCGCGGCGCGGAGCGCCACGGCCACGGCGGGGCGCTTCGTCCTCGCCGCCTTCGCTGGCGACCACGGTCGACAGGTCGCCGTCATGCCACTCGATCTTGTTGCCGATCAGCCGCTCGATGGCGTCGATGTATTTGGTGTCGGACTTGGTGGCGATGGTGAAGGATTTGCCCGAGCGTCCGGCGCGGCCGGTGCGGCCGATGCGGTGGACATAGTCTTCGGCGTGGATCGGCACGTCGTAGTTGAAGACGTGGCTGACGTCGGGAATGTCGAGGCCGCGCGCGGCGACGTCGGACGCCACGAGATAGCGCAATTTGCCATCGCGGAAATTGGCCAGCATCTGCATGCGGGCGCGCTGGTCCATGTCGCCATGCAGGGCGCCGGCGTCGAAATCATACTTCAGCAGCGAGCGGAACAGCTCCGCGACCTCGACCTTGCGGTTGCAGAAAATGATAGCGTTCTTCAGCTCGGCGTCTTCGGCCTTTATCAGATTGCGAAGCGTCTCGCGCTTGTCCCACGGCTTGGAGCCGGACTTGACCAGGCGCTGGATGATGTTGGTGGCAGCGGATGCCGCCTTGGAAACCTCGACGCGCACCGGCGCATGCAGGAACTTCTCGGTGAGCTTGGTGATCTCCGGCGGCATGGTCGCTGAGAAGAACAGCGTCTGCCTGGTGAACGGGATCATCTCGCAGATGCGCTCGATGTCGGGGATGAAGCCCATGTCCAGCATGCGGTCGGCCTCGTCGATGACGAGGATCTCGACGCCGTTGAGCAACAGCTTGCCGCGCTCGCGGTGATCGAGCAGACGGCCGGGCGTGGCGATCAGCACGTCGGCGCCGCGCTCCAGCTTCTTGTCCTGCTCGTCGAAGGAGACGCCGCCGATCAGCAGCGCGATGTTGAGCTTGTGGTTCTTGCCGTATCTGATGAAATTCTCTTCGACCTGCGCGGCGAGCTCGCGCGTCGGCTCGAGGATCAGCGTGCGCGGCATGCGGGCACGGGCCCTGCCTTTTTCGAGGCGGGTCAGCATCGGCAGCACGAAGGAAGCCGTCTTGCCGGTGCCGGTCTGTGCTATGCCCAGAATATCCTTGCCGAGCAAGGCATGCGGGATGGCGCCAGCCTGGATCGGCGTCGGCACGGTGTAGCCCGCATCGGTGACTGCGGAAAGGACCTTGGGCGACAGGCCGAGGTCTGAAAAGGTCAACGCTTCTAGAGCGGTCGTGGTGTCTGAGGACAAGAGTTGCTGTCTTTGGCTGGTTCGGGGAAGCGCAACGGCATCCGTCGCGGCAAGCACAGCGTGCCTGCAAGATTGGTATTGCGATTAGGCGCAAGCCCGCGATTTGTCAACAGAAACGGGCGGGATTGGCACGATTGTGAAAACGTAAGCTTAATCGCGATGCTTAATTAGGTAGTCACTCTTTGCGCCGGCTCAATAGCGAAACTGCTCGGCGAGAATGCGTTCGTTCCACGAATGGTTGGGATCAAACAGCAGCGTTGCCGTCGCAGTCGGCGATTCGCGGACCGTTACGGAAGCCACCGCCTTGACCTCGGTGTGGTCGGCGGCGGTGTTCACCGGGCGCTTTTCCGACTCCAGAATATCGAAGCGTACGGTCGCCTTGTTTGACAACAAGGCACCCCGCCAACGGCGCGGCCGGAACGGGCTGACCGGGGTCAGCGCGAGCAACGGCGCATCCAGCGGCAGGATCGGCCCGTGCGCCGAAAGATTGTACGCGGTGGAGCCGGCCGGCGTCGCGATCATCACGCCGTCGCAGTTCAGTTCCTCGATGCGGACCTGCTCGTCGACGGTGATGCGGATCTTTGCCGTCTGGTAGGACTGACGCCACAGCGCCACCTCGTTGATGGCGAGTGCCGAAACCGTCTCGCCCTCATGCGTCAACGCCAGCATTTCCAGCGGGCGGATCGTTTCGGCGACGGCGGCCGCGATGCGCTCGGTGAGGCCCCCGACGCGGTACTCGTTCATCAGGAAGCCGATGGTGCCACGGTTCATACCGTAGACCTTCTTTCCCGTGCTCATCGTGTCGCGCAAGGTCTGCAGCAGGAAGCCGTCGCCACCCAGCGCCACCACCACCTGGGCGTCGTCGAAGGATGCCTGGCCATAGCGGGCCGACAGGCTCTCCATCGCCGCCTTGGCATCGGCAGTGTCGGAGGAGACGAAGGCGAGATTGGCTTTGCTCATGACATTCCGATGGCGGTCGGCCGATGGCGGTCGGCGGCGGTTGCGTGGGGTAGCATGGGCAAGCGCATCTGCAAAGGGAGGCATCGTCCGGGCCAGTTGCGGCCGCGGCGAAACGAAATCGGCGGCTCGCGCTTCATGTCGCCGGAACGGCGAATGTGATGGTTAAGAGCGAGCTTAAACACTCGTAAAGCCTGATCGATCATGTTAGCCGACAGAGGATGGGTGGCTGGGGGGCTAGCCAGTCGAGACCTGTCTATTGCCGGTGACACGCCTGATTATCGTCTTCCTTGTGATGGGAAGTTTCGCCCTTCTCTTTGCGGAGCTTGTGCGGCAGTCCGAAGACATGAGCTCCAGGCCGATGGCCTCACGCTGCGGCGGCGCCGGCGTGCCATGCCCCCAAAACGCGTTGTAGGCTGAAGCCAATCTGCCAACGACGATCCGTCGCCTACTGCGCGACAATCCTCAGGTTGGCGTTGCCGTAGAATGTGTAGGCGAGATAGGTCGGATCGCCGGTCTGGTAGAATTCTCTGCGGACATCCTGCAGGATCTCGGCCAGATAGACCGGCCCGTCCTTGATCCGCGTGCTGATGCCGCCATAGAAATCGGTCGAGAAGGCCGCTGCCGCGCGGTCGGTCAGTGGCCACATGCCGCCGATGAAGCCGGAAGCGCCGCCCGCCAGCACTGCCGGACCCCAGCCCTGCACGAAGCCGCCGAGCATCTGCGAACGGCCGGTGTCGCAGGCGTTGAAAAAGTAGAACGGATTGCCCTTGCCATGCGCGGCCGCGACCAGCGCGGCCCATGTATCGGGGTCGAGCGACTGGTCGACGAGATCGATGGCAAAGACCGGCCGGCCACTGCTCGGCTGGTTGACCTCGCCATGACCGGAGAAATGAATGAAACCGGTCGAGACTTCACCGACCAGTTTCTCGAAAGAGGGTGAAATCGCCATCGAAGCGGCGGTAGCCGTAAAGCTTGCTCAGCGCCGCGATCTCGTCCTGCTGAAAGCGCAGCGAGCGCTTGTCGAGATAGGAGGGCGCGACGGCCGCGACGCCGGTGAAGGTCATGCGGTCGAGCGGGTTGTCGACCTGTGAGGCACTGCTGCGCGGAGCCCAGCGCGCCAGCCGGTAGCCCATGCCGAGAAAACCGTCGGCGACGGCGCCGTCGGCGCTGCGCGGGCGGATCAATTCCCAGGGCAGCGTCGGGCTGTTCGAGGTGATCTGGATCGAATGGAGTTCGCCTTTGCCGCGCAGCGACCAGAACACGTCCTTGAACGGTTTCGGCACATAGTCGCGGTAGAGCGCATCGCCAAAACCTTCGGCGGCGAGCGTGACAAAGCGCTTTTGCGCCCCCGTATCGCTGCTTGCGGCAGGCTGCTGCAGCGAAACGGCGCCGCGCAGGCTCAATCCGAGCTGCAGCAGGCGGCGGTATTCGGAGTCCAGCCATGCCGCCATCTCAGGTGGCGTCGAGAACGTATCGGTCACCGGACCGGCCAGATGCGGCGAATGGATGATGATCTGCCCCGAACCCAGCCCGCTCGGATCGTCATAGAGGATGGTCACGTCGAGATCGGGGACGTCATCGCCGGCTGCGCCGCCGAGCGTCACATTGCCAGTTACCGCCGGCTGCGGCGCCGCTGCGGCCAGCATCAGCATGGCAGGTGCTGCGGAGCGTTCGGCTGTGGCGCTCAGAGCGGCTGCCTCGACAGGCGCGGTGCGGCGAATGATAACCGACCGCGATGCCGATCCCAGGAACCTCCCGGCGCTGTAGATGCGCGCGATGAACTGGGCCGGCTTGCTGTCCTTGGCGATCGGCCGCGCCTTGACGTCGAAGCGGACGAAGTCGCTGTCGCCCTGGCGGTAGAGCGTCGTCCGTCGGCTCCATTTGCCGCCGTCAGCGAGATCGAAGCCGGAGGCGAACAGATCGATATCGATCGGCCATTGCTCGGTTCCCGCCGGCATCGCCATGGCCAGGGCGCCATCTTCCGTCACCGACGAGCCCGGCGCTGCCTTCACCTTCACTTCGGGCGTGAATTGCTCTTCGGTAAGGGCGATCGAAACGGTCACCGTCTCGCCGGCGACAATCTCATCCGGCGCATCGATGGTTGGATGGCGCACCACCTCGACAGCGCCCGTCTCGGGTTGTGGAAGGGCGCCGCCGGAAGGAGGGCTTTGCGCCTGGTCGATGGGCGGCGGCGCTGGTTTCGGTGGCGCCTGCGCCTCCGGCGGACTTTCGGCGCCGGTCGCGGGTGGCGGGGCCGATGTCATGCCGTCCTCAGGGGGGATCCCTGCCTTATCGGGGGGCGGTTCGGCGCCGGTGGCTCCGCCATCCTGCGGATAGGTCCCGCCGAGATTGTTCTGGGCAGCGGCCACAGCTGCGTCTTCAAGACGTTGCTTTTCCTCTTCGTATCGTTGCCGAGCCTGCTCTTCCTGCAATTGGCGCTGCTGTTCCTGGCGTTTGTATTCCTCGTAGAGCGCCGCCTCCTTGGCGCTGTCGCCCATCGCGGCATCGGGACTGCCGGAGCCCCGTACAACGTCCATGGGGTAGGGCTCCTGACCGCTGCCATCGGCGTAGTCGCTGCCATCAGGCTCCCAACCGCCACTCCCGGAGATGTAGCCGCCGCTCGCCATCGCCGGCGGTGCCGGTTCCGGCACAAGCGGCAGCGCCGGTGCCGCGCCGGCCACCTGGTCCGGCGTCAGCACAAAGGCAGCGTCTGCCGAGCGGCCATATGCCATCCATGGCCACTGGGCGCCTGACGTTTTGTCGATAGTGGTTTGCCTGACCGAGGCGAGGATGATGGCTATGTCCGCGCCGCGCTTGACCAGCGCAGCGGTGAGCGCATCGGCAAATACGGTGACGGGGCGGGCTTCGTCCAGTGCAACGGTTCCGGGTTTGGCCGACAGAGCGACGATGGCGTGGGTGAGGGGATCGACCGCCGCCAGACCCTGCATCACGCCGGAAGTAGGGTTGTGGCCATCGCCGGGATTGTCGAGCAGAACCACCTTCAATGTCGGGGTTGCCTCGAGCGCCTGCATGAACAGATCGAGGGGCAATGCCGTCTGGTCGACCGTTTCCTTTGAATCGATCCGGGTGCCGCGCGTCAGTAAATAGTTCCTGCCGTTGGCCTGCGCGGTGTGGCCGACATAGTAGAAGATGCCGACGGAGTCCGGTTTGGCCAGGGATTGGGCGAAATCATGCATGGCGCGCGCGACATCGGCGCGGTCGCCATCCGACACCTGCCGGACGGTGAAGCCAAGCGATCGTAGTGTCGCTGCAACGAGTTCGGCACTGAGGTCGGCGTTGGCGATTGCCGGTGAGCCCTCAGAGGCCGGATTGGCGACAACCAGCGCTATCCGCTCTTCGCCGCGCGCAGCGGAGAAGAGCGCCATGGTCATCAGCAGCACGACCGCCAGAAAAAGGCGCATGACCGTGATCCAAGCCCTGCAGGCTGCGGCGCTCACGCCACGGCTTGCCCAATTCATCAATGGCCCAACCTTGACCATATCATGTCGGCTTCGCCGGCGCACTGCCGGTGCCGATGATGCAGTTGTGTCGCTAAAAGATATTGACTGTATGTTTAGTAATTAATACCGTTGCCCGACATACCGAGTTGGTCAGCCGGCATTCGCCGGTGAATGATCACCAGGACGAAGGGAACTTAGGGACTCGAGGCGCAATCCCGCCGGTCCCAACAATGGGAGACACAAGCATGCAGTTGAAATCGACCGCGACGGCGCTCGGCCTGTCGCTGCTGGCGATGACCGGCATTGCCCGCGCCGAGGGCGAACTCCAAGTCTACAATTGGGGCAACTACACCAGCCCGGACCTGATCAAGAAGTTCGAGGAAACCTACAAGGTCAAGGTTACCGTCACCGACTACGACTCCAACGACACGGCTCTGGCCAAGGTCCGCCAGGGCGCTTCCGGCTATGACATCGTCGTTCCATCGGCCAGCGTGATGCCGATCTGGATCAGCGAAGGCCTGCTCTTGGAAACCGATCCCAACACGATGGAGAACTTTAGAAACGTCGATCCGAGATGGGTCGACGTGCCGTTCGACCCCGGCCGCAAATATTCGGTGCCGTGGCAATGGGGCACGACCGGCATCTCGGTCAACAAATCGGTCTATGCGGGCGATCCGAACACCTCGGCGATTTTCCTCGATCCGCCGCCGGAACTCGTCGGCAAGATCAATGTCGTGCCCGAAATGGGAGACATCATGTTCCTCGCCATCGCCTATGAGGGTGGCAAGTACTGCACCGACGACAAGGTGCTTTTGAAGAAGGTGCATGACAAGCTCATCGAGGCGAAAGCGAAATGGCTGTCGCTCGATTACGCTGCCGTTGACGGTCTCGGCAGGGGCGACATTGCCGCCGGCGTCAACTGGAACGGCATATCGCTGCGCGAGCGGCTGGAGAACGACAAGATCGTCTACGGCTATCCCAAGGAGGGCTTTCCAATCTGGATGGACAATGTCGCGGTGCTCAAGGATGCCAAGAACGTCGAGAACGCCAAGCTCTTCCAGAATTTCATCATGGACCCCAGGAATGCAGCGATGATCTCGGCCTTCGCGCACTACGCCAACGGCATCAAGGGCTCCGAGCCCTTCCTGCCGGCCGATATGAAGGGCGCGCCCGAAGTGGATGTTCCGGCCGAATTTGCCGACAAGGGCCAATTCATGCCGGCCTGTCCCGCAGACGTCCAGGCGCTCTACACCAGGATCTGGACCGATCTGCAGAAATAGCGGCCCCGCCAGCCGAAGCTGACCACCAAACATCGGGCCGCGGATCGCGGCCCTGCCATCGCCAATGCCAGATGCCGTAAAGCCGCCGCGGGAGATTTTCGATGTCCGATCTCGACCTTTGCTACATGCCGGCCAGCGAGGCGTTGCGGCTGTTCAAGGCGAAGAAACTGTCGCCTGTGGAACTGATGCAGGCCACCATCCGCCGCGCCGAGGCGACGAAAGAAACGATCAATTGCCTCACCTTCACGCATTTCGACGAGGCGATGGATCTCGCCAGAAAAGCCGAGGCGAAATACGCCAGAGGCGCCAGGACCGGCGCGCTCGAGGGCCTGCCGATCGGCATCAAGGATGAGAGCTACATCAAGGGCAAGCCGACCTCGCATGGCTCGCTGCTGTCCGGGGACGCGCTTGGCGGCCATACCTCGACGATGAACGAGCGTGTCATGAAGGCCGGCGGCATCGTCCACGCCCGCACGGCGACGCCCGAATTCAGCTGCGCCGGTTATACCTGGTCGAAGCGCTGGGGCGTCACGCGCAACCCCTGGAACCCGGATTTCACGCCGGGCGGTTCGTCGGGAGGTTCGGCGGCAACGCTGGCCTCCGGCACGTCGTCGATCGCAACCGGCTCGGACATAGCGGGCTCAATCCGCATCCCTGCCTCGGCCTGCGGCCTGGTCGGCTTCAAGCCGCCTTACGGCCGCAATCCCGATGAGCCGCCGTTCAATCTCGATTTCTACTGCCACACCGGGCCCTTGGCCCGAAACGTCGGGGATGCGATCCTGCTGCAGAACGTCATGGCCGGGCCGAGCCCGCTCGACATCGCCACGCTGCGCCCGAAACTGCGCCTGCCGCTCGACTACAAGCCGATCAAGGGTTGGAAGATCGCATTCTCCATGGATCTCGGGTCCTTCGAGGTGGATGCGGACGTGCGCAAGAACACGCTCGCTGCCTGCGATGTGTTCCGCTCGCTCGGCGCCACCGTCGAGGAGGTGGACCTCGGCTGGGGCGACGAGGTGCTCAAGGCCGGCATGGCCTATCTCGAACATCTCTTCGGCGCCTCGCTGTCGCCGCTGCTCGCCAAGCACGGCAAGGACATGACCAGCTATGCCAGGCAGTTTGCGCAGGACGGCCAGAAGTCGAAGGCCACGGACTTTGTCGCAACTTTGGACGTGGCGGCCAGGATGTACCAGACGCTGGGGCCGTTGCTGGAAAAATACGATGTGCTGATCTGCCCGACCAATGCGCTTCCCGCAGTGCCGGCGGAATTCGATCAGACCAAAGGCAAGGTCGAGATCAATGGACGAGAGGTGAACCCGTCGCTGGGCTGGGTGATGACGACGCCGTTCAACATGCTGAGCCGCTGCCCGGTTCTGTCGATCCCGTCGGGCCGCGCCGCCAACGGCGTGCCGACAGGCATCCAGATTGTCGGCCGCACCTATAGCGACGCTGACGTGTTCCGGGCGGGTATGGCCTATGAGACGGCTCGTGGTCAGTGGTACACGAATGCCGGGACACGCCCGACGCTGTGAGTCCGCAGGGCGCCGGCATGCCAAGGCAGCGGCGGGATGTTTCGGCCGCCGGGGAAAGGCCTGACGACAATGGCGCAACGCATAGCCACTCCGGATGCGGGAAAAAGCAAGGCGGCCAAGGGTGCGGCGAACGACGCCGCGCCCAAGGACCGCCGGCGCGAGCGCGGCGAAGCGAGCGTCCAGCGCATCATCGACGCCACCATCGAGCTCATCGCGGAGGAGGGGCTGGCCAGCGTCACCATGCAGCGCATTGCCGGGCATGTCGGCTCGTCCAACGCACTGGTCGTGTTTCATTTTCGCAGCAAGGAGAACCTGTTTCGGGCCGTCCTGCAATATCTCAGCGACCAATATGACGCGGTGTGGCTGACGCTGGTGCGGGCGCCCGGCCTGTCGCCGGTAGAGCGGGTGTTGGGCGCGGTCGATTGCGCGCAGCGCTTTGCCCGGCAGCATCCAAAATGGGTTTCGGTCTTCGTCGTCTTTTCCAGCGACCGCAAGAGCATGCAGATCTACAATGAAATCGGCCTGCCGAGCGATCTCGCCTACACGGCCGAAGCGCGCGAACTGCTGATCGAGATTTCGCGCAGCGGCGGTTACACCGGCGTCGACATAGACACGCTGTCGGAGAGCCTGAATTATCTGGTTCACGGCGCCTGGTATTGGGACCATCTCAACCCGTCCAGCCGCGACACCGACGTGCTGCGCAAGACCATGCTGCTCCTGCTGCACCAGGCCTTTCCGCGGCATTTTTGACTTGGGGTGAGATGCGGCCATTGCGAGCGACGGAAAGCGTCCTCTGCAAACCTAAACCCGAAAATCTCTACGATGCCTTGATCTCTGTAAAAATGCTTGCACAATCCAGAGGTGCGATTTAAACAACCTAAGGATGCATTCGAGGGTGGGTAGATGTGGCATTGGCTGATACTTCTGTTGCTGATTGGTGTGCCGGTTTTCTTCGCCGTCCGGTCGTCGCGCAAATCCTCACAGAGCCCAGATGACCTCGTGGGGTTCGGCGGCTGGCTGATCCTGCTGGCGATCAGTCTGTCCCTTTCGCCGTTGCGCACACTTATCGATATGGCCAGTCTGGTCAAAACCTACCAACAGCTTGTTACAGTGCCCAACGGGGCCTTGGCCATCTATGGCGAGGCAGCCCTCAATCTGGCATTTCTGGTGCTTCAGCTGGTCGTGCTTGTTTCGATGCTGCGGCGAAGCCACCGCTTCCCGCAGCTGTTCATATGTCTGTGGTTTGCGATCCCTCTCTTGTTCATACTGGACGCAGTTTGGATATCGATTGTGCTTGGTGTCCCGGTAAACCGTTTGCTTGCCGGAGGGGCTCTGGTTACACCTTTGGCATCCTTCATAGTCACAGGGATCTGGGCCGCCTACGTCTACAGGTCGGTTAGGGTGAGAAACACGTTCGGCGATACGGCGGCCATACAGGCCGCGACATTTTCCTAGAAGGTCCGACGGCTGCGAGTTGGCCTGATGTCGTGCTGCCAGCTCCGCCGAATAGATCCGTCGGCAGTCCTCCTTCGTCTAACGAGCTTTGGGTGGCCTGCCACCCGAAGCTCGAAGAGCGAAGGGGTGGTGCCCCCGGACGGAATCGAACCGCCGACCTTCGGTTTACAAAACCGCTGCTCTACCAGCTGAGCTACAAGGGCACGGCGCTCCGGTTAGCATATTTGGTGCGCCAGTAAAGACAAAACTCCGTTTTCGATCGCTGATGGACGCCGCCGAGGTGGGCGGGCCGCCATGCTGAAAACCGCCAATGCGATCCCTACATATCTCTCAGGTGCAAACGCATCGAACGGGGTGTCGCATGATCAGACTTGTCATCATCCTGCCGCTTGTCGTCATCGCCTGGTTTCTCGTGGTGAAGCTCATCAAGGATGTGAAGAGCGCCAAGATCGACTGGACCGGCGTCGCCACCATCATCGGCTTCATCGTGCTGGCCTTCTGGCTGCGGCACGTTACGGGCATGGGGTGACGGGAGCGAATAGCGAATAGGGAGTAGCGAATAGGGAAGTCTTAACTCCCGAAAGCCACTTCGCTACTCGCTACTCGCTACTCGCTACTCGCTACTCGCTGAAACCTTCGAACCTTTCGCCGCACCGCGACGACTGATCTCCAGAGGCGAATGGTCGCCTCGACCAGGGAGATCATCATGTTGAAGCGCACTCTTACGTCAGGCCTCGTCGCCATTCTCGTCGCCACCGGCGCGCTCGCCGGCACCGTGCAGTCGTCCTCCGCTCACAGCCACCACCATCATCACAAGCACCACGACAAGCCTTGGTGGTGGTGGAACCACCACCACAAGCACCACCACCACGACAAGCCTTGGTGGTGGTGGAACCACCACCACAAGCACCACCACCACAAGCATCATCATGGCAAGGTGATCATCTTCCTTTGAGCGAGACGACCGCCTCGCGGAAAGGGCGGCTTCGGCCGCCCTTTTTTGCTTGGCCTCGATAGCGATGAAACCGGCACGCAGCAGATTTTTGCCGGACCCGAGAAGAAATCTCAAAAACCTTCGAACCTTTTTTCTCGTCGCGACGACCCATCATCAAGAGGCGGATGGATCGCCTCTCGCAACGAAACAAGGAGATCGTCATGTTCACGCGCAAAATCGCTTCCGCTCTTATCGCCAGCACTGTCGCCGCCACCTCGCTGGTCGGCACCGTCCAGCCGTCGGCCGCCCACAGCCATCACCACAACCGCGAAATCGGCATCGGCATCGCCGCCGGCGTCGGCGGGTTCGTGCTCGGCAGCCTGCTCAACCAGCAGCCCCGCACCGTCTATGTCGACGACGAGGGTGGCTCCTGGCACGTCCGCCGCTGCGCCAACCGCTACGCCAGTTACGATCCGTACTCCGACACCTATGTCGGCTATGACGGCTACCGCCACTATTGCCGCCTTTAGGAGGAGGCACCCCCACACGGAAAGGAGGGGCTGTACGCAGCCCCTCCTTCCTGATTTGAGCGCGCCGCGGTGCGGGCTACGGTTCGGAGATCGGCAATCCCGCTGCACGGCAGATGCGGGCAACACTCGCATTCTGCGATTGATCGCCCATGGCGATGAGTTCGAAGCTGCTTCCTTCATCCGGATAGATCTTGGCGGCGAACGGTTGGTCTGTTGTATGACCACCGGACGACGTCTTTGCAGCGACATGGCCGCAGACCAGGATTTCGCGGCGGCCGTCGAGCGTTCGCTCGCCGGCACGCATCTGCCCGAATCTGGCGGATACAGGATCCTGCAAATGCTGGCGAATGCCGATCGTGATTGTCTCCTCCAAAGCGAGCGAGATCGGAATCTCGCTGACTTGCTGGGAGACAGGGGCGGGTTCGGGCGCCGTCGCCACGCATCCGCACAGTGAAGCGGCGAGCAAAAGCTGAAGCGTTCTCCGCATTATAATCGGAACCCGCCGATCATCCTCGTCACCTCAGCGGCGGCGTCGCGCACCAGCGGCCCGATCTCGTCCAGCCGCTCCATCGTCACCCGCACCGTCGGTCCGGAGACCGAGACACCGCCGATCGGCTCGCCGAACTCGTTGAAAATGGCGGCGGCTACGCAGCGCATGCCGGGATGCCGCTCCTCGTCGTCGACCGACCAGCCGCGGTGCTTGATGACAGCCAGGTCATGGGCCAGCGCCGAAATGTCGGACAGCGTCTTGTCGGTGAAGCGCTGCAGGCCCGACTTGCGCAGGATGGCGGCGACGCGTTCCGGCTCGAGCTGCGCCAGCACCGCCTTGCCGATGCCCGAGGCATGGAAGGAGCTGCGCGTGCCCGGGCGGAAGAAGGCGCGGATCGCCTGATGGGTCTCGACCTGGCTGACGAAAACGACGCAATCGTCCTCGGCGACGCCGAGATTGGCGGTTTCACCGGTCTTCTCCATCAATTCCTGCATGACCACGCGGGCCCGGTCGACAAGCTTGCGGCGGCGCAGGAAGGCGGCACCCATGCGGTAGGTCTCGACGCCGATCGACCACAGCTGGTCCGATGTATCGAACTCGACCATGCCGTGGTTCTGTAGCGTCGTCAGCATGCGGTAGGCGGTGGACGCCGCGAGCTCGCTACGCGCCGAAATCTCGCTCAGCGACAGGCCACTGCCTTCAGCGACGATGGCCAGGATGCGCAAGGCCCGGTCCAGCGACTGTACAGAACCGGCCTCGGACGGACCGTTGAAAGCGCGCGGCCGGCCGCGCTGGCGTTTTTCGCTGGTTTCCATGGCGGCATTGTCGCCGGTTTCGCCGAAATCGCAATGAAAAACTTTTTCACAGATTCTGGTGCCCGGATTCATGAAAAACGGAAAAGCCAGCGAAATCAGTGGACAGGAGCCGTTTTCTAGAAATGAAAAATTATTCTGAAAAAATTGAAAAATGAAAACCATACTGGCATTGTCGGTCGACCAACAATTTGCGGAGGCTGGACGTGGCCAGGATGCGCGCTGTAGATGCAGCGGTTCTCGTTCTCGAAAAGGAAGGCGTTTCCTGCGGCTTCGGCGTGCCGGGCGCGGCGATCAATCCGTTCTATTCGGCGCTGAAGGCGAGGGGCTCGATCCGCCACATCCTGGCGCGCCATGTCGAGGCGGCCTCGCATATGGCCGAAGGCTACACGAGAGCCAAATCCGGCAATATCGGGCTGTGCATCGGCACCTCGGGCCCGGCCGGCACCGATATGATCACCGGGCTTTATTCGGCGGCGGCGGACTCGATCCCGATCCTGTGCATCACCGGTCAGGCGCCGCGGGCACGGCTCAACAAGGAGGATTTCCAGGCGGTCGATATCGCCGCCATAGCCGCACCCGTCGCCAAATGGGCGGTCACGGTCATGGAGCCCTATCTCGTGCCGATGGCGCTGCAGAAGGCGTTTCATCTCATGCGCTCGTCGCGACCGGGCCCGGTGCTCATCGACCTGCCGGTCGATGTGCAACTGGCCGAGATCGAATTCGATATCGATGCCTACGAGCCGCTTGTCCCGTTCAAGCCGGCAATGTCGCGCGCCCAGGCCGAAAAGGCCTTGGCGATGCTCAATGCCGCGGAAAAGCCGCTGATCGTTGCCGGCGGTGGCATCATCAATGCCGATGCGTCCGATCTCCTGATCGAATTCGCCGAGATCACCGGCGTTCCGGTCATACCGACATTGATGGGCTGGGGTACGATCCCCGACGATCACCGGCTGATGGCCGGCATGTGCGGGCTGCAGACCTCGCACCGCTACGGCAATGCGACCATGCTGGAAGCCGACTTCGTCTTTGGCATCGGCAATCGCTGGGCCAACCGCCACACCGGTTCGGTCGATGTCTACACCAAGGGCAAGAAATTCATCCATGTCGACATCGAACCGACCCAGATCGGCCGGGTGTTCGCGCCGGATCTCGGCGTCGTCTCGGACGCCGGTGCGGCACTAAAGATGCTGCTCGACGTCGCCACCGAATGGAAGACGGCAGGAAAGCTGCGCGACTGGTCGGGCTGGGCGAAGGAATGCCAGACCCGCAAGAAGACGATGAAGCGCAAGACGCATTTCGAGCAGGTGCCGCTGAAGCCGCAGCGCGTCTATGAGGAGATGAACAAGTCGTTCGGCCGTGACACCACCTACGTCACCACGATCGGCCTCTCGCAGATCGCCGGGGCGCAGTTCCTGCATGTCTACAAGCCGCGCAACTGGATCAATTGCGGCCAGGCCGGCCCGCTCGGCTGGACGCTGCCGGCAGCGCTTGGCGTGCGCGCCGCCGATCCGGATCGCACCATCGTGGCGCTGTCGGGCGACTACGACTTCCAGTTCATGATCGAGGAACTGGCGGCCGGCGCACAGCACAAACTGCCGTATATCCATGTCGTCGTGAACAATGCCTATCTCGGCCTGATCCGCCAGGCGCAGCGCGGTTTTGCGATGGATTTCGAGGTGAGCCTGGCCTTCGAGAACGTCAACCGCGCCAACGATCCGGAGGCCGGCTACGGCGTCGATCATGTCGCGGTCGCAGAAGCGATGGGCTGCAAGGCGGTCCGGGTGCGCAAACCGGAAGAGTTCGCCGGCGCGTTCAAGGAAGCGCAGCGGCTGATGAAGGAATACCAGGTGCCGGTGGTGCTCGAATTCATCCTCGAGCGCGTCACCAACATTTCCATGGGCACGGAAATCGACAAGATCACCGAATTCGAGGACCTTGCCGAAAGCCATGAGGATGCGCCAACGGCGATTGTGTTGCTCGATTAGGCGCGCCGATATTCAGGTGAGACAGGCCTGCAAACGGCGCCTTCCTGCGCTTCCGGTGCTCACGTACAGAAAGTACGTTCCGCTCCGGTTTTCGAAAGTCACCGTTTTCGACTCTGCCCGACCTGAATCTCAACACGCCTAGGGCCAAGCAGAAGAAGGAGAAAAAGAATGCCGCGTTTTTCAGCCAATCTGTCGATGCTCTTTGGCGAGCATGAGTTCCTCGATCGCTTCGATGCCGCAGCCCGCGCCGGCTTCAAGGGCGTCGAATATATCGGCCCCTATGATCATACGCCTGACGTGGTCGCGGCCCGGCTGAAGAAGAACGGCCTGACACAGGTGCTGTTCAACCTCCCGGCCGGCGACTGGGGCAACGGCGAGCGCGGCATCGCGGTTTTGCCCGACCGCGCGCCGGAATTCCGGCAAGGCATCGCCAAGGCGATCAGCTATGCCCATGCGCTCGGCTGCGAGCAGGTCAATTGCCTCGCCGGCATCGCGCCGCAGGGCGTGGATCGTTCGGTGCTGGAAAATACTTTAGCCGAGAACCTCGCGTTTGCAGCCGAGAAACTGGAGCAGGCCGGCATCCGGCTTTTGATCGAGCCGATCAACACGCGCGACATACCGGGTTTTTTCCTGAACTATTCGGAGCAGGCGCTGGCGCTGATCGAGCGCGTCGGTTCGAAGAACCTGTTCCTGCAATACGACATCTATCACATGCAGATCATGGAGGGGGATCTCGCCCGTACCATCGAGGCCAACCTCGGCCGCATCGCGCATATCCAGCTTGCGGACAATCCCGGCCGTCACGAGCCGGGGACGGGCGAGATCAATTATCCCTTCCTCTACGAGCATATCGACAGGATCGGCTATTCCGGCTGGGTCGGAGCGGAATACAAACCGAAGGCGGGGACGGAGGCTGGGCTGGGGTGGTTTCGGGAGCTTAACGGGCAGGGGAGTGCCGCGGCTTAGCTGTTACGATTGAAGTCGCGTTCCTTCGCGCCCCCCTCTGGCCTGCCGGCCATCTCCCCCACAGGTGGGGAGATCGGACGTCATCCCGGCTTTCGCTCCCCAACATTGCAGGGTGAGCGAGGCGCCGAAACTGCCAATCTCCCCACAAGTGGGGGAGATGGCCGGCAGGCCAGAGGGGGCGCGAAGGAACTCAGCCTCAACAAAGGAGAAAACAATGGAAACCATCGGCTTCATCGGCCTTGGCATCATGGGCGCGCCGATGGCGGGGCATCTCCTGGATGCCGGCTACGCCGTCATTGCCAGCGACCACCGCTCGAAGCCGCCGGCCGATCTCGTCGCCAAGGGCTTGAGAAGCATCACCGGCCACGCGGCAGTGGCGAAGGCCGCGGATATCATCATCACCATGGTTCCCGACACCCCGCAGGTAGCCGAGGTGCTGTTCGGCGAGAACGGTGTCGCTTCCGGCCTGAGCAAGGGCAAGCTGGTCATCGACATGAGCTCGATCTCGCCGATCGAGACCAAGGTTTTCGCCAAGAAAATCAACGATCTCGGCTGCGACTATCTTGACGCGCCGGTGTCGGGCGGCGAGGTCGGCGCAAAGGCGGCGTCCCTGACCATCATGGTCGGCGGCGAGGACAAGGCGTTCGAGCGCGCCAAGCCCGTGTTCGAAAAGATGGGCAAGAACGTCACGCTTGTCGGCCCGAACGGCGTCGGCCAGACCACCAAGGTTGCCAACCAGATCGTCGTAGCCCTGACCATCGAGGCGGTCGCCGAGGCGCTGGTCTTTGCCGCAAAAGCCGGCGCCGACCCCGCCAAGGTCCGGCAGGCGCTGATGGGCGGGCTGGCGGCATCGCGCATCCTCGAGGTGCATGGCGAGCGCATGATAAAGCGCACCTTCGCGCCGGGCTTCCGCATCGAACTGCACCAGAAGGATCTCAGCCTGGCGCTGGAAGGCGCCAAGGCGCTCGGCGTCTCATTGCCCAACACCTCGACGACGCAGCAGCTGTTCAACTCGTGCGCGGCGAATGGCGGGGCGAAAGAGGATCATTCGGCGCTGGTGCGGGCGCTGGAGCGGATGGCGGGGCATGAAGTGGGTGAATAGTGAACGGTGACGGTAAGAACGCTTTCCATTCAGCATTCACTATTCACTTTCCAAGGAATTTCCGTGCCGCATAAAGGCTCACCGCCGCGGCGTTCGACACGTTGAGCGAGCGGATGGCGCCGGGCATGTCGAGGCGGGCGAGTGTCGTCACCGTCTCGCGCGTTTTCTGGCGCAGGCCCTTGCCTTCGGCGCCGAGCACCAACGCTATCTTTTCGCCTGAAAAACTCGTTTCGAGTTCGGCCGGCCCATCGGAATCGAGGCCAATGGTCTGGAAGCCGGCTTCGTGCAGCTGTTCCAGCGCGTCGGCCAGGTTCTTCACCTCGATCTGGTCGATATGTTCCAGCGCGCCGGAGGCGGATTTGGCCAGCACGCCGGATTCCTGCGGGCTGTGGCGGGCCGTGGTGATCAGCGCACCGGCGCCGAAGGCGACCGCCGAGCGCAGGATGGCGCCGACATTGTGCGGGTCGGTGACCTGGTCGAGCACCAGCACCAGTTTGGTATCGCCGAGCGCGTCAAGGCGCTTGGGCTTCAGCGGCTCGGCCTCGATCAGCACGCCCTGGTGGACGGCGTCCGAACCGGTGATCTTGTCGATGTCCTTCGGCTCGACCAGTTCGGCCTTGAACGGCAAAGCGGCGAGGTCGGCGATCGCCAGCCGCTCGGCGGCATTGCGCGTCACCAACATCTTTCTGATCCGCCGGCGCGGATTGTCGAGCGCGGCGCGCACCGTGTGCAGGCCATAAAGCCGCACCAGCCCGTCGGCGGCGTTCTCGCCCGGCGGCACCGGCTGGCGCGGCCGGAAGGCGGGCGCGCCGCCGGCCTTCTCGTCGCGATGGGCGCGGCGCAGCTTGGCGTAATGGGTGTCTTTGGCGGTCTTGGGCGTGTTGTCATTGCTCATGGCCGGCTTCTATAGCCGCGTCGCCGGGCTGTGGATACAGGCAGAAACCCAGCTTGCCGGGCAGGCTGTCAAATTCAGCGCATTTTGCCTTGGGGTGCGGTTGACACCCACTGGCCTTGCCGCCATAAGGCGCTTCGCTGATTTCGGACAAAACCCTGGTTTCGACCTGATCGGCGAGAATGCCTCGTTGCAAGGCTTCGACGGCAGGCTGGAGAGGTGCCCGAGTGGTTAAAGGGGACGGACTGTAAATCCGTTAGCTTAGCTTACGTTGGTTCGAATCCAACCCTCTCCACCACTGCCAGCCCGCGAACCTTGAGGACGATGCGGGTATAGCTCAGTGGTAGAGCAGCAGCCTTCCAAGCTGAATATGCGGGTTCGATTCCCGCTACCCGCTCCAAACTCCCCACTCCGCATCAGATCTCAGCGAATATCTCGACAACGTTGCCGTCCGGATCGCGGAAGAACACTGTTCTGTGGCCCCATTCCTGGTCGGTGAGCGGCAGGACCGGCTGCACGCCCTTGGCCTGAAGCGCCTCGGCGCAGGCAGCGACCATCTCCGGCGCCACCCGGAATGCCAGCTGCAGCGACAGCGCATCCCGCTGCTGCGGCGTGTCGTTGAACATCATGCCGAGGCTGGTCAAGGCCAGCGTGTTCGGGCCGACCCGATATTCGATCCACCTGTCGCCGAGTTCGCGCTGCAGATCAAATTCCATCACATCCCCGTAGAAGTGCCGCATGGCGGCCATGTCGCGGGCGAAGATGACGGTGTAGTCGATCTGACGGATTTCATTGAGCGCGTTCATTGTCGAAGTCCCGTGGGCTGATGTTCGGTCGCCCGCAACCTAGCTTTCCTTTAAAGTAGTACAAGACTATAGCTTATACTGGTATCGGAGGTGACTGCATGCCATACGACGGCCCACGGCGCGATGAGCTTGCCCGCTTCCTGCGCGAGCGGCGGGGCCGCTTGCCGCGGATCGATGGCGCCAATGGCCGCCGCCGGGCCTCAGGCGCGAAGAGGTCGCCGCCGAGGCGGGGATCAGCACCACCTGGTACACCTGGCTCGAGCAGGGACGGGAGGTGAACGCGTCGCCGCAGGTGCTTCGCTCGCTGGCGCGGGTGCTGAGACTGAGCCGGTCGGAGCAGGCCTATCTCTTCCAATTGGCGCGGCCCGATCTCGATTGGCGAAACCGGCTCGGCGAGCAAGGCCTGCCCAGCGCGCCGCTGCTAAGCCTGCTCGACGGGCTGGCGCCGCACCCGGCATATGTCGTCAACCGCTACTGGCAGGTCGTCGCCTGGAACCACCCGGCGGCGGTGCTGCTCGGGGATTTCGAGACGGATGATGAGTGGTCCGGCAGCCTGCTCGCCCGGCTGTTTCTCGACCTGGAATGGCGGCAGCGCTTTGTCGACTGGCCGGAGGTTTCGCGCTCGGCGGTCGCGCAGTTCCGGCTTGCCACAGTCGCCATGCCTCGCGATCCGGTGCTGGCCGCGCTGCTTTCGTCACTGGAAGCGGCAAGCGAAGCGTTCGTCGCGTGCTGGAACAGCCGCGACATCGCCGAGCCACCGATCTGGCGGAAATCCATCCGGCACCCTGTCGCCGGCGCGATGTCGTTCGATTTCGCCACGCTGCAGCCGGGCGGCCGCGACAGTGATTTCTCGGTTTCCGTCTACACGCCGGTCGATGCGTCGACTGCCAGGCGGTTCGCGGCGCTGGTCGCAGCAACGCCCGACAGCCGCAAGGCGGTGCCGGGCGTGTTTGCGCGTGATGCAGGCGCAGAAGTCTAGCTGTTGAAAGCGGACGCGACCTGGTGTTGCTGCGGCACCTGTCCGTTCGGCGTCAGTCTGTCGACAATGCCGGGCAGGGCTGTGGACAATTGCTTGAGCAACTCCTGCTCGTCCAGTCCGGTCCTTTGCGCGATCTCTCGAATGACCTGCGGGCCGATCGCCTTGCCGAGATCATTGGCGTTGATCGGCTGGTTCTGTCCGGTGCCGACCCAGGAGTCAGCGACATTGCCTTGGCCGGCAGTCTTGAGCTTGTCGAGCAGTCCGCCCAGTCCGCCAAGCAGGCCGCCATCCCCTGAGGCCGTGGTTCCGGTGGGGGCTGGCGTTTGAGGCTGGGCGGGCTCGCCCGTCTCTTCGGCACTCGTCTGTTCGGCGCTTCTGCCGCTCAGCATCTTTCCCACCAGCAGCGCGCCGAGCGCGATCATCAGCGGTTTGGTGATGTTGCCGCCGGGTACGGCGTTGTCAAAAAGTCCCATAGGTCAATCCTCCATAACGGCCAAGCCCGTCCCGCCGGCTACAATGGAGCATGCGGGCGGAAATTCAAGTTGGCTTGAGCTTTTGACAATCATGTGACCATGATCGGCCGGCGGGGGAATGGAGAGGAAAAATGGGCATTATCAGCTGGATTATCCTCGGCGTCATCGCCGGCTTTATCGGCAGCAAGATCGTCAATAAGACCGGCCAGGGCCTGATCATGGATATCGTGCTCGGCATTGTCGGCGCCATCGTCGGCGGGCTGATCTTCAGCGCCTTTGGCGCCACGGGCGTGACCGGCCTCAACATCTGGAGCCTGATCGTCGCCGTCATCGGCGCGGTGGTCGTGCTGTGGGCCTATCACCAGTTCTCCGGCAAGCGAACGCTTTAGGCGCCAGTCTGCCGACTGGCTGACCGCAGGACGGCCAAACCTGCTTCGACGCGTTGACTTGAAGGTCAGGCGACGACGGTCAGCCTGCGTTTGCGTTCATCAAGCGAGACGATGGTCAGCCCGCTCGCGACCACCAGCAGGATGCCGCAGACCGCCAGGGCATTCGGGAACTGCCCGAATACCAGCACGCCTGAGATGACCGCCCAGACGGTAAAGCAGTAGTAGAACGGCGCCACCACGCCGGTCGGACCGACGCGATAGGCCATGAAGATGAAGAAATGGCCGAAGATCAGGAAGAATCCGGCGCCGGCCATGAGCAGCAGGTGCCGGGCTTCCGGCATCACCCAGCGCTCGGAAACGAGATGCGCGGCGCCCGCGCCGATCAGCACCACCACGACGGCGGAAATGGCGACGATCATGCCCGGCACCTCGGCCGCGACCCGCCTGCCGGCAAGATCGCGCGCCGCCGCCAATGCCGCGTTGCCGATCGCCAGCAACGCATAGACCGAGATGCCCTGCATGGTCGGCTGGGCCACCATAAGCGCACCGATGAAGCCGAGCCCGATCAGCGCCATGCGCACGCCGCCGATCCGTTCGCCGAACAGGATGGAGGAGCCGACCAGCATCAAAAGCGGGGTGATCTGCCCGAGCGCGGTCGAATCGGCGATCTGCATGTTGGCCAGCGCCACGACGTAGCAAAGGATGGCCGCCAGCTCGAGCAGGTTGCGGCGCAGCACGCGTTTGTCGAAGATCAATGGGATCTGCCTGCCATAGCCCAGCAGGAACAGCAGCGGCATGCCCCATAGCGTGGCCGCGACCCCGCGCAGGAACAGCACTTCATAGGACGGCAATCCCGCTGTGGCGAGCTTCATCATCGTGTCGTTGACGAGGTACGACCCCGTCGAAACGATCATGAACAGCGGGCCGCGTATGGAGGTCGGTATGAATTGCATGGGGCAACCAAATCAGACCGCCGCCGCAGCGGCAATGGGCCAGGCGCCGGCTGCACATCCGGCAGGCAAAGGCCAGGACATGGGCGGGACAGGACATGAGCGGGAATAGCAAACAGGTGCTGGAGCCCGCAGCCCCCATTTCATTTCCGTTCGCGCGTTCCTATATCAGTGCCACATCCCCGCAATCGGATCATCGGTTCGCACCGAGTGGACAGCGCACCCGGCCACAAGGCACTTGTGTTTTTCGGCCGTAGTCGCTAATCGCCCCGCATTCGACTGAACTGAAGGTCAAGGCCGTCCAAGGAAAGAGACTATGGCAAAAGGTAAATTCGAGCGTAACAAGCCTCATGTGAACATTGGCACGATTGGCCACGTCGATCATGGCAAGACGTCGCTGACGGCGGCGATCACGAAGTATTTTGGCGAATACAAGCGCTACGACCAGATCGATGCGGCGCCCGAAGAGAAGGCCCGCGGCATCACCATTTCGACGGCGCACGTCGAATACGAGACGGCTGCGCGCCACTACGCCCATGTCGACTGCCCCGGCCACGCCGACTATGTGAAGAACATGATCACCGGTGCTGCGCAGATGGACGGCGCAATCCTGGTGGTGTCGGCCGCCGACGGCCCGATGCCGCAGACCCGCGAGCACATCCTGCTTGCCCGTCAGGTCGGCGTGCCGTCGATCGTGGTGTTCCTGAACAAGGTCGACCAGGTCGACGATGCCGAGCTGCTCGAACTGGTCGAGCTCGAGGTTCGCGAGCTTCTGTCGAAGAACGAGTTCCCCGGCGACGACATTCCGATCGTCAAGGGTTCGGCGCTGGCTGCTCTGGAAGATTCCAACAAGACCATCGGCGAAGACGCGATCCGCGAGCTGATGGCTGCGGTCGATGCTTACATCCCGACGCCGGTTCGTCCGCTGGACAAGCCGTTCCTGATGCCGATCGAAGACGTGTTCTCGATCTCGGGCCGTGGCACGGTCGTGACCGGCCGCGTCGAGCGCGGCATCGTCAAGGTCGGCGAGGAACTGGAAATCATCGGCATCCGCCCGACGACCAAGACGACCTGCACGGGCGTCGAGATGTTCCGCAAGCTGCTCGATCAGGGCCAGGCCGGCGACAACATCGGCGCGC